>JAFAOS010000242.1 GCA_019247515.1 Chloroflexota bacterium | reverse complement strand
GACAAGACCTGCGCGGCACACTACACCTCATTCCGGCGCTCCGGCCGGTTTTCACTGGGCCGCCGAGGATGAAACTTATGCGCTCCGCGACGCGGGCGGGGTCCTGTCGGCGGCTGGTACAGAACCGAACCTTTATCGTCGTAGGCTTTGCCGGTAATCAAGCCGTGGCGATACCACGTCTTCAGGGTTCCGACGGAGATCTTCAGCAGACGGGCCATGTCGCGTTTGTCCAGCAAACCAGCAGCGCGCAAACGATCAAAGCGGGTGCCCAGTCGGTAGCTGCGACGCATATCACCCACGATGTGTGAATGGAATGGCAGGCCAAGGCCTGAGCGAAGGCCACGTTCATTCAAAATTGCAGCGATCTCGCCGTCGGTATGCTCGTTGAGCAGCTCGTCGATAGCCGACACTACCTCGGGCTTGGCCTGACGTAACTGCCAGGCCCGGCCTGGGAGCGGCAGCTGGAGTGAATGAGTTGCACCACCACGAAAGCGGACGTGCGCAGTCAATTGATCAGCACGCAGGAGTGTGACGTCTTCGATGAGCAGCCGCGCCAGGCGCTTGCGTTCACGCGCTGGCGTCCGGGGATCTCGCCACAGGCGGGGAAGATCGGTCGCAAGGTCCAGGATGGCTTTGCGCTCGTCCGCATCCAGTATGCGTTGCGCTTCCGCTCGTTGACGCTGGTACAGGTCCTGGACGTCAGCGAGCTCGCGTAGTCTGGCATTCCACTCAGCCTCGAGCACATCGGCGACCAGGCGATTGTCGGGATGCACCCGCTGGAACCGATGCTGTGCCAGCTCTGCCTCCTGGCGCGCTCGCTCAACGTGCTGCTGCCGCAACCGATCCGCGTCGTCGATGCGCGCCTGGACTTCGGCCTGAATAGCCAACGTCAGCTCCAGGTTGAACGGAGTCAGCGACTCGATCAAGAGATCGCCAATGGCGGCATCCAACGCTTCGCCATGTACTCGCTGGCAGACGGGCCGGGCGTGCTGGATCGCAGTGCGCATACACGTGTAGGTCGTCACTTCGCGTTCCTTGTGTATGTCGTAACGCACGGTCATCCGGTTGCCGCAACGACCGCAGATCACCAGGCCTTGCAGAAGCGCTGGTCCTTCTCTGGGCGGGCTCTCACGCCGATCGATGCCATAGCTGTGAGCCGCCTGGCGCAGTTGCTGAAGGTTCTGCTCGTACTCGTCCCAGGAGATATAGCCGGCATGCGCATCGCGAAGCAGCACCTGCCACTCGTCGCGTTGCAGCCGCTCAATGTACAGGTGCCCATTGCCTCGGTGATGGACCGTCGTTCTGCCATAGGTGAAAGCACCGGCGTAGCGCGGATTGTGGAGAACACGTAGCACGTGGTCATGTGTGAGTGGACCCCACACCAGGTTGCCTTTTGCAGGACCAGAGCGAATGCGCCGTGGAAAGAGAAGTTCCTCCTGCGAGAAGTACCCGACAACGCGGCATGCAGAGCCGGTGCGACGATAGGCCTGGAAGACCAACCGGATCGCTTGCTGGACCTGTTGGTCTGGATCAAAGACTACGCGATCCAGCGGGTCGTACACGAACCCGATTGGCAGGATTTGTTTGAGCTCACCGCGTCGGGCCTTGCTGCGCTGGCCGCCAATCAGCCGAGCGCGAAGGACGTGGAGCTCCGCTTCGCTCATCGTGCCCTTGAGCCCCAGCAACAGCCGGTCGTTGAAATGGCCAGGATCGTACAAGCCGTCCTCATCCAGAATCAGCGTCTGGCTCAGCGCGCACAACTCGAGCAGTTGATGCCAATCGGTCGAACTGCGCGCCAGCCTCGAAACCTCGAGTCCGAGCACGATACCGGCGTGGCCCAGGCCAACCTCTGCCACCAGTTGTTGAAAGCCGGCGCGATCGGCGGCCGAGGCGCCGGACTGGCCCTGATCGCAATCGATGACGATAATCTGCTCCGCCGGCCAGCCAAGGGCAATCGCTCGCTGGCGGAGGGCGTACTGACGAGTTGCGCTCTCCGTGTGCTCCACCATCTGGCGCAACGTGCTCTGACGTACATACAGGTACGCATTACGCGCCAGGTGGTGCGGGGTCACCCGTAGTTCCATCGTGGCCTGCACTGGCTGGACTCCTTCGAAAATGCGAGCAACATACTCGCGATGATCAGAATCGTTGCCGCCGAGTTCGCTCCATGGGGCGTCGCAGTGGACGTTGTCGCTTGAGTTTCGGGCACAGGATTCGGATGCGCGTTCTGCACCAGGTGCATCCAGGCCGGCAATCCCCAGCGATACAGAACGGTCAAGCCGATGACCTGACCATGTGCGCGATCGCCGACAGCGAGGGCGCGCGCAGCCTCGTAGTGCGTCGTCAGCATCGAAGGATCGACACCGCTGGACGACGCTGGCGGTTCCGGTGGTGAGTTCACGACCTGGGCGCCGTATGCCGTTTTGGGCGTGGACCCAGTACGCGCTCAATCGTCCGCCGGTGCACGCGCACACCAAACTCAGACTGGACTCGCTCGGCCAGCTCGCTGGAGAGGATCCTCGGCTCATCAGCACGGGCCTGGCGCAACGCGGTGACGATCTCTGGACGGAGTTTGTGCCGCCCACGTGGCCCCGGTCGCTGCCGCACCAGCGCCGGCAGCCCACCGCGCGCAAGCGCGGCTTGCGCCGCATAGAACGCTGGACGTGAAAAGCCGAAGTTGACCACCGTGCTGGTGACCGACTGCCCTTCGGCTTCGACACGCCGCACCATCTCGTACTTCACCTGGACCAGGTCGCGCGCATCGAAGAACGGATGGCCAAGGAAGGCGACGTCGGTCACACTAGCCGCCTGCGGATTGAGAGCACGGGCGGCACGCAGCGCTTGGCCCTTGGCGTCGTTGGGATTACGCGCAGCAGCCAACTGGACGCACCACCTGAAGTGCCCACGCGTCCCGCTGATTACGACCGGCTCGTGCCAAGCAGGTTACCTCCTGATGCCGGCACAGCTGGCGTTTCGTGCAGTAGTAGGGCATGATCACGTACTCTACCGGCCGGGTAAAGCCATGTCCAGCGGCAAAATTGTGCTTACGTCAGCGGCACAATTGGCTTGACAGCCCAGCTCTAGAGGCAGGCGGCTTCCCTGCGTATCGCTGGTCATCCCTTTGCGGCGTGGATCACGCGGCTGACCTCAATCAAGTCGTCCGGTCTGAACAGCGCCCGGCCAGCGGCTACGACCACGAACGGATCTGCCGCGGTCACGTCCGTCCACTTTGCTGGGATCGACTGAAGATGGCCAACATCATCTTCGAAGTACACCCGCTGCTGGTTCCAAGCCTGGCGACACGACAGCAAAACGAAGCGCCTGCCGTACAGGGGGTGAAACGGGTGGATGATCTGAACCCACTGCCGATCGTCGGCATCACGTGCAGTTGACGGTTTACGATAACGCGCTGTGTGAAAGTTTCTTCGCCACGCTCGAGTGCGAGCTCCTCGATCGCTCAAGCTTTCGCACGCGAGAGGAGGCGCGGACGGCCGTGTTCGATTTCATCGAAGGCTTCTACAACACGCACCGCCGCCATTCCGCATTGGGCTATCTGTCACCGGCTGAATTCGAGAGGAGGAACATTTCGATCAGAACCACCATTGGTGTACGCGACGAGCAAAAAACTGTCGAGTGTGGGTGCTCAGCATGAGCCAGCCTGAAAACGCCGTAGGTTACGGTTCACGTTACGCATCGTCCTCGACTGGGGCGGAGACGCCGGGCTGCTTGGTGTGCGGCGCGACGCTCTCGGACTCACGTGCAAAGTTCTGTTCGCCGGCTCACAAACAGCTCGGCTATCGACTGCGCCTCCGAGCACGAGCGGTACCGGAGGAGCCGGATCTGCGCCGGCGCTTGCAGCGACAAAGGCGACTGACACTCCGTACCGTGTACGGAATGTCCAAGTTGTGGCGAGCGTGCCGTGGGTGAGCGAAGATGTCCATCTTGCCACCTGTTCTCGCGAGCCGTAGGGCTCGGCGGTCAATGCCCAGAGTGTGAGCAGCCAGTGTTGATCAGCGACCTCCTCGGCGAGGATGCGTGACCGTGTTTGCATCCCATCGACGCGCGCAGCGCAGCACTTTGGGGGGAGAAAGGGCGGAGCCCCTTCTCCCCCGCCGCCCCCTCATCCCAGCGCCTGCGGCGCACGACCTTCAGACAGACCGGAGGCTACGGCGGATAACATTCACCAAGACGCCCACCGTCCACCAAGCCGAGGCAGGCCCACGCTTCCGCTGGTGTGCCAATCCGGCCGCGCTCCAGCGTATCTGCAATCGCCTTGGCCCGCATGCCGTGCAGGCCTTCTTCTGGCACTGGTTCCATCGCCTGCCGTCGCCCTTCACCACGGCAGACTTGCAGGCCGGCTATGCGTATGACTTGGCGTTTCGCCAGTTCGAGGTCTCCGACACCCGCGTGTTCAGTCAGCCTCAAGCCGGACGCGCGTTCTTCGAGGGCGTGATCCGTGACCACCTCGACATCGGTCGTCCCGACCAGGTGGTCCTCATCTTTGACCGAAGACTCACGCCGCGCACCCCGGGGCGCTTCAGAACCAAGGTCGTCACACGTGGGGTGAATCCTCAGTTGTCCTGCACGTACACGTCGTGCCGCTTGAAGCAGTACTTCAAGCTCGGCGTCGCGCTGCGTACCGAACTCGTCATCGGCGATACCCGCGACTTTGGAATTGGCCGCCGAGTCTGCGCACTGAACTGGACGGCCCTTCGGGCGGTTGGCGATTCAGCCAACCAGCGTCTGTGTGACGCCGAAGCGCAGACTGCACAACCGGCTCCGGATGTGGTCACGCTCACCCACGTGACCCGGCCATCGACCACCACCGACGGCCTGCACGCCCCGGCGCTCGCCTTCGGCGACACCCGCGGGTCATGGCACTCCTGACCTCCTTGGTGCGCTTCAGCCACGTGCTGGTTGGCTTCACTAATCGCGACCTGGTGGACCTCGTCGCGAGCCTCTTGGAACAGCCCTACTCCAGCCGCCAGGCGACCTACGACCTTCGCCGACTACGCCGTAAGGCTTTGATCAGACGGTTACCCAAGTCGCACCGCTACCAGCTCACGCCGTTCGGCCGGCGCACCGCCGTGCTGTTCACCAAGGCACACGGCCGGGTCCTCGGCCCCGGTCTCGCACTCCTCGACCCACTGGTGTCGGACGACCTCGCCCGACAGAGCCCACTAGCCTGCGCTTGGCGACAACTGGACCTCACACTCAACGACTTCGTCGATCGCCAACTGCACGCGGCTTGAACTTGACCCTGCTCGTGAACATCATGCTCGGCTAGCCGAGCCTAGCTAGTTTGCGGTGCGAAACTCGGGTGTCTTGACATCGGCGAATTAGGGACTACCGGAGCAAAAGGCCTTCCGGGTAAGGTGGCGCTGTTGACACCCCACGTTCCCAAGAAGGCCTTTGCTGCATGCTACGAGATCG
>JAFAOS010000123.1 GCA_019247515.1 Chloroflexota bacterium | reverse complement strand
CCGCCTCGTGGTCGCCGAAGCGACGGCGCCGCGGGATGGGACCTTCCTCGAAAATCTGGGCCACTACAACCCGCTCACCACGCCGACCACCTTCGTCGTGAACGAGGATCGCGTGCGTGAGTGGCTGCAACGTGGCGCACAGCCCACCGACCGTGTCACGCGCTTGTTGCGAGCGCACGGCATGCTGCCGGCCGCGCCGGCCCCGACCACGGCTGACTGATGACCGAGGAACCCTCCACTCCCCAGGATGCCGCCGACGAGGACGACCAGTTCGAAGAGGACGAGAGCGACGACGACCTCGAAGATCTCGAACCCGATCTGAAAGGGCTGGTGGAGTATGTCGCCCGAGCTCTCGTCGACAAGCCCGACGCCGTCAAGGTCGATGAGGTCCAGGATGGCAATACCACGGTCTACGAGCTCGAGGTCGACGAAGAGGACATCGGCAAAGTCATCGGCCGCCAGGGCCGCGTCGTCCGCGGCCTCCGAGCCCTCGTCAAGGCCGCCGCAACCCGCAAAGGCACCCGCGTCGACCTCGACGTCGTCTGACGACCTGCTCGTCGTGGCGCAAGTTCTTGCGCCGCACGGTATTCGCGGTGAACTGAAGTGCCGGATCATTACGGATTTCCCCAGGCAGCGCTTCAAGCGCGGCAACACGGTCTTGCTGGACGGCGCCACCCACGTCGTTCAGTCCGGGCGGATTCAGGCTCAGATCGTCCTCTTGCGACTGGAGGACATCACCGACAGGACGACCGCTGAGAAGTTCCGCGGCAAGGACATCCTGATCCCCGTTGACGAGGCGGTCAGACTGCCCATCGGCCAGTTCTACTGGCACCAGGTGATCGGCCTCGAGGTGATCGACCTCACGACCGACGCATCCCTTGGCCGCGTCAGGGATATCCTCGAGACTGGCGCGAACGACGTGTACGTGGTCAAGTCCGACAGCGGCCCGGAGATCCTCATCCCGGCAATCAGGGACGTCGTGAAAGACATCGACCCGAGCCTCGGCCGCATCCTGGTCGAGCCGCTGCCTGGCATGCTCCCCGCGTGACTCGCCAGCGCCTGTATCGCACCCCAGCGGTCATCCTCAAGCGCATGGACCTGGGCGAGGCCGACCGCATCGTGACGCTCTTTTCACGCGACGAGGGCAAGGTCCGCGCGGTCGCCAAAGGTGTCCGCCGCACCACCAGCCGCTCCGCCGGTCACCTCGAGCCGTTCACGCTGAGCGATGTCCTGCTGGCCGTCGGACGCGAGCTCGACGTCGTCTCCCAGGCCGACACGCTGGACGCCTTTCGAGAGATCCGTGAAAACCTCGACCTCACCACACACGCCTTCTACTTGACCGAGCTCGTCGACCTGCTCACCGAAGACCGTTCCGAGAACCGGGCCGTCTACGACATCCTGCTCGAAGGACTGCGCTCGCTGCGCGCAAGCACCGACGCGCGGCTGGTGCTCATCACGTTCCACCTGCAGCTCCTGGAGGCGCTCGGCTATCGCCCCGAGCTGCGCGAGTGTGTCAACTGTCGCGCGCTTATCGAACCTGATCGGAATCACTTCTCGGCGCTCCTGGGGGGTGTCGTGTGCCCGAGCTGCGGACCGGCTGAACCGACCGCGCACGCCATCGGCACGTCCGCTCTCAAGCTTTTGCGCTTCGTGCAGGCCACCGCCGGCCAGCGCAGCGTCAACGCCGCGCCGCACATCGGTCGCGAAGCCGAAGCGTTGCTGCGCGACTACGCCGAGCACATCATCGAACGCCGCTTGCGGACCCCGGCACTAATGGCTCGGATTCAAGAGGTCGGACCTTAAACTAGCCTGCGGCGTGTTCCCGGATCTGCAGACCTCGACGCAACCCAGCGAGCCTCATCGCGCGCTGTACCTCAAGTGGCGCCCCAGGCGCTTTGAGGACGTCGTCGGCCAGGAGCACGTCACCCGCACGCTGCGCAACGCCGTCAAGCTCGGCCGGCCCGCGCACGCCTACCTGTTCACTGGACCGCGTGGCACGGGCAAGACGACCGTCGCCCGCATCCTGTATCGGGCGGTCAACTGTGAGCACGCCGAGGACGGCGACCCGTGCAATACGTGCGCCCTGTGTCAGGCGGCGCTCGAAAGCCGCGCGCTCGACCTGGTCGAGATCGACGCCGCCTCGAACCGCGGCATCGACGACATCCGCGATCTGCGCGACAAGGTGGCCTATCGACCGGGCGAAGGCCGTTACCGGGTGTACATCATCGACGAGGCGCACGAGCTCACCGCGCCGGCCTGGGAAGCTTTCCTCAAGACACTCGAGGAGCCGCCGCCCCACGCCCTGTTCGTCCTGGCGACGACCGAAGCCCACAAGGTCCCGGCGACGATTGTCTCGCGCTGCCAGCGCTTCGACTTCCGTCGCATCCCGTACCAGGCGACGAAAGAGCAGCTGGCCAGAGTCGCCGACGCGGAGGGGCTCGAGGTCGATCCAGCCGTCTTCGAGCGGTTGGCGCTGGTCGCGCGCGGCGGGCTGCGCGACGCGCTGAGCTTGCTCGACCAGCTGTCGGCATTCGCGGTGGGGCCGGTGGACATGGACGTCGCCCGAGCGGCGCTGAGCTTGCCGTCGATCGAGGCCGTGCGTGGCGCCATCGACGGCATGACCCGGCATGAGCCGGGCAGCGTGATGGCCGTCGTGTCCGACGCGGCCGAGGGCGGCGCCGATCTGCGTCTGTTCGCCGACGAGCTGATCGTCCACCTGCGCGCGCTGATGCTGCTGCGCACCGGCGCCGACGCGCGCCTGGGCGACGAGCTGCCCGAGGACGAGGTGGCGTGGCTGCGCGAGCGCGGTCCGGCGTGGTCGATCGGCGCGTTGATGCAGCTGGTGCAAACACTGTCAGACGCGTTGGCACGAACGCGGGACGCGGCGCAGTTCCAGGTCCAGACGGAGGTCGCCCTGCTCACCGCGTGCGACGTCGAAACGCTGACGCCGTCACCGTCACCCGTGCCCGCGCCGCGAACGACAGCTGCGCCGTCGGCGTCATCCGCGCCCGCGGGGTCGACGCTCTCCGCACCGACGCCAGCCCCCGCCATGTCTCACCGAGAGGCCCCACACGAGCCGCCCCTGACGACGGTCTCCGCGCCGAGTTCATCCGCCGCCGTGTCTCGCCCAGAGGACCAGCACGAGGCGCCGGTGGCGACGGTCTCCGCGCCGACGCCACCCACAACCGTGTCTCGCCCAGAGGCTCAGCGCGAACCCCTCGTGGGGGTTGTAGGGGTCTCCCCTGCCCCTCGTCACGACCCTGCTCATCCGCCCCAACTGGATGAGCCCCTGGACCCGGCCCCCGCCCTTGCAAGCCCACCCCTGGCCAGCCGCTGGCCCGACGTCATCGACCAGGTCAAAAGCCGCAACGGGCTCCTCGGCTCGATCCTCGGCAGCGCCCGACCGATCGGTGTCGAAGATTCCGTCCTGGTCGTCGCCTTCAGCACCGACTTCAACCGCAAGACCGCCGAGAAGTCCACCAACCGCCAGCTCATCGAAGTCGCCTTCCAGCGGATCTACGGCTCGGCCTATCGACTAAAAGCCACGGTCGGCGACGGCGACGCCAGTGGTGCCCCGAGCCTGCTCGACGACCCCGTGATCAACTTCGCGCAGCGCACCTTCGGCGGCGAGCCGAGGCGGGTTCCAACTGACTAACGCTATGATCTCGGCACTTGCCCGGGAGGCCGCTCAGCCATGATGAACAACGAGATGATGCGCCAGTTGCAGGCGCGGATGATGAAGATTCAGGAAGACCTGGCCGCCGAGACCATCGAGGCGTCGGCGGGGGGCGGCGCGGTCAGCGTCACGATCTCCGAGATCGGCATGGGGCCAGCCCAGGCCAAGGTGCAGCGCGTCAAGATCTCACCCGAGGCCGTCGACCCCGAGGACATCGAGACGCTCGAAGACCTGGTGGTTGCCGCCGTCAACGAAGCGCTCAGCAAGGCGCAGAAGACGGCCGCCGACAAGCTCGGGCCACTGACCGGCGGAATGAAGCTGCCCGGAATGCCATAGCGCGGGTGCAGACCATCGAGCCGATCGCCCGCGCGGTTGAGGCGTTTGCCAGCCTGCCCGGCATCGGCCCCAAGACCGCCCAGCGGCTCACGTTCCATCTCCTGCGCCAGCCGCCCGAGGCCGTGCGCGAGCTCGCCGAGGCGATCACCAACATGCAGGCGGCGGTGCATTTCTGCTCGGTATGCGGCAATGTCACTGACGTCGAGCCGTGCAGCATCTGTCGCTCAGATCAGCGTGACCAGGCTACGATCTGCGTCGTCGAGGATCCGCTCGCGGTGATCACGCTGGAGCGGACGCGCAGCTACCGCGGCCTGTACCACGTTCTGCACGGCGCCCTGGACCCGCTCCACGGCATA
Organism: Chloroflexota bacterium; assembly: GCA_019247515.1. Lineage (GTDB taxonomy): Bacteria > Chloroflexota > UBA6077 > UBA6077 > CF-72 > CF-72. The sequence goes on along the minus strand of JAFAOS010000123.1, from coordinate 6,033 downwards.
ACCGTGGAAGATCTGAAGATCGAGGAGCTGGTCAGGCGCGTGGAAGGCGGGACGGTGCGCGAGGTCATTCTGGCCACCAATCCCAACGTGGAGGGCGACACCACCGCGGGCTACCTGGAGCGCCGCCTGGCGCCGCTGGGCGTTCACGTCACGCGCCTGGCGCGCGGCCTGCCCGTAGGCGGCGACCTCGAATACGCGGACGAGGTGACCCTGGCCCGCGCCCTCGAAGGTCGCCGCGCGAGTTTGTGATTATTTAGGAGGAGCCCGCACCTGTGCGGGCTCCGCCCAAAGCAAGCATTCAGAGAGCGAGTGCCAGGCTTACCGTATACTCTGCTGGAAGTTTTGCGCGCGAGCGCGAAGGTTGGTTGTTTTGGACGGAATGGAAGAGGCGGCGGAACGCCCCGAGGAGCAGGCCCCAGCAATATCCCCCCGAAGACCGGACGCACCGTCAAGCCTTGAGGCCAGCAGCACGTCCCAGGATATGGGTATGGGCGCGCTGCTGGAACAATACGAGGAGTCGCAGCACACCCAGCTGCGGCGTGGGGAGCTTGTCGAGGGCACCGTCGTGCTTGTCGACCGAGAAGAGATCCTGGTCGACATCGGTGGCAAGATGGAAGCGGTCCTTGCCACCAGCGAGATTCAGAACGAACGGGGTGAGCCTTCACTGCATCGGGGCGACCACGTCTCCGCGGTGGTCATCGTCCCCGAAAATGCCGAGGGCCGTCCGGTCATCTCGATCAATCGCGCACGCGCCGAGATCGGCTGGCGCGACCTGCAGACCAAGAAGGACGCCGAAGAGGTCGTCACCGGCGAGGTGGTCGACCACAACAAGGGCGGGCTGATCGTCTCGGTCGACGGCGTGCGCGGCTTTGTGCCGCTCAGTCAGATCGTCGAGCTGCGACGCGGCGGCACGGAAGAAGAGGTCGAGGAGAAGCTGCGCTCGATGCGCGGGCAGACGCTCTACCTCAAGGTCATCGAGATGAATCGCCGCCGCAACCGGCTGATCCTGTCCGAGCGGGCCGCCGCCCAGGAACGCCGCGCGCAGCAGAAGGACCGGCTGCTCGCCGAGCTGCAGGCGGGCGAGATTCGCCACGGCCGCGTGTCGTCGTTGACCGATTTCGGTGCGTTCGTCGATCTTGGCGGCGCCGATGGGCTGATCCACCTGTCCGAGCTGTCCTGGGGTCAGGTGCAGCATCCGTCGCAGGTGCTGCACGTGGGTCAGGAAGTGGACGTGCGCGTCGTCGGGGTGGATCGCGAGAACAAGAAGATCGCCCTGAGCCTGAAGCAGGTCGAAGAAAACCCCTGGAATCGCATCGAGCAGAAGTACCACGTGGGCGACACGGTGCCGGCCAGGATCACCAAGCTGGCCCAGTTCGGCGCGTTCGCCGAGCTCGAGCCGGGCGTTGAAGGTCTGGTGCACATCTCGGAGCTGTCGGACGAGCGGATCACGCATCCGAAGCAGGTTGTGCGCGAAGGCGAAGACGTCAGCTTGCGCATCATCAAGATCGATCCATCCAGGCACCGACTGGGTCTGTCGCTGCGCCAGGCAGAAGACGCCGGCGAGTACGACTACGGCGGAGGCTACGAGGCCTGGACGGGCGGCACGTCATACGCCTTCAGCGGCTCGACTTCGGAGCACGACCAGTACGAGCAACCAGCCGAAGAACACGAGGCGCAGCCCGAGCCGCTGGAGGCCGTGCACGTGATGGCCGCCGACCAGCCCGAAGCTGAAGCCAGCGAGCCCGCGGCGAACGGGACGGCCAGAGTACCCGAGCACTAAACGCGGCTCCTCCCAAATCACAATACGCCGGGAGTGCGCAAGTTCGAGCGCTATACTCGTTTCACCATCTGACGGCTTCAGTTAGCTGCTGGTTCCGTTGCAGAACGGAGTGAACTCTACATGGCTGATCGCTTCGACAAATTCACCGAGCGGGCACGCAAAGTCCTGCAGCTTGCGCAGGAGGAGGCCCAGCGGTTCAACCACAACTACATTGGCACTGAGCATCTGCTGCTCGGCCTCGTCCGTGAGGGTGAAGGTGTTGCTGCGAAAGTGCTCGGCAACCTCGGCGTCGAGCTCAACAAGGTTCGCAGCGCGGTCGAGTTCATTATCGGCCGCGGCGATCGCACCGTTGCCGGCGACATCGGCCTGACTCCCCGCGCAAAGAAAGTCATCGAGCTCTCCGTCGACGAAGCGCGTCGACTCAACCACCACTACATCGGTACCGAACATCTGCTTCTGGGCCTCGTCCGAGAAGGCGAGGGCATCGCCGCCGGTGTTCTCGAATCCCTGGGCGTCAGCCTGGACAAGGTCCGCTCGCAGGTCATTTACGTCCTGAATCAGTCGGCGGCCTACTCCCAGGAAGGCCAGGGCGGCGCCCCCCACGGCAAGTCCAGCAAGACGCCGGTCATCGACCAGTTGGGGATGGACCTGACGGCTGCCGCACGCGCGGGAAAGCTGGACCCGGTGATCGGTCGCTTCAAAGAGATCGAGCGCGTCGTGCAGATCCTGTCGCGGCGCACCAAGAACAACCCGGCCCTCATCGGCGAGCCCGGCGTCGGCAAGACGGCGATCGTCGAGGGCCTCGCCCAGCGCATCGCCACTGGCGACGTGCCCGAAACGCTGATGGGCAAGCGCCTGCTCACCCTGGACATTGGCTCGCTGGTCGCGGGCACCAAATACCGCGGCGAGTTCGAAGAGCGCCTGAAGAAGATCATCGAAGAAGTCAAGAACAGCGGCAATTGCGTCCTGTTCATCGACGAGCTGCACACGCTGGTGGGCGCCGGCGCCGCCGAAGGCGCGGTCGACGCGGCGAACATCCTCAAGCCGTCGCTGGCCCGCGGCGAATTGCAGACCATCGGCGCCACCACCCTCGACGAGTTCCGCAAGTACATCGAGCGCGACGCCGCCCTCGAACGCCGCTTCCAACCTGTGCTCGTCGAAGAGCCGAGCATCGAGGACACCATCGAGATCCTCAAGGGCATCAAGGAGCGTTACGAGCAGCACCACCGCCTGGAGATCTCGGACGAGGCGATCAAGGCCGCCGCCGACCTGGGCTCGCGGTACGTGCCCGATCGCTTCATGCCCGACAAGGCCATCGACCTGGTCGACGAGGCCGCCAGCCGCGTGCGCATGCAGCGCGCCTCGGCGCCGCCGTCGCTCAAAGAAGTGATGCGCTCGCTGGAGTCGGTCCAGAACGAGAAGGAATCGGCGATCGCCGCCCAGCAGTACGAGCTCGCCGCCGAATACCGCGACCGCGAAGCCCAGCTGCGCTCCAAGCTCGAGCACCTGGAGCAGGGCTGGCAGGCGGAGCAGGGCAAGGACAAGCCGGTCGTCACCGCCGAGGACATCGCCCAGGTCGTGGCGATGTGGACGGGCATCCCAGTCATGCAGATCGCCGAGGAAGAATCGGCGCGCCTGCTCAAGATGGAGGAAGCCCTGCGCGAGCGGGTCAAGGGTCAGGACGAGGCCGTCCTCACCGTCGCCAAGGCGGTGCGGCGCGCCCGGGCTGGACTCGGTGACCCGCGGCGGCCGAACGGCGCGTTCATCTTCCTGGGGCCGACCGGCGTCGGCAAGACCGAGCTGGTGCGCGCGCTGGCCGAGTTCATGTTCGGCACCGAAGACTCGATGGTCAAAATCGACATGTCGGAGTTCATGGAGCGCCACTCCGTGGCTCGACTCGTCGGCGCCCCTCCAGGCTATATCGGCTACGAAGAGGGCGGTCAGCTCACCGAAGCCGTGCGCCGCAAGCCTTACTCGGTAGTGCTGCTCGACGAGATCGAAAAGGCCCACCCGGAGGTCTTCAACATCCTGCTGCAGATCATGGACGATGGTCGTCTGACGGACGCCAAGGGCCGCAAGGTCGACTTCCGCAACACGATCATCATCATGACCTCGAACGCGGGCGCCGAGCTGATCCGTCGCGAGACAGGCCTGGGCTTCCACAAGGCGGAAAGCCAGCAGACCTCTCAGGAGCAGTACGACAAGATGAAGGACAAGGTTCTGACGGAGATGAAGAAGCTCTTCAGGCCCGAGTTCCTCAATCGCATCGACGCGACGGTCGTCTTCCGCGCGCTCGGCCGCGATCAGATCCGCGAGATCGTCGACCTGCAGCTAAGCCGCACCCAGAAGCAGCTGCGCGAGCAGCGGCTGGTGATGGAAGTCACCGACGCGGCCTGCGATGTGCTGCTCGAGAAGGGCTTCGATCCGGTCTTCGGCGCTCGGCCCATGCGCCGCGCCATCCAGAACCTGATCGAGGATCCGCTCGCCGAGGGCCTGCTGCACGGTCGCTTCCAGCCAGGCGACACCGTCCTGGTCGACCGCGCGGGCGACGACCTTACGCTCGAAACCAAGCCGGGCACTCCCGAGGCGGTGGAAGAAAAAGTCCCCGTCGAAGCGTCGGCCTAGCTTTCTCACTCGGTCGAGTGCCGCGGGCACGCACGGAGTTTGTCTGCCGCGAGTGCGGGTATCGCAACCCGCGCTCGCTGGGTAGATGCCCCGAGTGTGACGCGTGGGGCTCGTTTGACGAGATCGCTCAACGCCTGTCTCCGGTCGCGACCACCCGCCCTGCCACGCCGCCCGCCGCGCGCCCACTGCGTCTGAGCGAGATCGAGTCCGCGGATTTTGACCGTATCCCGATCGGCATCGACGAAGTGGCGCGAGTCCTCGGCGGCGGGATCGTCAAAGGCTCGCTGACGCTTATCGGCGGCGACCCCGGCGTCGGCAAGTCCACGTTGTTGACCCAGGTCGCGAACACGGTCGCCGAACAGTCCCAGCGAGAAGTCCTGTACGTCTCGGGCGAGGAGTCCGTCGGCCAGATCGGGATGCGTGCCAGACGCATGTGCCTGAACTCTCCGAACCTGCTGTTCCTCAGCGAGACGGACACCGACACGATTGTCGAAACGGTCCGGCACAGCCGCGCGGGCGTCGCGATTGTCGACTCGATCCAGTCGGTCATGACCCAGGACGTGGAGGCATTACCGGGCAGCGTCTCTCAGCTCCGCGAGTGCGCGCTGCGCTTCCTCCAGCTGGCCAAGACCACCGGCACGCCCGTGTTTCTGGTCGGCCACGTCACCAAGGACGGAGCGATCGCCGGCCCGAAAGTCCTCGAGCACATGGTCGACACCGTCCTGTACCTCGAGGGCGAGCGCTTCAACCAGTACCGTCTGCTGCGCAGTACCAAAAACCGCTTCGGGCCCACCCATGAGGTGGGCGTTTTCGAAATGCGAGGCCAGGGACTGGCGGAGGTCAGCAATCCATCAGCGGTCTTTCTGGCTGAACGTGCGCGTAGCGCGGCTGGCTCGGTGGTGACCGTGGCCATGGAGGGCACGCGGCCCATCCTGCAGGAGATTCAGGCGCTGGTCAGCCGTTCGCCGCTGGCCATGCCGCGGCGCAGCGCCACCGGATTCGACGCCAGTCGCCTCCACCTGCTCACGGCCGTGCTCAGCCGCCGCACGGGCATTCCGCTGCACGACCAGGACGTCTACCTGAACGTCGCGGGTGGCCTGCGGGTCGAGGAGCCCGCGGCCGACCTGGCGGCGGCGCTGGCGATCGTCTCGAGCCTGCGTGACCGTCCGTTTCCGGGCGAGATGGTCGCGCTGGGCGAGCTGGGCCTCTCAGGTGAGCTGCGCGGTGCCGGACAACTCGAACAGCGCCTGCGCGAGGCCGGCAAGCTCGGCTTCCGCCGCTGTGTGCTGCCCGAGGCCAGCGCCCGGCAGCTCGCCGCCGGCCCGGCGCCGGCTGTCGGGCCGGTCGAGATCATCGGCGTGCGCGACCTGCCGTCAGCCATCGAGGCCCTGTTGCGTCCGAGGGGCCGGTGAGCCCGGCGCAGGGACCGGCAGGCGGGCTCGGCGCAGCGCTCGGGCGCGGCGCGCGCAGCGGCGCCGGCGTGGCCCTGCTCGCCGCACTCGGCGTCGGGGTGCTCGACGGCGCCCACGCCGTGCTCAGCGCCGCCGGCAGCTTCGAGGGCCAGGGCGAGGCGGCGTGGTTCGCCCTGCTGGTCATGGGGGCGGCCCTCGTGCCGGCGGCCCTTTTGG
>JAFAOS010000546.1 GCA_019247515.1 Chloroflexota bacterium | reverse complement strand
CTTACTGGTGCGCAGCGAGCGCAGCTGGACAGTTTGCTCGTTGTACAACCAGGAGCGCGAATGACGCCATTGGCGACGCTGCGCCAACCGCCGCGGCGACCCACGCCGGCCACGTTCATGGGGTTGGCTGAGCGGCTGCAGATGATTCGCGCCATCGGCCTTGATCCGGAGGTCACGCGCAAGGTGCACCCGACGCGGTTGCTCCGTCTGGCACGAGAAGGCGCTCGCTATTCACCCCAGTTCCTCCAGCGATTCAGCCCCGAGCGGCGCTACGCCACACTGGTCGCATTCCTCCTGGAAACAAGCGCCAATTTCACCGATGAGGCCATCGAGCTCCACAATCGCTTGATCGGCCAGTACCACAATTGGAGCCGCCAGGCCCACGCCGATCAATTCCAGCAAAGTGGACGGGCTATCAGCGAAAAGGTGCGCCTGTACGCGAGCGTCGGGTCCGCTCTGATCACGGCCCGCGAGGCCGCAGCTGATCCCTATCAAGCGATTGAAGCGATCCTGCCCTGGACGAAATTCGTCGACAGCGTCGCCGAGGCCGAGCAGCTCGCCCGCCCAGCACGGTTCGACCCCTTGGCGCTGCTCGGTACCGCGTATCCGCGCTTGCGACGTTACGCGCCCACGCTGCTGGACAGCTTTGAGTTCCAGGGGACGACGTCGTGCCAATCGCTGCTGGACAGCCTGACGCTACTCAAGGAGCTGAACGCATCCGAGCGGTTGAGACGGATTCCGCGCGACGCACCTATCGAGTTCATCTCGCCGCGCTGGGAACCACATGTGTTATCGAAGACGGGCGCCATCGACCGTCCCTTTTACGAGCTGTGCGCACTGAGCACGCTACGTGATCGATTGCGCGCCGGTGATGTGTGGGTGGCCGGCAGCCGCCAGAATCGAGCCTTCGAGGAATACCTGCTGCCCGAGTCCGACTGGCGTGACCTCCGTCAGACCGGGGCCGTTCCGGTCGCCATCGAGACGAGCTCCGACAGGTACCTCGAGCAGCGGCGCCAGCAGGTCGATGACGAAATGAAGAAGGTGGCGCGCCTGCTCGACAATGACGAACTGCCCGACGTCCGGCTACGGAATGGGCGGTTAACGATCACTCCATTACGAACGACCGTGCCACCGGAGGCGGAGGAGCTCGGGCGCCGCGCGTACGAGATGCTCCGCTGGGTGCGCATAACCGATCTACTCGTCGAAGTTGACGAGATGACCGGCATGAGCCGGCACTTCACCCACCTCCAAACCGGCGAGCCGGTGAACGACCCTCGTGCGCTGTACACGGTCCTGCTCGCCGAGGCGACCAACCTGGGTCTGGCCAAGATGGCACAGGCCTGCCCTGAATACACGTACCGCCAGTTGGCCTGGATTGCTGACTGGTATGTGCGTGACGAGACGTGCCGTCAGGCCCTCGCGTCTATCATCAGTGCTCAGCACCGACACCCGTTTGCTAGTTACTGGGGCGACGGAACGACCTCGTCCTCAGACGCCCAACAATTCCCGGTCGGCGGTCGTAGCGCGGCAATTGGTCGGGTCAACGCTCACTACGGTCCGGAGCCCGGTGTCAAGCTGTACACCCACCTCTCCGATCAGTACGGTCCGTATCACACAACCACGATCAGCGCCACGGCGTCTGAGGCGCCTTATCTGGTTGATGGACTGCTGTACCACGAGACGGACCTCGAGATTGCCGAGCACTACTCTGATACCGGGGCGTTCACGGACCAAATCTTTGGGATCTGCCAACTCCTCGGGTTCCGCTACGCGCCACGCATCCGCGACCTCGCCGACAAACGTCTTCATCCGTTCGAGAAAGCCTCCAGCTGTCCGGCGCTCGAACCGCTCGTCGGTGATCGGATCAACGTTGGCCAGATCGAGAACGAATGGGAGGAACTGCTGCGTCTCGCGACCTCGATTCGCCAGGGGACGGTTACCGCGTCGCTGGTACTGCGCAAGCTGGCCTCGTACCCGCGTCAGAATGGATTGGCGTTGGCTCTACGCGAGCTCGGCCGCATTGACCGGACGCTGTTCATGCTCGAATGGCTGCAGAGCCCCGAGCTCCGTCGCCGCGTCACCGTTGGCTTGAACAAGGGTGAGGCGAAGAACGCGCTCAGTCGTGCGGTGTGCTTTCAGCGCCGCGGCATGGTCCACGATCGCACGTTCGATGATCAGCGGCTGCGCGCCGGCGGATTGAATCTCGTCGTCGCTGCCATCGTGTACTGGAACACGGTGTACCTCGACCGCGCCATTGGCCAACAGCCAACCGACGGTCCTACCGTACATTTTTCCCAAAATGATGTCCTGACCCGGATTTGTGTGCGGCCCGAGCGGCCACGCCTCGCCGCGCGAGATGTCTGTCCGGCAGTGCCAAAGCCACCGCGCATTCCGTTCAGCACCTCGCTGCCGACGACCATTGCTGACGGTCGCGTTGTTGAGACAACCCGTTGCCCT
>JAFAOS010000466.1 GCA_019247515.1 Chloroflexota bacterium | reverse complement strand
CTAGGCTCGTGTATGAACATATGTTCTGTCGGCCTGAGCGTTTTAACAACCATTTGGCAGCAAATTGGCAGCAAGTCCCACAAAACGGCCCGATTCGCGTGCTTAGAGAGCCTTAACGCAGGCCCCTGAAATCAGAACTAGTGTGCTGATTTCGAGATCAAATCTGGCTGGCGGAGGTGCATGGGAGTCGAACCCACCCTCGACCAGGAAGCTGGCCGAGCAACCGTTTTGAAGACGGCGAGACCCACCGGGACCCGTCCACCTCCTCGTCCTTGGCGCGGTGTGTGGAAGTTGTAGCAGAGGTTGCAAGGCGTCACCGCCGATGGCGACCTCTCGGGGGCGCCGACGATACGGGGCCATGTGCCTGCGGCGTCGAGACGGCGGCCAAGATCGGGTCGGCTCGCAGCCACTTCAGATGACCCAGAAGCCACGGCCAGACCCGTTCCTGGCATCTTGAGCTCCGTGCCAGCCGATCGGCCGAGCGGTGGCATGGCAGCGAACGCACTCAGAGGCTCGCCGTGTCCCGGACGCCATGGCCTCGCGGGCAGTCTTGTTTCACAATGAGTCGACGGATATGGCAATGCACGTCGGGGTGGCGCGGGTTGCGCTGCGGCTCGCCGAGAACAGCTCGCTTAAGGGCAAACGCATGGTGGTGAAGTCGGTCGCGCAGCGCGTGCGCAACCGTTTCAACATCGGCATCGCCGAAGTCGACACGCAGGACGCGTGGGAGGTGATCACGCTGGGAATCGTGTGCGTCAGTGACGACCCGCGGCACGCCAACGAGATGCTCAGCAAGGTGGTCGACTTCATCGAATCGGAGCGCCTGGACGCCGAGGTAGGCGCCGTCGAGATGGAGCTCATCCCTGTGTGAGGCAATGCCTGGTGTGCGGTCCGCCGTCGCGCTTGGCGTGGCCGCGCTCAGGGTCGGCGGAGTATCAAGGTGGAACATGGGTAAGCCGCCAACGTGGAATGCCGTGGACTGAGGAGGCTCGTGAGGGCTCAGTGCCCGTGGAAGGCCTCGATAACAAGACCAATCGCGCCTGGATCTGCAAAATTGTGACACGCGCATGACGCTTTTTCGACGCCGCGTGACGCTTCACGAGACGCTTCATCACGCACACTCGCTCGCGTGGTGATCGACTTCAATCCCGTCCTCGTCAGCATCGGCCCTCTGGCGGTCCGCTGGGTCGGCGTGTTGGCCGTGGCTGGCCTGGGCGTGGCAATCTGGCTCAGTCTCCACCAGCTATGGCATCGGCGGCCCGACCGTGACGTGGCGCTCGCCGCGCTGGCCTGGGGCTTGCCGGCGGGACTGCTCAGTGCCAGGCTAGTCTACGTCCTGGGCTACTGGAACTACTTCCTGACCAGCTCAAACGAGCTCTGGCAACTCAATATCGCCGGGCTCTCGTTGTGGGGCGGCCTGGTCGGCGGTGGCCTGATCTTCGCGGCGCGCCTGCGGGTGAAGGGACCCCGGCGGCGTCGCATCCTCGATGCGATCGCGCCGTACGCCGCGCTCGGTATTGCGATCGGACGGCTCGGCCAGTTCGTTGATGGCCAGGGCCAGGGCCTGGCCAGCACGCTGCCGTGGGCGACGCAATATGCCAATCATCTGGCCGCCAGTCCGGACTTTGGCGTCGCTCGCCAGCCAGCGCAGCTGTATGACGCGCTGGTGGCGTTGGCGCTCTTTGCACTGCTCAAGGTCCTGCCACGGTCGATGCCGGCCGGAACACGGCTGGCAACGTTCCTTTTCGTCTATGGGCTTGGGCGCATCATCATCGGACAGGTGCGTCTCGATCCGGCGTTCCTGTTTGGGCTGCAGATCGAGCAACTCCTGGCAATTGGGTGCGTGATGTTCGGTGTCGGCTATGGGCTGTATGCGGTGTTGGGAAGCTCGAGCGCGCACGATGCCAGCCGCGAGTCCAACCAGGCACAGGTCGCACATCCAAAGGAGGACACACTCGCGGCGTGAGGGATACGCGACCGGAACAGCTTTTCGTCAAGCTGTACATGAAGGCGGGCTGCCACCTGTGCGAGGACGCCGAGGCGGAACTCGATCGTCTGCAGGCGCGCTACCCGCATGTGCTGGAGCGAATCGACATCAACGCTTGCGCCGACTTGACGCGACGCTACGGCGAGCGGATTCCGGTGATGGTCGTCCATGGACGCGAGTACGCGGCGCCGCTGCATCGGACCATCATCGAAACGGCGTTGAAGGAGGCGGCAGCACACCAGTCTGATTCGCGCTCAGGCTTGCGCGCCTCGACGTCGAATGGACCCAGCTCGCCGGGGGTCAAATGAGGCGGGGCGCGCTGCATCCTGCCGAGCAACGACCCGCATGGCTGAGGAGGGACTCGCTCCGGTGACGGGGAAGAGGCCGCGGCCGCGGTTTCAGCCGCTGGCGCCCCTGCTGGAGCCCGCCGCGCCGGGCCACTCCGCGTTTCGTCACTGGTTGGTCACCGTCAACACGGCCCTGGCAATCTTCATTGCTGGCGCCCTGGCCGCACCTATCCTGGCGGCGATCGGCTGGCGCTCGGCCTCGGACGCTCTGTACGCCGCTTACCATTTCACCTGCCACCAGTGGGCCTTCCGCGGCTTCTTCCTGTTCGCACCCCATCAGCCGCCGCTGGCGATCTACTCTCTGCAACAGTTGGCTGACCTGGGTACCGATCCGTTCAGTTTCATCGGTAACCCTGACCTGGGCTGGAAAATGGCGTTCTGCGAACGTGATCTGGCCATTTATGTCGCCTTGCTGGCGGCAGGTCTGTATTACGCTCGGCGACGGGACCTGCGCCCGGCCAGCTTTTTGGTGTACGGCCTCCTGATCCTACCCATGGCCCTCGACGGCTTCACGCAGCTGTTCGGCTGGCGCGAAAGCACCTGGGAACTGCGGGTCGTGACGGGCCTGCTCTTTGGGCTTGCCAGCGGATGGCTCGTGCTGCCACGCCTCGACGATGCATTCGGACTTCGAGCCATAGCCAGCCAGTATTCTTCGGACGCGTCATGCGACCCAGTCCTACTGCGGGAAGCCGAGCCACAACTGTCGCCGCGCGGGTGAGCGCCGCGCCCGACCTGCTTGATTGGGTCCGCGGTCTCGTCAGCGTGGCGTTTGTTCTGTTCCTACCACTGCTGATCATTGGCACGAGCTTGCGCGGACTGGTGACCGATCGTGACTTCATGCTCAGCGGCTTTCGCGACTACGACGTCGCCGCGACCACGGGTCTCGACGATCCACAGTTGCAGCGCATTGCGGACGCGTTCGTGGCCTATTTTCAAGCCCCGCCTGGCCAGATTCAGATGCAAGTGACGGCCTTTGGTCAATCTCGGTTGCTGTTCAACGATCGGGAAGTCGCACATATGGAGGACGTCCAGGCCCTTATTCAATTCTTCTTACGCATGCAACTTATCGCCGGAGCGGTAGTGGCGCTGCGGCTCATCGTTGCGCTCGTCTTCGACCGCGGCGTGGTGAGCCTCGGTCGCGACATGCTGCTCAGCACGTTGCTGATGATCGCGCTGATCGTGCTCGTCGGAGTGGCGTCAGCGATCGACTTTGATGGGCTCTGGACGCGATTCCACCAGATCGCCTTCCGCAACGACCTGTGGCTCCTTGACCCGACGCGTGACTACCTGATCATGCTCTTCCCCGAGCCATTCTGGTTGGCAGCAACAATTCGGATGGCGACCAGCGTCGCCCTCCAGACCCTGCTGGTGGTCGTCGTCGGTGCGGGCATGTTCCTGAGTCCGCGCTTTTTCGCCGGTCGCGGGGGCTGATCCCACCGCTCCAGGCTCATCGGCAATTCGACATGCCTCCGCGCTCCGCAGACGCGCGGCACCCTGCCTACGAACGTATTTGCCGGCCCACCGAACCGGAGCATGTTCCAGGCTCAACGCACGCCGAAGGCGTAAAACAGGATCAGGCCGGTGGCATTGTTGATCGCGTGCGCAATCATGCCCGGATACAAACTGCCCGTGTGCTGGTACAGCCACGCCAGCAACATCGCCAGCATGAAGATTCCGACGCTCAGCCCCGCCATCTGATTCAGATTCATCCGGTTCGGCTCGAGGTGAAGAATCGTAAACAGGACACTCGAGACCAGGTACGCCAACCACAACGGTTGCTTCCTCCGGTAGACGCCGAACAGGAAGCCGCGGAAGAACAATTCCTCGAAGAATGGCGCGACGACCGCCGCTGCCAGTAGCAGGATCACGAAGGCGAACGGGCCCTCGCTCAGGACAAATTCGAACTCGGCCAGTTGATTCGGCCGCAAGCCCACCTGCGTCAACAGCGTGCCGACGATATCGATAATCACCAGTCCACCCAGGCCCGTCGCAATCCCCATGCGCAGCGTGTAGTCCAGCGGCAGCGGCTTGAGCCCGAGATCGGTCCAAGTGAGAGCCCCGGGCCAGATCAACCGCAGGTAGACAAACACGAGCATAGGCAAATCGGTCGACGCTGCGGCGATGACAAATGTTCCAACTGTCAACCCCTGGTCGATCTTCAGCACGCCAGTCAGCGCTAGCGGCACGGTAATCAGGCCGTTGAGCACAATCACGCTGAGCCACGCGCCAATCTCGAGCCGGTGCGAGCCGACCATCCGCGCGGCGGCTTCTCGACCCTGGAACGCCGGCGCAAAGACCCACACCGTTATCAGTAGGCCAAAGATCACCAGCAGCGCGGCAAGCCCGGCCACCACAGGAGTCGTCACGTTGCTGCTGCTCGATCCCGGGCGGCGCGTTTTTCAGCCTTCAGGCTGCTGGAGAAAGTCCAGGTACAGACGACTGGCGGTCGGCACATCCTGGCCACTGTACTTGCTGCCTCGCGCTGGACCGTACGGCCGGTCTGCCGGAGTGGTCATGGCCGAAAACGAAAGCTGACCTATCCGCATCCCCGCGTACAACGCAACTGGCAGGTTCGCAAGATTGCTGATTTCCAGCGTGACATGTCCTTCGAAAGCCGGGTCGATGAAGCCCGCAGTACTGTGAATGACCACACCCAGCCGCCCCAGGGAGCTGCGCCCCTCCAGCCGCGCGACCAGGTCGTTCGGCATGCGCACGCGCTCGATCGTGCTGCCGAGGACGAATTCATGCGGGTGCAGGAACATGGGCTCTTCGGGACTGACGTCGATCATCTCCATCAGGTCGTCGGCGGGTTGCTTGACGTCGATATATGCCCGCTTTGTGTTACGAAAGACGAGGAACTTGCGGTCGAGACGGACGTCAATGCTCGAGGGTTGGACAAGCTTTGGATCGAAGGGATCGATTCCGAGTCGGCCGCTGGCGATAGCTTCGTTGATCGACTTGTCGGACAGGATCACCGCGTGCCCGACGCGTCTGGCAGTGTGCCATTGTTCGCATTCCCCGCCGGCGCGTTGGTGTTTGACCTGTCTGGTCGCCCGCCGGCGTTCGTCCCGCGTCGGGCCGCGGTGCTGGTGGTGGCATTCGAGCGGGCGTTGCCCCCCACCTGTTCATGGGGTTTGCCACTCGCTGGGGCAGGCGGTGACGCGGGGGGTGCCGCCTGGTGCCGTTCAGTGTTCACCGGCGAGCCCGGCCCCGAGGCTCGCAGCGCGCTGCTCACGACAGCCCCGGACGGCGCGCCACTGGCGGCCGAACCCGTCGGAAGGCCGCTCATCGACGAATCAGTCGAAGCGGCGGTTGCTGCCAGGGCAGGAGTACTGGTGGCGCCACTCAGGCTGGCGCGTTCGATCAGCCGCCGCACCTCATCCTCAAACGACGAGATGTCCGCAAACGCCCGATAGACCGACGCAAAGCGAATGTACGCCACCTGATCCAGCTGACGGAGTTTCTCCATCGCGAGATCGCCAATGACGGAGCTCGGCACTTCGCCGGTATCGCGGCCGCGCAGCTCGGCTTCGATCTGCTCGACCGTGCGCTCGATCGTCTCGGCGCCAATAGGTCGCTTGGTGCAGGCAACCTGTAGGCTTCTACGCAATTTGTCGGGATTCCACTCCTGGCGTCGGCGATCACTCTTCACGACCATCAGGCTCGAGGTGTCTGGGCGCTCGTACGTGGTGAAGCGGTGCAGGCAGCTGCCACATTGACGACGGCGACGCGTAGTCGAGGCGTCCGCGGAGTCGCGCTTGTCGAGGACGCGAGTGTCTGGCGATCGGCAGACGGGGCACCGCATGGCGCAATCATAGCGGCCAAGCCCCGAGGCACGGCGACTGCGGCTCGTTGACGAGCTCGAACCCTGGTGGCCGCTTCAGGCCTGGAGACGGTGAGAACGGCGGCCGCAGCACCTTGTCGACCAGGCTAGCCCCGGGGCAGACGGGTCTCGCGCCTACAATCTGCTGCAGAGACTCATGGCGACGGTTCCTGGCGCGCGCATTCGAGTCAGCCCGCTCGGCGGTGTTGGGGAGGTGGGCAAGAACTCGACCCTGCTCGAGTTCGGCGACAACCTGATTCTCGTCGATGCGGGCGTCAAGTTTCCTGAGACCGAGCTGCACGGCGTTGACCTCGTCGTGTGCGACTACGGCTACGTCGCCGAGCGCCTGGACAATCTCGTAGGCATCGTCTTCACCCACGGGCACGAGGATCACATCGGCGGGCTGCCGTACCTCATCATGCAGCTCGACCCGCACGACCCGATTCCGATCTACGGCACGCCACTCACCCTGGGCCTGATCTCAGTCAAGCTGAAGGAGCACGGCATGCTGGGCCG
Organism: Chloroflexota bacterium; assembly: GCA_019247515.1. Lineage (GTDB taxonomy): Bacteria > Chloroflexota > UBA6077 > UBA6077 > CF-72 > CF-72. The sequence goes on along the minus strand of JAFAOS010000466.1, from coordinate 34,755 downwards.
CGTCATCCAGTACGCGATTCAGGAAGGCCAGCGCGCCAAACTCGGTCCCTTCGAGCTCGAGCCGATCGCGGTGAACCACAGCATTCCCGACGCCGTCGGGCTGGTCATCCATACACCAGTCGGGACCGTGTTTCACACTGGCGACTTCAAATTCGATCCGACGCCGGTCGAAGGTCGCACCACCGACAACGACCGACTTCGCCGGCTTGGTGATCAGGGAGTGCTGGTCCTGCTCAGCGACTGCGTACGGGTCGAGCAATCAGGCTGGACCGCTTCGGAATCGGCTGTACGCGACGCGCTCGAGCAACTCATCGGCAAAGCGCCAGGCCGCGTGCTGGTCACGACGTTCGCCTCGAACATCGGTCGACTGCGCGAAGTGGTTCGCTCGGCGCACAAGCTGGGGCGCAAGACGGCCGTCGTGGGGCGCAGCATGGAAGAAAATCTGCGCGTCGCGCGCGAGCTGGGTTTCATGGATATTCCCGAAGGCAGCCTGCTGGAATTGCGCGAGATCAACGAGCTGCCACCCGATCAGATTGTGCTGCTGTCGACAGGAAGCCAGGGGGAACCGACGAGCGTGCTCAGTCGTATCGCCCGTGGTGACCATCCGCTGGTCAAGATTCAACCGAACGACACCGTCATATTCAGTGCCAGCCCGGTCCCGGGCAATGAGGAGTCTGTGGCGCGTTCGATCGATAACCTGTTTCGACGCGGTGCGCGGGTCATCTATCAAATGATCGACCCACGTGTCCACGTCAGCGGGCACGCCAGCCGCGAGGAACTCAGGCATTTGCTGGACCTCGTTCGTCCACAGTACCTGGTGCCACTCCACGGTGAGCACCGCATGCTCTGGCTGTTTCGTGAGCTGGCGGTGGAAAACGGCATGCCACCCGAGAACGTCTTCGTCACCGAGATTGGCGACGTTGTTGCATTCTGGCCGGAGGGCGGGGAACGGGAAGAACCGATCCCATCCGGCTCAATGCTGGTCGACGGGCTGACGATTGGCGAAGTCACCAACGTGGTGTTGCGAGATCGACGCCGTCTGGCAGCCGACGGGGTCCTTTTCGTTTCGGTCACGCTCGACCGCGAGACGGGCGAGTTGCTGAGCGGACCTGATTTTGTGTCGCGCGGGTTTCTGCAACTGGATGCAGCCGACGATGGTCTGTTCGACGAGGCGCGCGAACGTGTAACCGTTGCGCTGGAAGGCGACGAGCGACGTCGACCGGACGTGAGTTATCTGGTTGGCAAAGTGCGCGATACGCTCAATTCGTTCGTGTACGAGCGAACACGGCGTCGGCCGATGATCTTGCCCGTCGTCACCGAGGTGTGAACGCAGACCGCGAGCTGGGGATCGTCAATGCCGTCGCAGAGGCGTTGAATTCGTCGCGGGATGTACGCCAGGCACTCGAGAGAACCTTGAGCCTGGTCGCGGACCTGCTCGGGCTGCGCACCGGCTGGGTCTGGCTTCTCGACCAACAAACAGGCCGATTCTACGCGGCCGCGGAGCGCGAGATGCCGCCCTATCTGCAGGAACGTGTGCGCATGGCCGGCCGCCGGCGCTGCTGGTGCATCGACGACTTCCGCGACGGCGCGTTGACACCCACCAACATTGATGTGATCGAGTGCAGCCGGCTGGAGCCGGCGTTTCGCAGCAAGTCCGCGGCTCTGGCCGCAGGGCTACGCTACCACGCCAGTATTCCGCTGTATTTCCAGGACAAACCCCTCGGGATCATGAACGTTACGGGCCCAGAGTGGCGCAAACTCACTGGCGACGAACTGCGATTGCTGTCGACAATTGCGTACCAGGTTGGCATGGCCATCGAGCGCGCGCGCCTGGCGGAGGACGCCATGGGCCTGGCACGTGCTGAAGAGCGCGCGCGACTTGCTCGTGAGATCCATGACACACTGGCGCAAGGGTTGACTGCGATCGCACTGAACATTGAGGGCGCGATGCATCGGCTCCAGACGCATCCGGATGAAGCGCGTGAGCGGCTCCAACGGGCGCTCGCAATGGCGCGTGAGAACCTGGAGGATGCCCGTCGCTCGGTCCTCGACCTGCGCGGGCCGGCGCAACTCGAGGGCAAGCCGCTGGCGGAAGCCCTGGCCGGGTTAGCGCGGGCGTTCACGTCGGATACCGGAGTGCCGGCAGCAGTGGAGTCGGTGCACCTGGATGGGCTTTCGCCGCGGATTGAATCAGAATTGTTTCGGATCGCACAGGAGGCGCTCACCAACGTGCGCACGCATGCACACGCTCACCGTGTGCAGATTGTGTTACGGCGACGCGGGGCGGCACTGTCGCTGTCGGTGCGTGATGACGGCCAGGGTTTTTCCCTCAAAGCGTCGACACACAGCGGCGACGGCCATGGACTGATTGGAATGCGAGAACGCGCCAGGTTACTCGGAGGTCGGCTCGAGATCAGAAGTACGCCGGGTCATGGCACACGCGTAACGGCGCGCGTGCCTCTGGAGTCGGCTTGATCCGCGTACTCGTCGTTGACGACCACCCGATCGTGCGTCAGGGGCTTGTCGGCGTGCTGTCCGACGAGGCGGACCTCGAGGTGGTCGGCGAGGCTGGCTCCGGCCGCGAAGCGATTGCACTGATCGCGCGATTGCGGCCGGACGTGGTCCTGCTCGACCTCGAGATGCAAGACGTCGAGGGCGTGGCCGCGATTCCGCAGTTGAAGGCGGCGCAGCCGTCCGCTGAAATCCTGATTTTCACCGCCTACGACACCGACGAGCGGGTCCTCGGCGCGATCCGCGCCGGTGCGCACGGCTATCTGCTCAAGGGCGCCAGCGCTGAGGAGATCGCCCGTGGCATCCGCGTCGTCGCCGCAGGGGGTTCCTACCTCGAACCGCGCGTGGCCAGCAAACTGGTGGCCGAGGTCAATGCGCCACGCCGCCGTGCGGCGACGACGCTGAGCGAGCGTGAGCGCGAAGTCTTGCGGCTGGTCGCCGACGGTCTGCCAACAAAGCAAATTGCCGGCAGCCTCTCGATCTCTGAGCGTACGGTGAAGTTTCATGTAAATTCCATCTTTCACAAGCTCGGAGCCGAGAATCGGGCGCAGGCCGTCGCGCTGGCGGCGCAGCGCGGTCTGCTCTGAACGGCCAGACATGTGAAAAGCCGGAAACCACATCACGACCGGTATTTGATCCGAGCACGGCGATTTGCAGCCTCGCTGGTCCCCCTGCGCGCCTGGCCCGGTACCATGTGCCGAGTAGAGCGACAGACATGATCATCGACGTCCACGGCCATTACACCACCGCGCCACCCCAATTGGCTGAGTGGCGCAGGCGACAGATCGCCAGCGCGGGTACGCCCTTTACCGACAAACTCAGTATCAGTGACGACGAGATTCGCCATACAGTTGGCGACGGCCAACTTCGATTGCAGAAGGAGCGCGGTACCGACGTCACGTTTTTCTCTCCCACGGCGGGGGGTATGGCGCACCACTATGGTGACGAGACGACCAGCCAACAATGGACGCGTACCGTCAACGACCTGATCCACCGCGTTTGCACTCTGTTTCCGGGCAACTTTGTCGGTGTCTGTCAGCTTCCACAGTCACCTGGAGTCTCACCGGCCAATTGTGTGCAGGAACTCGAGCGCTGCGTCGAAGAATACGGATTCGTGGGTTGCAATCTGAATCCGGACCCCTCGGATGGTTACTGGACGGGGCCACCGCTGACCGACCGTTTCTGGTATCCGCTGTATGAGAAGATGGTCGAGCTCGAAGTACCGGCCATGATTCATGTCAGCATGTCATGCAATCCCAATTTCCATGGGACTGGGGCGCACTATCTGAACGGCGATACCAGCGCGTTCATGCAGCTCGTGCTCGGCGATCTGTTCCGTGATTTTCCGACACTGAAGTTTGTCATTCCGCACGGCGGTGGTGCGGTGCCGTACCACTGGGGACGGTATCGCGGCATCGCTCAGGACGCGCATCGTCCACCAATTGACGAACTGCTCAACAACGTGTTCTTCGATACGTGCGTGTATCACTATGCCGGCGTTCGTCTGCTGGTGGAGGTCGTCGGCGCCGATAACGTGATATTCGCGTCGGAGATGATCGGAGCTGTTCGCGGCGTTGACTCACGAACGGGCCATTATTTCGACGACACGAAGCGATACGTGGACGCGATCCCGGACCTTTCGGAGACCGAGCAGGCCAAGATTTATGAGGGCAATGCCAGACGCGTGTATCCGCGACTGAGCAGAGTACTGGCTGCACTGCCACGGTGAGCGAGACGGAGTGACGCGCTTCGCACTCAGGCGGCTGGACATCAAATTGCTGGGTCTGGTGGTTTCGGTCGGAGCCGCGGTCGGGTTGCGATTCTTCTCGGACTTCAGCTTCGCAACCATCGAGCACCAGGCCGCGCTGGCGAGCCTGAGCATCAGTCGATTCTCCATTGCCAACCTGGGCTCGCTCACACTCAACAGCCTTGGCTACCAGCTCGAACGCGATTGGTTCAACCTCACGCCTCAGGCACCCGCGGAGGTTATCGGCATCATCGTCCTGCTGGTGGTCGCCTATATCCTGCTGAGGTTGGCAGTCTCACCAACAGTGGCTGCGGTGATCGTCATGTTCGGGGCACCTTTCATCGGCATTGGCGCGACTCTGAGCGCTTGCATGTGGGTCCTGGCCCGCGCAGTCCCCGCAACTTGAGTTCGACGCGCGCGGACCGGCGCGTGGATTGGCGCAACACGGTGCTCGTCACCGTGCTGGGCCTGACACTCGGCTGTTTGTACTTCATCGCCATCGATTTGCAGGCGCCAACCTACAGTTTCACCCAGGAGCAGAACGTTGTTGGCGGGACTGCCGGCTCTCCGTATCGATATCGCGTCCTGGTGCCGTTTGTCCTCGAGGGTCTGAGCCATGTCTTCTCTTTTTTGGGAGCACCTCAGACTGCCTATCTGGGCGCATCGCTTGTGTACGACTGCCTGGCGTTGCTGTTCCAGTTCCTGATGCTATACGCCCTGTTTCGCCAGTTCTTTTCGCCCCTTCAATCGTTGTTGGGAGTGTCGTTTGTCAGTGGCGTTACGGTTCTGACGCTCGCGTATTTCACGTACCAGCCGTGGTCCATTCTGGAAGTCGCCTTGTTCGCGCTTGGATTTCTGCTGGCATACCGGGGGCAGTGGGTGTGGGTGGGCGTTACGGTCGTGCTGGCGTCGCTCAACCGAGAAACCGGCGTCTTTCTGCCGTTGGCACTGTTTCTGGCAAGTTTGCAGGACCTGCGACCACTTGGCATGACTACCCTGCGGCGTGCGGCGCACCGGCGCGAAACGTATTTGTCATTCGCTCTCGTTGTCATGTCGGCAGTGATCTTTGGTGGACTGCGACTGGTGCGGGGCAGCGCAGATCCGGTTGACGAACTCGGCAACGTGATTGTGCGCAACATTCAGCGCAACAACGTCATCGCCGCGGCGTCGGCCATTCCGCTTGTGCTGGGTTTCGGCTGGATGTACGCGGCGCTCGGATTCAGGCGCGCACCCACCTTTCTGCGAGGCGTGGCGCGCGTGCTGCCCTTCTACCTGATCGCGTTCGCGATCTGGGGCTGGTGGCGTGAGGTCCGCATCCTGACCAGTCTGTACCCCGTGCTGGTGCCACTCGTGCTGGTGTATTGCTGCGACTCCAGCGGCCGCTCAGACGCGCCCTGCTGACTGCCCTTCACCTTCGCCGGGCGCCACGGCGCAAGGCGTAGCCCGCTAACTCCAGTGAGGACTGTCCTTTCAGACAGGTCCTGAACTGACCCGACAGCCGAGGGCCCCGACTCAAGCTCTGGCGGATGCTTCCGATATATGGAATTGCACATCTGGCTGCAGCCGGTGCTCGAAGCACGGCGCAGCGAACTGATGGCCGCTGCCGAGCGCGAGCGACGGATCGCGGGCGCTCGACGCCAGAAGGGACCCATTCGTGACCACACCACCCACCAAACACGTAGCGCTGATTACAGGCTCATCGCAGGGCCTTGGCCTCTCGATCGCGCGCCTCTTCGCGCGACGGGGCATCGGCCTGGTCCTGACCGCACGCCGCGCGGAGCCGCTTGAGTCTGCACGCCACGAGCTTTCACAGTTGACGCGAGTGCTCGCGCTGCCCGGCGACGTCGCGGACGAGGCGCATGTCACGCGACTCGTCTCCTCCGCCCGCGATACGTTCGGCTTCATCGACGTCCTTATCAACAACGCTTCGGAGCTGGGTCCAACACCCATGCCCGAACTGGTTGAGCTCGATCCGGCCGAATTCTCCAAAATTCTCGAAGTCAACCTGGTCGCCCCGCTGCGATTGACCCAGCACGTGCTCCCGATGATGCGAGCACGCGCAGAGGGGTTGATCGTCAACATCACTTCCGATGCTGGCATCCAGGCGTATCCGACCTGGGGTGGCTATGGCAGCAGTAAAGCTGGACTGGAACACCTCTCACGTGTCCTCGCGGCAGAGGTGGAGGGCAGCGGGGTGCGAGTGTTTGTCGTCGACCCCGGCGACATGGACACGGCCATGCACCGCGCGGCCGAGCCAGGAGTGGATCTCTCACACCTAGCGACACCTGAGGTGGTCGCACCGGCATTCGTGCGGCTGCTGGACGAGCCCGCGCAATTCGCACGTTTCGAAGCGCAGCAAATGCTCCAGGCTCCTGCCCGAGAGGTTTTTTCCCAATGATGCAACTTGAAGAACACAAAGGTCCGCTGGATTTCGAACTGCCCGCGGATCTCGAGGCGCGCCAGCCACCAGAAGCACGTGGCCTGCGGCGCGACCAGGTCCGCCTCCTGGTAAGCCACCTCGAGGATGACACTGTTGAGCACCGCCAGTTTGTCGAGCTGCCGGATGTGCTGCAGCCGGGCGATCTCCTGGTCGCCAACGACTCGGCGACAGTGGCGGCCGCGCTGACCGCAAAACGGCTTGACGGCTCCTCGCTGACACTGCACATCTCTACTCGGCTGACGGGTGAGCTGTGGGTGGTCGAGCCACGACGTGTGTCCGTCTCGGCAGGCGAACGCCTGATCCTGAGTGGTGGCGCGATCGCGACGTTGCTCGCCCCGTATGAGGACTCGCAGCGGCTGTGGCTCGCAAGTTTCAGCACCGACGTCCGCAAGTTGATGCGAACCGCCGGTCGACCTATCGCCTACCCGTATGTCCATGGCCAGTGGCCGCTCGAGATGTACCAGACGGTGTACGCTGGCGCATCCGGGTCCGCCGAAATGCCGTCCGCGGGCCGCGCGTTCAGCCCCGACGTCCTGGAGCGACTCGCGCATCGCGGCATTGGCTTCATGACGTTGACCCTGCACACAGGCGTAGCCAGTCTCGAGGCACATGAACGGCCGTATGCAGAGGAGTTCTGGGTTCCTGAGGCAACAGCAGCCGCCGTTCGGAGCGCCAGGGCCGAGGGACGGCGGGTCATTGCGGTTGGGACGACCGTGGTTCGCGCGCTCGAGAGCGCGGTGGAGATGGGCTCCGGTGGGGTCGTGGCGTGCCACGCGTGGGCGGAGCTGATGATCACGCCGGAGCGGCGAGTGTCGGTGGTGGACAGCCTGCTCACGGGATTTCACGAGCCCAAGGCGACCCACCTCGCCATGCTCGAGGCGATCGCCGGCCGCCGACACCTGGAGACGGCTTACGCCGCGGCGCTGGCGGGACGGTACTTGTGGCACGAGTTCGGCGACCTGCACCTGATTCTGTCGAAGGCCTGACGTTTTTCAAGCGCAACCGTTGGCCGGCAGGCGACGCGCCGGTCGCAGCGGTCGATCGAGGCTGGCCTAACCCGCGGCGGCGACCGCTTCTTCGACGCCGATCGCGCGGGCGATCAACGCACGCACGAGGGCCGGATATTCCATCGGCTCCACGCGGCCCGACTGCCGGCGCTGATCCAGGTCGCGTACGTCCTCCAGCAACGCGGGTCCGTCGACGGTGTAGGCAGGCTCCACTCGCCACACGGCGGCACGTTCGGTGGCTAGCAGACGCTCGTCGTCCGAATGCAGCTCCTCGCGAAGTTTCTCGCCAGGCCGCAAGCCCGTGTACCGCGTGGCGATGTCACGGCCGGGACGCAGGCCCTTCAGCCGCACCAAGCGCTCGGCGAGCCGTTCGATGCGCACTTCGTGGCCCATGTCGAGCACGAACAGTCCGCCAGGTGCACCATACGCGGCCGAGAGAAGCACCAGGCTGGCCGCTTCCTCGACGGTCATGAAGTAGCGTTGCGCGTCGGGATGGGTGATCGTGATCGGCCCTCCCGAATCGATCTGCCGAACCAGGGTGGGGACCACGCTACCGCGACTGCCGAGCACATTGCCGAAGCGCACCGCCGACAGCACCGTGGCGCTCGAGGCGGTCTGGCCAACGGCCACCGTCAGAAGTTCCGCGACGCGCTTGGTCAGGCCCATGAAGCTGGTTGGGTTGACGGCCTTGTCCGTCGAGATCACCACCACCCGCTCGGCCTGAGCCGCGACGGCCGCCTCGCACACGGCGAGCGTGCCGAGCACGTTGGTCGCGAAGCCCTGGTCCGGATTGGCCTCGACCAGCGGCACATGCTTGTAGGCGGCGGCGTGAAAGACGATCGACGGGCGCTCGCGCAGGAACAGCTCACGCATGCGACGTGCGTCAGCCACATCGGCAATGCAGGTGCGGACGCCGGCAACGATGCCCTCGAGCTCATACAGGCCGGTCTCGTTGGTGTCGACAGCCAGGATGTCCGCAGGTCCAATGGCCAGGACCTGCCGAGTCAACTCGGCGCCGATGGAGCCGGCGGCGCCGGTGATCAGTACGCGTTTGCCGACCAGCAGGGGCGCGCAGCCTTCGACGTCGAGTCGAACGATCGGACGCTCGAGCAGCTCCTCCAGTTCGATCGAGCGCGCCGCCGCCAGACGAATGGCGGCGCTGGCGGCGGAGGCCAGCACGGGGCCGACGCACGCGACGAAGTGCGGCAGGTGCCAGAGTGGCTCGCGCAGGATGACGTCATTGACCAGCAGCACCACTACCAGCCCGACGAAGCCGCCGACGAGAAAGGGCGCCACGGGGCGGGTGGCGATCGGCGAGCCGGGCCGTCGCAAGCGAGTCATGACTTCGCCGGCGACGACCTGGGTGGCGGCGGCGATGAGCAACCACGGGACCAGCCGCTGCGCGTAGGTCGCGGGCACGCTGCCTTCGTCGAGGAACCGGAGCAGCAGGGCGACGGTGATGCTGGCGGCGCCGGCGAAGGCGTCGAGTGCTGCCACCTGCCACGGCGACGGGCTGAAGCGCAACGGGCGGCTACGCACGAACGCCTGCCGAATCACGTCTATTGAGTACCGCCTCCTTCATCAGCCTTTGCCGTCGCACTCGCCGCCCGCCGTTCGATATCGCTAAGCGTAATCGCCAGGCGTCACACGGACCGTCACACGCGTTCGAAAAAGCGTCACGCGGGCGTCATTCGTGTCACAAATGCAAATATTCGTGTGAGTCGCGGCCAACTGGCGCGCCGACGCTTGCGAGCGTGGCGCCGAGCACGCCCACCTCGAAGCCGCGCGACTGCCATAGCTCGCGGTCGACGACGTTGCGTGCGTCCAGCACGCGCTTGCCGCTTACCAGACTGGCGGCGAGGTCGACGTCAAGGTCGTGGAAGGCACGATGATCGACAAGCAGCAAGATCGCCTGTGCGTCGCGCAGTGCCTGTGGCAACGCCAGCAGGGGGGCGGGCAGCCCCGGAGTGTCGGGCCGGACATGCGGATCGCACAGCCGCACCGTGTAGCCACGTTCGACAGCCAGTTGCGCGACGCGCAGCGCCGGACTCTCGCGGATGTCGTCGACTTCGGCCTTGTACGTGACGCCCAGCACCGCGATGGGCGCCGGCGGAGCGACCATTGCGGTGAGGCGCTCGACGACGTGCGCCGGCATGCCGTCGTTGACCTGGCGCGCAGCGCGGATCAACGCCGCCAGGTCTGGGGCCGCGCCGACCAGAAACCACGGGTCCACGGCGATGCAGTGTCCGCCTACACCTGGTCCCGGCGTCAACACGTTGACGCGCGGATGGTGATTCGCCAGCCTGATCGCTTCCCAGACGTCGACGCCAATGCGCTCCGCGATCAGCGCGAACTCGTTCGCCAGCGCGACGTTCACGTCACGGTAGGTGTTCTCCATGACCTTGACCAGTTCGGCGATCGTCGCATCGGTGCGCATGATCGCGCCCTTAACGAAGGAGCGGTACAGCTCGGCGGCCGCCTCGGCGCAGGCCGGCGTCAAGCCACCCGCCAGCCGATCGTTTTGTTCCAGCTCGACCAGAATACGGCCCGGCAGGACGCGCTCGGGGCAATGCGCGAGGTGGAAGTCGACGCCCGGAACCAGACCCGACTCGCCGAGGATCGGCGCGAGCACGTCGCGGGTGGTGCCCGGCGGGACGGTCGACTCGAGCACGACCAGGTTGCCCCGACGCAGCAGCGGCGCGATCTGGCGCGCCGCGGTCTCGACGTAGCCCAGGTCGGCGGTACTGGTGGCCGCCTCGAGCGGGGTGGGCACGGCGATGATGAACGCGTCCGCGGGCTCGGGCCGCATCCTGACCTTCAGCCGTCCCGAATTGATGGCGGCGGTGATCAGCGTCTGGAGCTCGGGCTCGTCCAGAGACGCGAGACCAGCCTCGAGAGCCTTCTGAACGCGCGGGCTCGGGTCGACACCGATAACGTCGTTGCCGGCCAGCGCGAACATGCTGCCAGTTGGCAGGCCAATGTAGCCGAGCCCGAGAACGCAGATGGTACTCATAGAACTCAGAACTCAGAACTCAGACGGCCAGCACTCGGATTCAGATCCGTCGGCCCAGCCACCCCAGGAGACGAGAGCTCATCTGAGTTGCGACGTCTTGACATCTGACCTCTGTTTTCTGACCTGGGCGTTCTGACTGTCGAGTTCTTCTTTGACAACGTTCGACTCGAGGTTCGGTTGCTCCAGGCGGCAGACGAGCGCCACGACGCCCAGCATCGGCGCGTAGGCTACCAACGCCAGCAACACGCGAACTCTCTCCTCGGCATAGAGTCCTGCCAACGCCGCGCTTGCGGCCACCACGCCCAGACCCGCATACAGGCAGGTCACTTGCCCGTGAGAAATGCCACGGCGCACGAGTCGCTGGTAGTAGTGCGAGCGATGCGCGGCATACCACCGCTCGCCGCGCAGGACCCTGCGCGAGAGCGTGACCAGGCTGTCGAACAGAAACGGCGCGAACAGGATCAGTCCGAATTCGATGGGCAACCGCCCACCCCCGACGCCAATGTTGGCAAGCAGGCTCACCCCGGCGAAGCTGAACCCGAGGAACGTGCTGCCGACGTCACCCATGAACATGCGCGCGGGAGGAATGTTGTAGATAGCAAAGCCGAGTGAGCTGGCACTGAGGAGGCCACCCGCGATCGAGACCAGAGGATTGCTGACGAGCACACCGGCAAGCGCCAGCGCGGCTCCAGCGATGATGGCCTGGGCCGCGGCAAGGCCGTCGACGCCGTCCATGAAGTTGTAGACGTTGGTCAGGACGATGACGTAGACGAACGCGACCAACAGCGCGACTATGGCGGTCGGCTCGCCAAGCTGGACGCCCGCGAAAGTCAGCAGGACAGCGCCGCCCAGGTGGGTGAGCAGCCGCGGCGCGGCCGGCAGGGAGTGCAGGTCGTCGGCGAAGGACACGCCAGCGACCAGCAAGGCGCCCGCGAGCCAGCCGAGGGCGCGCGGCGAAAGGGAGCCGCCGTTGCCGAGCCACAGCGCGAGGCCGGCGTAGAAGCCGAGGACAATGACAAGGCCGCCACCGCGCGGCGTGGGGCGGATATGCGAACTGCGTTCATTGGGAACGTCGATGGCCCGACGCGGGGCCCACCGCAAATAAGCCCAGCCACCGGCTGCCGCGACCGCGAAGGCGAGGACGATGGGCGGCAGCAGCATCCTGGGCTGAGGGTACACACTGGCGCGGGCGGCACCTCGCGGCGACGTCGTCGGCGCGCATGGACGGAGGGGCAGCGGCACGCGCGTATGCCTTCGACTGCCGGGTGCCTTCGGCCAGGTCGCCTCAGCGGCTGAGATTGGTCGGCGCGCTCAGGCGCGGAGTCGATGGCGCTCGAGCTGTCGTGGCGCGTGTACGGCCTGGACTGGCCGCGCCCGGGTCAAACGGCGGGATGGACATGCGACTTCATGCGATGGCGACGGTGCGGGCCGAGACGGCGCGCGGGCCGAGACGGCGCGCGGGCAGAGAAGGCGCGCGGGCAGAGAAGGCTCCGACACAGAAACTTCCGTACTCACGCGCCGGGGTGGCACGTCGGCCTCCGTGACCGCGCGGGTTGCGCGCGCCGGTGGGATATCGTCGGAGTCTGCAAGACATGACCATCACCGAGATCGGCAGCTACCGCAAGCGCGTTGAAGACCCACGCCTCCTGCGAGGCGAGGGGCAGTACGTCGACGATTTGCAGCTCGAACACGTCGCGGACGTGGCGTTTCTGCGCTCCGCTTACGCGCACGCGCGCATCGCGCGCATTGACGTCGACGCGGCCCGACGTGCACCTGGCGTGCTGAAGGTCTGGACTGGCGAAGACGTGCGCACGGTGCCCCGAATTCCCAGCAACGCCCGCGGCGTCAAGCAACACCACCTGTCGCCGCTGCCGCCACTCGCGTGGCGCGAGGTGAGCATGGTCGGTTACCCGTTAGCCGCCGTCCTTGCCTCGAGCCGGCAGCTAGCCCGCGACGCGGTGGACCTGATCGAAGTCGACTACGAGCCGCTGCCGACGATCACCTCCGCGGAGCAGGCGCTGGCCCCCGAAGCACCGCTGATCTTTGCGGAGTTCGGCAGCAACCTGGCGTACACGGTGACGCGCAGCGGCGGCGACGTCGCACGCGATCTGGCCAATGGCGAGCAGCGCCTCCAGTTGCGACTCCAACACAGCCGGCTGGCCCAGGTGCCGATGGAACCCCGAACCATCGCCGCTCGGTACGACCGCGACGCCGATCGACTGACGGTCTGGCGATCCACCCAGTCACCATTCGGGACGCGCGCCGCCCTCAGCGTGGTGCTCGGTCGACCTGAGACCAGCATCCGCGTGATCGCGCCAGACGTGGGGGGCGCCTTTGGGGCAAAGAGCAACCTGTACCCCGACGAGCTGGCCACTGTGCTGCTGGCGATGGAGGTGGACCGGCCGGTGCGCTGGACCTCCACTCGCGGCGAGGACCTGTTGCTGACGCTGCAGGGCCGCGACCAGGTGAACTTTGTCGACGCGGTATTTACGGAGGCGGGGCAGGTCACGGCACTCCAGGTGCGGTGTGTGCACAACCTGGGTGGCGTCCAGATGCACCCGGTGGCAACGCCGCCGATGCGCGTCGTGGACTACGCGACGGGCGCGTACCGCATCAAGTCGTATCACGCAGAAGGCCTGGGAGTGTTGACGACTACGGGTCCAACCGGACCCTATCGAGGCGCTGGTCGACCCGAGGCCGCCTTCGTCGCCGAGCGGACCGTTGAAGAGGTGGGCCGCAGGCTTGGACTCGACCCGGTGGAGGTTCGTCGACGCAACCTCATTCGACCGGACGAGTTCCCGTACACCAACGGCGCCGGCGCGATCTATGACAGCGGGAACTACGAGGTCGCCCTTCATCGGGCGCTGGAGATCGCGGACTACACCGGATTGCGGACCCGGCAGGCGCAGCTGCGTTCGTCGGCGGTAGCCGCCGGCCGGCCGGCGCCACTGTTCGGGATCGGCGTGACGACGACCATCGAGGTCAGCGGCCAGGGTCAGGAATTCGGCAGCGTCGAGGTCGAACCGGGCGGCGGGATCGTGGCTCGCACTGGGTCGTCGTCACATGGGCAGGGGCACGAGACGAGCTTCGCGCAGGTGGTCGCCGATGCGCTGGGAGTGCCGTTCGAGACCATCCGCGTCCTGCACGGCGATAGCGACGAGACGCCCAACGGCGGCGGCACCGGCGGCAGTCGCTCCCTGGTGGTCGGCGGAGGCGCGCTGCGGGCGTCCTCGGATGGGATCAAAGACAAAGCGATTCAACTCGCGGCGGGGCTGCTGGAGGTCTCGGTTGAGGATCTGGCGTATGTCAACGGCGGCGTCGAGGTGGTCGGAGTGCCGGAGCGCCGCCTGTCGCTGGCGCAGATCTCCGCGGCGACGCCCGGTGGCTTGCGGCAGGACGGCAACTTTGGCGGCAGCGGCGACGCGGTGCCGTTCGGCGCGGCGGTCGCGGTGGTCAGCATCGACCGCGAGACCGGGCGCGTGAAGTTGGAGCGACTGGTGGTGGTAGACGACTGCGGTACGGTCGTCAATCCGCTGATCGTGCTTGGGCAGGTCTCGGGTGGACTTGCGCAGGGCGTGGGTGAAGCGCTCTACGAGCGCATGGTCTTCGGCGAGGACGGTCAGCTCCTGACGGGCAGCCTGCTGGAGTACGCGGTGCCGCGCGCCGACATGCTGCCGGATTGGGAGCTGGATCTGGTCAATACGCCGTCGACGACCAATCCGCTGGGCGCCAAGGGCGTGGGCGAGTCGGGCTGCGTTTCGGCACCGCCGGCGGTTGTCAACGCAGTACTGGATGCGCTGGCGCCGCTGGGGTTCGATCCGTTGACGATGCGGCTGGACATGCCGCTGACACCCGAGAAGGTGTGGCGGGTGATTCAGTCGCTGGAGCGGGGCTAAGGGTTGTCCTTGGGGTGCAAGTGGCGGCGGCGACCGGAGCTGGTGAGATCAGCTGGCGCGTCGCAGGTTGCGTCCTGTCGATGACCAGGGGGAGACCCCCTGGACCCCCAGGGACGACCACGGGGAGAAGCAGCAGGGCGCAGCGTGCTGACCCCCCGCGATGACCCACGTAGGAGAAGCAGCCCGCCGTCGCTTGCTGACCCCCCGGACGACCACGAGGAGAAGCAGCCGGCCGGCGCATGCTGACTGGTGTCGTGGTCGGGGGAACTTGTCAGCCTCGCGTCGGCTACGGAGGTCCGGAACCTTCGGTTCGCTCACGATTTCAGGATCACACCGCGCGACGTTGACGTCCACGCGGAACTGCCGCCGCGGGTCGAGCACGTGATTATTGCCACAGCGTGCGCATCTGCGACACGGTGGCGAAGGGGTTTTCGCCGCGTTGGACCTCGATGATCGCGGCGGCTCTGGGGTCCTGGTAGTACAGGGCGGCTGCGGGGCTGACGTGTTGCTGCCAGGCTGTTTCGAAGGCCTGCACCCGCGTTTTATTGGCTGCCAGATACGTTGGCACGGCCTGGTAGACCACGCGGTCGCTCGGGCCGCGACGCGTCTCGGTGCGGACTGCCAGCGCCAGCGCGCCGAGGGGTGAACTGGGCGGATCGGGCCCGATGCAGCGCGGGATGATGTAGCGCGGCGACATCAGCGGCGCGAGCAACTCATCCATCGATTGCGCGAAAAGGGCGCTGTCTTCACGGGAGGCAGCCGTGAGGTAGCAGCGGTAGAAGCCGTCATCCTGCAAGACGACGCGGACTTCACCCTCGGACTTGACGCCCCCGGTTGCGCGCAGGGCTTCGGCGACGGCGGTGGCGAGGTCCTCCAGCGCGTCGGAAGGTCCGAGGTCCGCCAGCGAGTCGCGCACCGCGTTGCCGGCGAGGATCGCGCCAATTGCGGCGCCGCACACCACTCCGATCAACATCAGCAGCACCGGAACCGTGGACAGCGTGCTGCCGACCAGCAGTCCCAGAAGTCCACCTGCCAGCGTCGTCGCCGCGATCTTCATGAACTGGCGGCGCAACGGATGACGGTCCGCCGGGGCGGGAGTGTGCCGCCACAGGTCACGTGCCGGCAGACCGATGGAGCGGCCGAAGCGCAGGCGCACGGTTTCGATTTGCCTGTTCTCGTACGGGCTGCCGACCGCCCAGCGGGTGTAGGCACCCTCGCGATCCTGCGCCCGCGCGCTCATGGCCGAGTTCACTTCGGGAAACATGCTCGCTGCCGGCGGACCGTACGGCGACAGCGCATGGTGGACGTGCGAAACTCCCGACTCGATCTCGCCCTCGATGGTGGGTGCGAAATACTGGTCGTGCTTGCGGACAAAGCGCACGTAGTCATTGGCGCCCTTGGGATGCTCTGGCGCGACGCACACGACGTCCCAGTTGTCGGCGACCTTGCGCGGCAAGTGCGGGTCGAGTCTGAGCGAACGGCCGCGCATCTGATGGACGGTTACCGACGTGCCGGCGGCGGTCAGGTCCACCAGCACGTTGACCCGCTGCGCATCCCAACCTTCGCCGAGGAGCGCCCGTGTACCGACCAGGCACTGGATCATGCCGTCCTCAAAGGAGCGAGTGAGAAGTGGCACGTAGACGCGCGGGCGCCAGAGTGGGTGGGCCGGAGCGAGGGTGACCAGGTCGTCCAACGTCGCGGTGTCCTCGTCAGGCAAATGTTGTGGATCAATGGAAGCGTGCGGTCCGGGTAGATCTGGTGAGAGCGATTGCTCCAGCGGCTCGCGCAAACTGGGCTCCTGTTGGCCGAGCCACTCGCACAAACTGGCGGCGGCGGAGCGCGGGCAGGCCACCGTGCGCGCCGTGACCAGAGTCGGGCTCAACTCGGCGCTCAATGGGTCGGCGATCAGCGTGCGCAAGACCAGTATCGCGGAGCCGGCCTGCGGGTCCAGCACGCCGCGCAGCGAGCCGCTCATCTCCGAGCTCGCCCGCTCGAAGTCGGACAGCACCAGCACGCGCAGATCTGGACCCAGTACATTGCGCTCGATGCGCAGGATTTCGGTCGTCGCGATTGCCTTACTCGCGGACAGTGCCAGCACGCGATCCACCGGAGTGGCCGACGAGCGGACGCCGCGCACCGTCAGCGTGTAGCCCAGCGACGGCAGCCCGGCATGGATCTCGTCCCAGGCTTGCTGGTGATCGCGCGGATCGGCGCTGGTCCGCAGGAACTCGAGGCTGAAGTCCTCCACGAGTGCCACCCAGTCTTCGGCCGCCAGCGGTTGCTGGAGACGCTCCGTAAGCCGCACTCCGTCCGGCAGATCGAGATGGTACTGGTGGAGGAAGCGAATGGCGGCCTGCGCCAGGGCGGGTCGATCGCGTTCGAACGTGCCCCAGCTGAGCGTTGCGCCGGACTGCGTGCGTCGCTCGACCACGCGCTTGCGGAGCCACTCCACCAGCGAACATGTGGCGAAGTCCGGGTCCAATAGCCTGGAGATGAACGCCTGGAACCGCTCCTGCTGCGCCGCGACGTATTGCGCCTCGTGCTCCAGCGGCTGGACGAAGTACGCCAGCTCCTGGTACGGCGCCAGGTCACCTTCTTTGACGACAGCTGGAGTGGGAACGGCGAAATTCGCCTCGGCGAAGATGGAGCTGTACAGCGCCGCTTCGCGACCGGTGAGCTGATCCGGTGGGGTAGCGGTCAGACCGATGACAAATGTCTCGGGCCCCAGGTAGTCGATCACCGTGCGCACCAGGTAGCCCCACAGCTCGAGCAGGTGGTGGCACTCGTCGAGCACCAGTGTCAGTGGACTGCTCGCCCTGGCGCGTTCGACGATCGCCCGACCATTGCGGTGGAGCAGACCGAGCAGATCGTCGGTGGACCCACCCTGGGTCAACAGCGCGCGGGCCTGGTCACGGTAGCGCGTGAGCTCGTGCTGGAATTGCGGCAAGTTGACCTGACGCAGGCGCTCGATCCGGGCATCGGCGGCATCTGGCGGCAACCCGTCACGGTTCTCCAGGTCACGGCGCCACAGGTCCAGCGCGTGCTCGTGGACCTCGCTCTGTTCGGAATCGAGCGAGCACAGGCTTTGATAAGTGAGGGCGGTAAATGGCGCCGTCAGCGTGGTATCCGTTGCGATCGCCACGAGGGGTGGTTGGAATGCGGTCCACTGGGCTACCCACTGGGACTGCACGGCGGTGTTGGGGCACAGACACAGCGCTCGGTGGCCGAGGCGCCGCGCGGCTTCCAGGCCGAGAACGGTCTTGCCGGCGCCTGGCGGCAGCACCAGGTAGGCGCGCTTGCCGCCGGCCGAGCGCTGTTGCTCGAAGGCGGCGAGGGCCAGGGCCTGGTAGCGGCGGAATGGCCGGCTGAAAGACATTTCGGCGAGAGGTGGTGGCGACAAGGCATGGCGAACCGCGTCACGCTCGGGCGCGCGGCGCTCACAGGCCAAGAGCGCGGGCCTCCAGGCGGACGCCTTCGGCAAACGAGCGCGGCCGGAAGCCGAAATCTCGCGTTGCCTCGGCGTAGTCGAAGGCCTTGTCTTCGGCAAGACGGCGGACCTGTTCGGGGGTCGCCACGCGGCTCACGCGCGCGGCGAGGACGGCGGCGGAGACCGGCACGCGCACCAGTATCACACGTTGCGCCAGGGTCCGAGCGGCGGTGCGCACCAGCTCGGCGAAACGGAGTGGATAGGCACCGGCCAGGTTGTACGTGCGTCCGACGGTGGTCGGATTATCGAGGGCGGCCACCACCGCGTCAGCCAGGTCCTCCACGTAGATTGGCTGCCACAACGCGTTGCCACACACGGGAAACAACGGCCAGCGCGCGAGAAAGCGCAGGAGTCGGCTGATGTTGCGGTCACGCGCGGTGCCGTAAATCATCGTCGGTCGCAGGATGGTCCAGTCGAGTGTCGAGTCCTGCACGGCCGCCTCGGCCTCAATGCGCGGTGTGCGACTCGCCGCCGGCAAACTGGTGAAGATAGCGGTGGTGCTCACGAACAACCCGCGCTTCACGCCAGCGGCCTGGAGCTGGCGCAACAGGGGCGGAGTATGACCGAAACCCATCGACGCGCAGTACACGACGGTCTCGACGGACTCCAGCGGCAGACGCTCGTCTTCGAGCGCACCCTGGCGCAGGTCGATTCCGTCTGGCAGGACGCTGACGTCGCTGGTCGGACGCACCAGCACCGACAGCGGGCGGCCTGCCAACCGCGCGGCGACGAAGCTACCCAGAAAGCCGGTGCCGCCAATCAGCAGGATCCGACCACTCAGCAGCGCGCGACCACCTCGTGCAGAAGGTCCAGGTAGCGCACGGCGAGCTGGTCGCGGTCGTAGTGCTGCTCGGCAAAGGCCCGTCCGCGCCGCGCGAGCTCGGTGGCAAGCCTCGGGTCGCGTCGCAAGCTATCGACCGCGGCCGCCAGCTGATCGCCGCGCTGCGGCTCCACCACCAGCGCCCCGCCAGAACGCGCCAGGATTTCGCCGGCTTCACCGCGCACCGCGCCGATGACAGGACGACCGGCCGCAAGCACTTCGAACAGTTTCGACGGGACGAACGTCTCGAATATCGGCACGTCGCGGAGTGGCACCAGGCACGCGTCGGCTGCGGCATACACGTCCCGCACGTCGTTCCTCGGCACGCTGGGACGCATGACGACGTTCGTCAACCGGCGACGATTGCGCTCCGCCAGCAGACGGTCGCGGTCCGCTCCGTCACCCACCAGCAGGTAGGTGACCTCCGGTTGGACCGCGGCTGCATCCAGCACCACGTCGAGGCCATGCGACAGCCCGTGTGAGCCGACGTAGGCCACCACGAACTTGCCATCGAGCCCCAGGCTCGCTCGGGCGGCGGCTTGTGTGGTTGCGCTCGCGTCTGGCGCGAAGAAGCGGGTGTCGGCGCCGTTGGGAATGACCGACAACTTCGTGCGGGGTACGCCTTGCTGGACCAGACGGTCGGCGAATGCCTCGGTGACAACCACCACCCGGGCGGCGCGCGCGTACAGAAACGCGGCCAGGCGCCGCAGCAGCTTGACGCTCGGGCTATCGGGGCGCATCAAGCGGAGGTCCACGATCGCCTCCGGCCACAAATCGCGGACCTCCAGGACGAAGGGGACGCGCTCGAGCCGGGCGATCAACCAGGCGGACAGCGCCGAGAACAGCGTCGGGGAGGAGGCGATCACCACGTCCGTGCGTTTGATTCGCGGCAGACCGAAGAGGAGCGACGTCAGCATGAAGGACAGGTGGTCGAGGCCGCGGCGGCCGACGCCGCGATTCGGGACGGCGTACAGCCAGCAGCGCAGGACACGGATGCCGTCGAGGGATTCGGTCGTCCAGGCGCGGGCGCGGTAGCGCGCGGGGATGCGGCCGAGGGGATGGTTAGGGAAGGTGGTGAGCACGTCGACGGAGTGGCCGGCCTGGACCCAGGCGCGGGCAAACTCGTGAACGCGGGCGGCGGGGGCGGCGGGTTCGGGGACGAAGTAGTGGCAGACGTACGTAATGTTCAAACGCAATTACCCCAGAGGGGACCCAGGCTCAACATGAGTTCCCCAGACGGGGCCCAGGGTCAACATGAGTTCCCCAGACGGAACCCAGGGTCAACACGAGTTCCCCCGACGGGACCCAGGGTCAACACGATTTCCCCCAGAGGGGGCCCAGGGTCAACACGAGTTCCCCCAGACGGGACCCAGGGTCAACACGATTTCCCCCCAGAGGGGGCCCAGGCTCAACACGAGTTCCCCAGAGGGGACCCACGCTCAACACGAGTTCCCCCAGAGGGGACCCACGCTCAACACGAGTTCCCCCAGACGGGACCCACGCTCAACACGAGTTCCCCCAGAGGGGACCCAGGGTCAACACGAGTTCCCCAGACGGGACCCAGGGGTTGGACACGACGGGCTCTCGCGCGATCGGCGCCAGCGGACGGGTGGCACACGACTGTTACTGGACCTCGACCGGGAGACCGGTGCGGGTGGATTCCATGGCGGCGAAGGTTACGCGCGTCACGTGGGCGGCCAGCTCGGGGTCTACGGGCGAGCTGGCGCCGGTGCGGACGGCAGTGATGAACGCGGACAGCTCGGCGGCGTGGCCCTTGTCCTGGCGCGCCAGCCGGCCGCCGACTTTCGTGGTGGAGCCGTTGGCATAAAGCTGGAGGGTACGGAAGTCATCCAGCACGGCCGAGCGACCGCCGCCGAGCACCTCGAGGTATTCCTTGGGCATGCTCCGGTCGCCGGCGCTGGCATACACGATGGTACCGACGGAGCCATCGGCGAACGCCAGCGACAGCACCACGTCATCACCAGCACCAGAGCCCGGTTGCGCATACACGCTGACAATGCAACAACCCGCGAGATCCACCAGCGTATCCAGCATGTGGCACACCTCACCCACCAGCCGTCCACCGCCCTGGACCGGGTCCACCACCCAGGAGTTGGCGGAGACGCCGCCGGCGTTGACCCGATACGCCATGACCAGCGGCGGGCGGTGACCCGCGAACCCGGCTTTGAGGCGCAGGAAGGTGGGCGCGAAACGGCGGTTGAAGCCCACCTGGAGGACGCGTCCACTGGACTGCCAGGCGTCCATCAACGCGGTCAGGTCGAACTCGGAAAGCGCCATTGGCTTTTCCAGAAAGACGGCCTTGCCTGACTGGAGCGCGGCGGAGGCGACGCTGGCGTGCAGGTCGTGGCGCGTCGCGATCAGCACGGCGTCGACCTCCGGGTCGTCGACGACCTGGCGCCAATCGGAGGCGGTATAGGCGAAACCGAAGCGGCTGGCGCTCTGCTGCGCGCTCGGCGCGGAGGCGGTCGCCACACCGCGTAGCTCGACGCCATCCAGCTTTTTGAGAGCGGGTAGCAGGACGGACTTCGCAAAATTGCCGGCGCCGATCATTCCCAAACGGACGCTCCCGCGAGACGACGGCGTTGGAGGACGAATATCAACGCGCGTCGAAAGCGGCGCGGCAGATGGCGGAACGCGCGGATACTCCAGCACAATGCCGAGATACGGCTCCGCCACACCGCCCGTCACCACCGCGTACGCGCGCTCCGCGTCGGCGATCGGAAAGCGGTGCGTCACCAGGCGCGAGGGCTGCACGCGACCGGCCGCCACCAGGTCCAGGAAACCTTCCATATTGCGCTGCTCGGTCCAGCGCACGTAGCCCGGCGGATAATCGACACCCTGCTCCTCGTAGGTCCGGTCGTAACGTCCCGGTCCATACGAGCGCGACAGACGTAACTGCAGCTCTTTTTCGTAGTACGCGTTGCGCGGCACGTCCATGCCGACCATGCCGACGGCGGCCACCACCGCTCGGTCGCGCGCCAGCGAGGGCGCCAGCTGGATCGGGTCGCTGGAGCTGGCGGCGGCGGCGATCAGGATTGCATCTGCGCCGCGGCCGTGACTGAATGCCTGCACGCGCTGCACCAGGTCCGGATCAGAGCGCAGGCAGGCCGCGTCGGCGCCACTGGCGGCGGCCAGCTCGATTTTGTCCGATGCAATGTCGACGCCAAACACACGACAACCGGCGGCTTTCAGCAACTGGACCGTCAATTGGCCAACCAGCCCGAGGCCGATCACCACACACGCTTCGCCCACACGCACGTCCGCAATGCGGACGCCCTGAAGCGCAATTGCGCCCACCGTCACGAACGCCGCGTCGTCGAAGCTCACCTCATCCGGGACACGGACCGTGAGATTCTTCGGCACGGCGACGACCTCGGCGTGGTTGGCCTGACCGGCCCCCGCGCAGGCAACCCGGTCGCCGACGTGAAACGCGTCGCCGGCGCGCTGGCCAACGTCGAGCACCGTTCCGGCGCAGCTATAACCCAGCGGAATCGCCACGTCGATTCGACTGCGCACCGTGTCGACGGTCGCAGCCACGCCGTCTCGCGCGGCTTTGTCGAGCACCTGTTTGACCAGGTCCCTGCGGTGCAGCGCCGTACTGACCAGGTTGGCGCCGCCGGCTTCGACCAGCATGCGCTCGGTGCCGGGGCTGATCAGCGAGCAGACGTTCTGGACCAGCACGCCGGCGTCAGGTGTCAGCGGCGCGGGCACCTCCACCACCCGGGTGGTGCCTGAACGCCGATACTGGAGCACCTGCCTCATTGCACGAGTCCTGTCGATGATAGGCGGCGCAGCTCGGCCAACTTGAGGCCGACCACGAACTCCTGGAACGCGTGGAACACGCACAGCGCCAGCCCGGCGCGACCGTCCAGAAATCCCTGGCGCAACACGTACATATACACGAACAACACCACCGGCTTGGCTGGCAGCCTTGGCCAGATCCGCTCGCGCAGGAAGCGCTTGCGGTGCACGGGCGACGCCAGCCAGCTGATGGGCAGACGTGCGCGGTCTGGAGCGTTGCGCTCGGCTTTCCAGCGCGCGGTGGCCTCCAGCGTGGAGTAGCGGTTGTGCCGCGCCACGAAGGCTTCCAATCCGCGCCGATCGGCGTGGAGCAAATCGGCGGTCAGATAGCCGGCGCGCCCGTCGAGCACGACGTGCTCGTGGACCTCACGATCGTCGTAGCGGCCGAGTCGATGGCGAAAGAGGCGCAGGTTCCAGCTCGGGTACCAGCCGGCGTGCCGCACCCAGGTGCCGAGAAAGATCACGCGGCGGTTCACGTAGTACCCGTCGAAGCCATGTGCGCCGGAGGGCGAGAGGCCGACGACGCGTTCGATTTCGCACCGCAGGTCGGGCATGACCCGCTCATCCGCGTCAACGATCAGCACCCACTCATTGCGGAGCGGCAGGTTGTCCAACGCCCAGTTCTTTTGACGCGAGTAGCCCTCGAACGCGTGTTGAACGACCCGCGCGCCGTGCGCCCGAGCGATCTCCAGCGTGCCGTCGCGGGAGAAGGAATCGACCACGAACACCTCGTCGGCCCAGCTCACGCTTTGCAGACACTCGGGCAAGTTGAGCTCCTCGTCGAGTGTGGGGACGAGCACCGAGACCGGCACGCTCACGCGGCGGCTCGCAGCAGCGTCTGGCGGACACCGACGGCATTGTCCCGCCACCGGAACATGCGGCCGCGCTCGCGGGCGCGGCAGGCCAGGTCGTCAGCGGCCTCGGGAGAGCCGAGCACGTCGCCGATACAGTCCGCCAGCGAGTCGGCGTCGCCCGTAGCGTAGTAGCGCGCCGCGTCGCCACCCACCTCGCGACAGGCGGGGATGTCCGCGGCGACGGCGGGAGCGCCCATGGCCAGCGCCTCGGCCAGGGGCAGGCCAAACGACTCGCACCACGTCGGAAACACCAGCACGCGCGCCTGTCGCATCAGGTCGGGGACGCCTGAATTGGGGACGTCGCCCGTGAAGCACACCCTGTCGAGCACGCCAAGTCGGTCAGCGAGCGCAACGCTGCGGCGGGACCAACGGGATTCGTCGGCGGTGCCGGTCAGCACCAGGCGCGCGCCGGGCCAGCGGCGTCGGATGAACGGCAGGGCGGCGATCAGCACGTCGAATTCCTTGTTGATGCCGTGTTTCGAGACCCCGAGAATGGCATCGCCTGCCGGCGGCCACCAGCGCACCGCATGAAAGATCGGGGCGACGCCCCACAAGGCGACGTCCACCCTCGGCCCCAGACCCGGCAAACGCGTGACGACGTCCGTACGCATTGCGCGCGTCGGCGTCAGGACGCGCTCGGCAGCGCGGAGCGAGGCGCGCAGGAGCGACCAGCGCGCGCGCTCCTCGAGCCTGAGGCGCAGTGGCTCACGCCTGAGCACGTGCCAGAAGGCGCGCGTGAAGTAGAGCGCGTTGCCAGCCTCGACGACGCTCGGACAGGGCGAGCGCAATGGCACGTACGCGCCGAACGACAGCAACACGTCGGCCCGCCAGGCTTCGGCCAGGCGCGGGAGCGCGCGCTGCTCCCAGAGCAAGCGGCCGAAGAACCCGCGAGTCTCGGCGCGTTCGGCGCGGACGACCCACGTGCGCGGCAAGGGCGGTAGCTCGCCAATCAGGTCGGGTTGCGCCACCAGCAGGACTTCGTCGTCGGGCGCGATCGAGGCGAGCTCGGGGAGCAGGCCCAGGACGTGCGCGCGGGCCCCGCCCATGCGCGCGGCGGGCGCGTAGATCAGGACGCGCATGCCAACTGATTTTCGACCAGGCGCTCGAAGCATTCGAAGCGGCTCGTCCAGCCGTGGCGTCGAGCTTCGGCCTGGCGCTCGGCCCGGCCGGCGTCCCGTCCGGCTTCGAGTGCTGCGCGAATGCCGTGTTGAAAGCCCTCGGCCGACTCGGCGAGGGCCACCAGCGGCGTCAGGCGGCGCAAGGCGGGCATGTCCGTGGCAACGACGGGCAGCCCGGCCGCCAGGTATTCGTACGCCTTGATCGGGTCGGCATGATAGGTCACGTCGTTGCGCTTGAAGGGGATGAGTCCGACGTCCATCGCCGCCAGCAAAGCAGGCAGGTCGGCGTACGGCCGCGGGCCAAGAAGCCGCACGTTGGGCAACGCGTCGACCGCCGAGGTGTCGATGCCGACCGGCCCGACCAGCAGGAACGTCCACTCGGGACGCTGGCGGGCGAGCCTGGCAACCAGGTCCAGATCGACCCATTCCGAGAGGCCGCCCACAAAGCCGACGATCGGGTGCGGCACGTTGCGCAGCTCCGCGGCGGGCGCGGCGGGAGCAGAAAAGTGCTCGACGTCCGCGCCGTTTGGGATCCAGCAGGTGTGAGGGTTGAAGCGCGCGCGACTCTGACACAGCGTCTCGGAGGTGGTCACGACCAGATCAGCGCGGCGGCAGAGGTCGGCTTCGAGATCGGGCAGGCTCCTGGGAAAGCCGCGCACGTGCGCGTAGTCGTCGGCGCAGTGGTAGACGACCAGTCTGGAGGGGAGTCGCGAGAGCACGTCGGCCGCGTGCGGCAGTCCGGCGATGAGCACGGGGCGTCGGAGACCGAGGCGAGCGAAATCCCGCCTCAGCACCGGCGCAAGGAGCGATTGACCGACGCGGTTGGCGGCGCGCTGGCTGGTCAGGCGGGTGGCGGCGTGGTACGGAACCGGCACGAAGTGGCGGCGGACCCACAGCCGGTCGGCGACGCGCCTCGGGGGCCGAAAGCTATCTCGCAGCTCGCTGGCGAATCTCGAACCGCGCCTGAGGCCGACGGGAGTCAGGGGCGCCTCGACGTACAGGACGCGTCCGCCGCGCTGGGCGATGAACGCGGCGAGGTGGTGTTTGCTGAAGCGGGTCGGACCGGCCCAGGGCGGGGCGTACAACAGGACGGCGTCAAACACGCTTCCGCTCGAGCGCCTGGCGATAGACCGCCGACATCTGCGCCACCTGGCGTTCCAGGCTGAAGCACGCCTCGACGCGAGCGCGTCCGGCGCGACCCATCCGCTGGCGGGTGTCGGGTGAGTCGAGCAGATCCACGACGGCGTTCGCCAGCGCGGTCGGCTCGGGCGGCACCAGCCGACCCGTGCCGAGGCCGAGCAGGTCGCGACTGGGCCCCACGTCGGTGGCCACCACCGGCCGCTCCAGCGCCATGGCCTCGATGATAGGTCGGCCAAATCCTTCGGGCTCGAGGCTCGGAAACACGAGCACGTCCGACGCTGCGATCGCCCGCGCGACATCGCGTTGGAAGCCGGTCACCGTGATGCGATCGGCCAGGCCGCGGTGGCGCGCGTCGCGCATGAACGCGTCGAGGTTGTCGAGCGGCAGGCGCAGCGCGCGCTTGACGCGGCCCCGGGGTTGGTGGGCGTAGGTGTGGGCATCCACGCCGCCAGTGACCAGCACCAGCTCCGCCTGAGGGGGAAAGGCGGGCAGCGCATCCAGGATGAGCCAGTGGCCCTTGGGGTGCTGGACCGAGCCCACGACCATCACCACCTGGGCCTCGGGCGCGATGCTGAGCTCCGATCGGATAGCTGGCCGCTCGGCCAGCAGGTCGAGGCGGAAGTCGCCGAGATCGACGGCATTGTCGACACGGTCGACGCGAGCTGAACGCGGCAGGCACGCGGCGACCGAATCGGAGATGGCCACGATTCTGCGCGCGTGTCGGGCAATGAAGCCGGCGTGCCAGGCGCGCAGCCAGCGGTTCGGCCCGAGGACTTCGCGGACGACCCAGACAAGCGGCAGGCGCTCGCGGCGGGCGGCGGCGGCCCAGGCGAGCAGGACGCTGGTGTTGAGGTGGACGAGGTCGGGGCGGTTCTGGCGCAGCGCGCGGCGGGCAAGGTGCACCGCGCGCGGAAATGTACGGATAAATCGGCTGATCGAGCGCACGCCGAGCCGCGCGTGCGCCGAGTAAAAAAACGCGCCGCCGGTGGGCACGACGTCGGCCGAGACGCCCACCGCCCGCGCGTAGTCGAGCACGTCGCCGCTTTCGGTGAAGACCGCGTGCGCTTCGAATTCGGTAGGATCGAGCGCGGCGAGCAGCTTGAGGAGCGAAACGGGCGCGCCGCCAATGCCGCCGCCCTGATGCACCGCCAGGAGGCGGATGGGGGCCGTCACCGAGTCTCCCTTGGAAACGTCATCCCTCACCCCTTGATAAAGCCTCTCCCAGAGGGAGAGGGAGAGCGAGACCCACCAGGGCGGCGTCGACGACGGCCGCGGCGCGCGTCCAGTTGTGGGTCGTCTCGACGCGGTGGCGGCCCGCGGCCCCAAGCCGCGCCATCCGCTCGGTGTCCAGCAGGAGCGAGCTGATGGCCGAGGTCACGGCATCGACCGAGGCCCCGTCGACCAGCACACCCGTTGTGCCGTCGACCACGGCGTCGACCTCGCCGCCTGAGCGCCCGGCGATCACCGGCCGACCCCAGGCGGCGGCCTCGAAGTAGACCAGGCCGTAGCCTTCGAGCTGGCCATCGGCCGTGCGACGCGAGGGCTGGACGTAGATCGCGCAGCGCTGGTATTCCTCGGCGAGCCGCTGCGCCTCGACGCGGCCCAGAAATGCGACGCGCCCCGCCACACCCTCATCGGCTGCGAGTTGCCTAAGGCGCGCGAGGTCCGGTCCGCTGCCCACCACGCGATAGGCAACGTGCGTTGGCAGCCGACGTAACGCACGCACGACGACGTCGACCCCCTTGCGCGGGACCAGGCGGCCGACGGTCAGCAGCGAGGTACCCGTTGGTGGCGGCGCCTGTGGGCGCGGGTCGGCGCCATACGGGACCTGCACGATGCGCTCACAGCCGACGTCCCAGTCGCGCAGCAGGCCAGCCGTGAAGCTTCCGGGCACCAGCACGCGACTCGCCGCCTGCAAGGCGCCGCCTCGCAACCAGTGGTCCAAGCGGCGGACACCCACGGCGCGCCCACCACGCCAGACTTCCTGCCCGTACGCATACACGACGTAGGGGATTCGAAGCCGACGGGCGGTGAGTCTGGCGAGCGGCGCCATGTACACGTGGCCTGCCTGAATCACCTCGGGTCGCCACGCGCGAGCGGCTCGCAGGGTGGGCACGAAAAACGTCTGGAGGTAGTGGAGCGACGGGTGCAGACGCCAGAGTGGGCGGTACGCGAGCTTCGCGGCGGGCGACGTGTCGATGGCGCGAACGCAGATGTCCGGGGCGGCAGCGGGGGCTGGCGCCAGCACGAGCGGCGGCTCCGCCAACCGGCGGTTCGTCGCATACAGCAGCGTCTCCACCCCGCCCGCCGCCGGGGGAAAGCTGGCCGCCAGCAGCAACGAGCGCACCGTGGTCTGTCGATCAGCGCGTGGCGAGCGCGCGCCGCGTCAGCCCGACGTAGAAGGCCAGGTCGCCCGGGGCCGGCAGGAGCTCGCGGACGGGTCGGCCGCTGAGCTGGACGAAGGCCACCAGCACCACCAGGGTCGCCAGCAGGTAGGCGGCGCTCAGGCCGAACGCGGCGCCGGCGAGGCCGAACGCCTGAGCGCCCACCGCCTGGAGCAGCATCGAGGTCACGCCGAACAGCCAGGCGACCCAGGCCAGAAACCCGCGTCGACCGATGCGCAGCAGGTGGCTCGCCAGCAGCTGCCACACGCCGTACGCGACCATGCCGGGCAGCAGGATGACCAGGATGGGGCCGACGGCAGAGAAGTCGCGGCCGAAAATGAATCCCGCCAGAGGCGACCCGAGCGCCAGGCCGCACGCGATGGTCACCATCCACAGCAGTCCATGGCGGGTCACCCGCGCGGTCATCGCCGCGGAGTCGCGCTCGTTGGCCAGTAGCCTGGGCTGGAGCGCGGTCCTGAGCGCCACCGAGATCTGCAACACCAGGCGCGAGACCGACAGCGCCACGCTGTAGATGCCGACCGCCGAGACGTCCAGGCTGGCGTTGAGGACGAAGGCGCCGCCTTCACTGCCGATGAACATGCCGAGCAGCCCGAACTGGATTGGCGCTCCAGCGGTGGCCAGCTCCCGGCCCAGTCCCGGCTGCACAGACCAGGTGGTCGTCGCATGAGTCTTTCGCCAGAGGAATGTCGTGGCCACCGCGGCCAGCGCGACCTCACCCACCAACCACGCAACGGTCGGACCGAGCGCCTGCTGCGGAATCAGGACGCCGCCGATGACCACCAGGACCAGGAACAGGGCCGTTCGGGCAATGTCCAGGCCGTTGTAGACGTCCACGCGGCCGCCGAGCTGGATGAAACGGCGGCTCAGCAAGCCGATCAACGATACGGCGGAGCCGCCCAGGGTGAGCACCAGCAGGACGGGTTCGACGCCCCTGAGAAGATTGTCCTGGACGAGGGGGTACGCGGCCGCCAGTGCGACGGCGACAACAAGCGCTCCAGAGACGCCGAGGACCAGCGAGGTGCCGATCAGCGCGCCCTGGCTCACCCGTCGGTCGGCCAGAGCCTGCAGTAGGACTTCGGGGATGCCCCACTGGGCGACGGCCAGGACCAGGCCGGCGACCTTGACCGCGAGCTGGTACTCGCCGCGGGCCTCGGGGCCGAGCACGCGCGGCAGGAGGATGGAGACGGCGACCCCGAAGAGGAGCGCCAGGAGGCTGCCCAGCGACTGGCGCGCGAAAGTCACGACTGATCCACAGAAATTGTTTTCACTTACGCTCACCGGTGGCATGGCAGCCGGTGACTTTCGGGCGGGCCTCTACCGCGGGTATGTCTCTACTTTCAAGGGCGAGCCCGAAAGCCAGCATCTCGAGGGTGCGTTCGTCTTCTGGGACCACAAGTTCTTGCCCCTGCTCGCCGGGCTCGAGCCTGGCGCCGCCATCCTGGACCTGGGCTGCGGCTCGGGCGGCTTGCTCGCATACCTCGGACGGCGCGGACTCTCGCACGCTCTCGGCGTTGACATCTCCGCCGAGCAGATCGCCCTCGCGCAGCGGCGCGGCGTCCGAGCCGAACAGCACGATGCGCTCGCCTATCTGGCGACGAACTCCGAATGCTTTGATGCCATCCTGGTCGTGGACGTCCTCGAGCACTTCACTCGCGAGGAGCTCACGCACCTGGCGCATTACGTCTTCGCGGCAATGCGGCCCGGCGGCCGGCTGATCATCCAGACCGCCAATGGCGCGGGCCTGCTGCCCGGTCAGGTGATCTACGGCGACCTGACGCATCAGACGATCTTCACCCCCGAGTCCCTCGGCCAACTGCTCAGGTCGGTCGGTTTCCAGAACCTGACGTTCTACGAGACCGGACCGGTCCCGGTCAGGGTCCGCGGCAGGCTGGACGTGGCGCTGTGGGCCGCCGTCAAAGTCATCGCCAACACGGTGCGCCACATCGAAACCGGTAAGCGTCAGATGATCTGGACCGAGAACTTCATCTGCCGCGCCTTCAGACCAGGCTAGGCTCGGCGGCCCGTGGCCGCGAGCCCTCGAACCAGCAGGCGTGCCAGGCCACCAGGTTCCAGAGCGTCCAGATGCGAAAGTTGTGGTCGGCTCGGCCGGCGTGTTGCTCGGCCAGCATCTGCCGAACATAGCCCAGGTTGAATCGCGAGCGAGCGAATGCCGAGTCCAGAATGTCCTGCTCGGCACGCGCGAGCAACCCTGGGCTGAGCATGTTGGTCGCCGAGCCGCAGAAGCCGCGCTTGCGGCGATAGACCAGCTCACGCTGCAGGCCGACGCGCTCCGCGACGCGCTTGAGCACCCACTTGGTGACCCCGTCGCGGTACTTCATCTCGGATGGAATCGCCAGCGCAAACTCGACAAGCTTGTGGTCGAGATACGGCACGCGTGCTTCGAGTGACGAGCCCATCGTGACCTTGTCGACGCGCATCAACAGCAGCTCTGGCAAGCGCTGACGCAATTCGATACCGATCATGCGATCGAGCTGCGACGGCCGCTGCACGCCGCGATCGACCTGGGCGTACAGGGCGGCGACCGCGTCCTGGCCGGCTCGGTCGCCGCCGTCGCGCAGCAGTCTGTGCTTGTGGGTGTCGTAGAAGGGGATCGCGCCGCCCCAGAACAGCTCGCCGTGGTCGGCGCCGCGCCGCAGGACGTCGGCGCGGTCCAGGGTCATCAACGGGGCCAGGGAGGCGGCCGCCGCGCGGCGCACCGGACTCGGCAAGCGCAAATAGGGTTGCCACACGCGGCGGTGAAAATCGGTAAAGAACGCGTAGCTGGTGTAGCCCGAAAACAATTCGTCCGAGCCCTCGCCGACCTGGATGACCCGCGTGCCGGCGGCCCGAGCGGCTTCGGAGATCGCGTGCAGCGGCACGCAGACAGGGTCGGCGAGCGGCTCGTCCTGGTGCCACACCAGCTCGGGGAGGTAACTCAGAAAATCCTGCTCGCCGATGACGACCTCATGGTGGCGCGTGCCGTAGCGCTCGGCCACCGATCGGGCGAAGCGCAGCTCGTCGGAGGTTGGGTCTCCGTCGATGGCGACCGAATAGGTAGAGACGGTACGGTCGGCCAGCTCGGCCATGAGCGCCACGTTCAGGCTAGAGTCGACACCGCCAGACAGAAACGCGCCGTACGGGACGTCGCTCATCATGCGCAGGCCGATCGACTCGCGGACCAGGGACTCGAGGCGCTCCACGTACTCCTCGGGCTGTCGACGGCGGGCACGTTCCGAAGGGTCGGGCAGGGCCTCCCAGTAGCGCTCCAGCCGCTGGCGACCGGAATTGAGGTCGACGATGAGCCGGTGGCCGGCCGGCAGCTTGTGCACGCCCTCGAAAAGGGTCTCGGGCGCCGGCGTGGCGGCGAACGTCAGGTACAGGCTGAGCGCTGACTCGTTCAGGCGTGGTTGCAGGTCCGGGTGGGCAAAGAGCGCTTTGATCTCGGAGCCGAAGATCAGCGCGTTCGGCGTCGTGGCGTAGTACAGCGGCTTGACGCCAATGCGGTCGCGGGCCAGCAGCAGTTGGCGTCGGCGGGCGTCCCACAACGCGAAGGCGAACATGCCGCGCAGGTGGTGGATGCAGTCGGCGCCGTATTCCTCGTAGAGGTGCAGGACGACCTCGGCGTCGCACCGCGACCGGAAGCGGTGGCCGCGCGACTCCAGAGCTGGTCGATGGTCGGCGTGGTTGTAGATCTCGCCGTTGAAGGCGAGCCACACGCTGTCGTCCTCGTTGACCATGGGCTGATCGCCGGTGGCGAGGTCGACGATGCTGAGACGGCGGAAGCCGAGGCCGAGGCTTCTGTCTTCGGAGACGTAGAAGCCGTCGGAATCCGGGCCGCGGTGGCGCAGCGTGTCGGCCATGGCGCGCAGCCGCGCCGGGCTGATCGCGTCGGCGCGGGGATCGAGGTTGGCGACGCCGCAGATGCCACACATGGCTAGGAGTCAGCGGCCATTTCGTAGTCGATCACCTCGCGCAGCGTTTGCTCCAGCTCGATGCTCGGGCGAAAGCCCGTCACGGCAAAAAGTTTGGATGCATCCGGCACCCGTCGACGCATGTCCTCGTAGCCGACAGCGCGTTCGCCATACGCCTCCTCCGCGTGGTACGGGACCAGTTTCACCTCAGAGCTGCTCTCGCACAACTCGATGATCCGCCGCGCCAGGTCAATGATGCGGATTTCACGCGGCTGGCCGATGTTGAAGATCTCGCCGACCGACGCTGGCGTGTCCATGAGCGCGGTCATCGCGCGCACCACGTCGTTGACGTTCGTGAAGCAGCGGCTCTGCTGCCCGTCGCCATAGACGCGCAGCGGCTCGCCGTGCAGCGCCCAGCGCACGAAGCGCGGCACGACCATCCCGTAACGTCCGGTCTGGCGGGGTCCGACCGTATTGAACAGTCGGACCACGGTCACCGGCAGTTGGCGCTCCTGCCAGTACGCCAGTGCAAACGCCTCGTCGATCGCCTTGGCCGACGAGTAGAACCAGCGCGACAGCCGCGCCGAGCCAAGGACGCGGTCGTCGTCTTCGGCAAGCGCGTCTTTGTCGTTCTTGCCGTACACCTCGGAGGTCGACGCGATCAGCACGCGGCGGCCACCGTCAACTTCAGCGCACGCGCGCAGGACGTGCTGGGTGCCCTGGATATTGGTCTCGAGCGAGCGCAGCGGGTGGCGCAGCACCCAGTTGACGCCAACGGCCGCGGCGAGGTGGTAGACGACGTCGCACTCGGCCACGAGCCTGTCGACCAGCGGCGCGTCCAGCACCGAGCCTTCGACCAGGCAGAACCCTTTTTCATCCTCCACGCTATTGAGGTTGGCGCGCCGCCCGGTCGACAGGTCGTCCAGGACGGTGACGTCGTCGCCGCGCCGCGTCAGACGCTCGACGAGATGCGAACCGATGAACCCGGCGCCGCCCGTCACCAGTGCTCGGGCCACTAGCCTCCCCCCTGCATCGACACGGCCGCTCCGACGCTGGGCAGTACGCGGCCGCGGACGGCCAGCTCGCGCAGGTACAGGTGCTTCACGTCGTCGACAAGGCGGCTCGAATCGTAGCGGGGATACACGTGGCGTCGACCCGCGGCGGCCAGGCTGGCCGCCAGGTCACGATCGCGCAACACTCTCAGCAACCCGTCGGCCGTGGCGGTGGGATTGGCAGGCGGCACCGTCAGACCAGTCACCCCCTCGACCACCACCTCGGGGACGCCGCCGACGCGCGACGACACCACCGGTCGAGCCGCCGCCAGCGCCTCGATCAGCGCTACCGGTGAGCCCTCGTTGAGCGAGGTCAATGCCACCACGTCGAGATCGGCGTACACGCTGACCATGTCGCGACGCCAACCCAGGAACATCACCGCGTGGCGGATGCCCAGACGATCGACGAGCCGCTCGAGCTCGGCCCGCCGCTCGCCGTCGCCCACGACGATGAAGCGCGCCTCGGGCTCGTCCTGGAGCACGCGGCTGGCCGCCTGAAAGAAGACCTCGTGGGCTTTGATGGGCACCAACCTGGCGACGATGCCGATGAGCGGCGTCGTGGACTGAATACCCAGCTCGCGTCGAAGTGCGCCCCGCGCGTCCTCGGCGTGCAGAAACTGGCCCAGCTCGAGTCCGAGACGGATCGGTTCGAGCTTGTGACTCGGCGCCACTCCGTAGCTGGCAATCTCGTCGCGCTGACCATCGCCGACGACGACAATGCGGTCGGTTGCCAGGCCGAGCGCGCGCTCGATGCCCAGAAAGACGCGCGTCTTCGTTGGGCTGAAGTAGCCGTGAAAGACGTGGCCGTGGTAGGTGTGCACGATCAGGGGCACGCCGCAGACGTGCGCCGCCAGGCGACCGACCGTACCCGCCTTGGCCATGTGCGTGTGCACGACGTCTGGCTTGAGGCCGCGGATGATCTGGACCATGCGCGCCAGCGACACGAGATCGTCAGCAGGGCTGATCTCGCGACCAAGCGCGGGCACCAGGAGCGGCTCCACATCGTGCGCGCGCGCGAAGTCGAGCATGTCGCCCTCGTGGGGCGCGGTGGCGCCCGCCACGAGCGTCGAGGTGAACACGGCGCCGTCGTCGAGCGCGGTGGTGAGCAGCACCGCGTGGATCGCCGGGCCGCCGATGTTGAGCCGCGTGATGACCCGCAGGAGCCGGACCGGCTCGCTCACCGGAGGCTCCGCCCGACCGGGGCGGATGCCGGGACCCCCCCGTCGACGAAGGTCCGGTGCCACAGCTCGAAGACCACCAGCGCCCACACCCGGGCGCCGTGGTCGGCGCCCGACTCGTGCTCGGCGATGAGCCGGCCGACGGCGGCCGGGTCGAAGTACGGCCGGCTGCGTGCCGTCCCGTCGGTCAGCGTGTCGTGCACGAGGTCCTCGAGCTCGCCGCGCAGCCATTCCCCCACGGGGACGCCGAAACCCATCTTGGGCCGGTCGAGCACGGCGTCGGGCACCCACCCCCGGGCCGCCCGCCTCAGCAGCCACTTGCCCTCCCGCCCCCGGACCTTGAGCTCCGGCGGC
>JAFAOS010000422.1 GCA_019247515.1 Chloroflexota bacterium | reverse complement strand
CTAGTGTCCTGTACCGGAAGTTAGTGTTAATGTGTGGAGGTGATGGTAGGGGATGGCGGAAGTGGGCGGACAAATCGTGGTCGGCCGCTGGCGGAGTTGACGTTGACGGCCGAGGATCGAGTAACTTTGGAGCGCTGGACACTGCGTCGTAAGACCGCGCATGGGTTGGCGGTCCGCGCCGAGATTGTGCTGCGATGCAGCAGTGGCTGCTCGAATAGCCAAGTGGCTCGCGAGCTCCGCTTGACCAACGCCACCGTCGGCAAGTGGCGCTCGCGGTTTGTGGCCGAGGGCGTGGCCGGCCTGCTGGACGAACCGCGAAGCGGTGCGCCGCGACGGATCAGTGATGATCAAGTCGAAGCGGTGGTGATCAAGACGCTGGAGTCCACGCCGCGTGACGCGACCCACTGGAGCGTTCGCTCGATGGCGACTGCGACCGGGATGTCCAAACAAGCTGTGCATCGCATCTGGCGAGCATTCGGTCTGCAACCGCATCGCACCGAAACATTCAAGCTGTCGACGGATCCCCAGTTGATCGAGAAGGTGCGCGATATCGTCGGCCTGTATCTCAATCCCCCCGAACGAGCGCTGGTCCTGTGCGCCGATGAGAAGAGCCAGATCCAGGCGCTCGATCGCACCCAGCCGACGTTGCCGATGCGACCGGGACAAGTCGAGCGGCGCACCCACGACTACAAGCGCCACGGTACCACGTCGCTGTTCGCCGCCCTCGACGTGGCCACTGGCAAAGTGATTGGGCAACTGCATCGCAGACACCGCTCCGCCGAGTTCCGCAAGTTCTTGGATCGCATCGACGCCGAAGTCCCAGCGGACCTCGACATCCATCTGATCCTCGATAACTATGGCACCCACAAGACATCGCTCATCCATCGCTGGTTGGTCCGACACCCGCGCTTCCACCTGCACTTCACACCCACGTACTCGTCGTGGATCAATCAGGTCGAGCGCTGGTTCGCAGAACTGACTGACAAGCAGATTCGACGCGGCAGCCACCGCAGCACGCGTGCGCTCGAGGATGCCATCCGGCTGTACCTCGCAGATCACAACGCCGATCCAAAGCCGTTCGTCTGGGCCAAATCTGCGGACGAGATCATCGACAGCATCGCTCGATTTGCACTACGAACTTCTGGTACAGGACACTAGCTAGACATGCTGCCCGACAAGGTAATAAAACAAATTGGCTGCTGGCGCGCTCCGCCACCGAAGCGAGCACCACGCAGCGAGTGCGCGCCAGTGCCAGGCTCGAGTTGGGCTGTCAGGGCGATAATCGACTTGCTAATGTAGACGACATTTACGCTGCACGACGTCCTCTGATTTCGGTACCGTGGAGTGCAACAATATCGAACTCATAGGCTGCTCCCGTCGACACGCCCGGGCACCGGAGGACCTGGACGAAACGTGGTACGACCCGATGGCCGGCCCGCAAGCGCGCGTCTGTGTACCACAGGCAATGACCGGGCGATACCCGGTCACAATTAGGCCGATCTCGCACGTGCCCGCCTGTCTGGCCGGGTACCAGGACGCAAGGCGAGCCTAGTCGAGCCAGACCTGCTCGTACCGAATCGGCGTGGCTAAACGCCAGGCGACGTTGTGGACGTTGGCGCGCGCCGCCACCAGCGCGGGCACCGCGACGTAGGAGATCAGGAACGCCTGGTCCAGATACAGCTGATTAATCTGGTTATACAGCTGCTTGCGCTTGGCGAGGTCGGGTTCGGTCGCCGCCTGATCCATCCACTGGACGTACTGATCGTTGTTGAAGCCTTCGTTGTTGGCCTTGGTTCTGCCCCAGGCGCTCGTCGCACCGACGGTG
Organism: Chloroflexota bacterium; assembly: GCA_019247515.1. Taxonomy (GTDB): domain Bacteria; phylum Chloroflexota; class UBA6077; order UBA6077; family CF-72; genus CF-72. The sequence continues at coordinate 4,756 of JAFAOS010000422.1, read as the reverse complement.
CTGGGGTCGAACTGGGTGTTGGCAATGTTGCCGTTGGCGACCAGGCCCGGGTACTTACGCGTCAGGCTGGGATCCTGCGTGCCGACGTAGGAGTTGAACGCGTTGGTCTCCATCGGCTTCAGATTGAGATGGATGCCAATCGTCGCCAGGTTCGACTGATAGATCTGAGCCATATCGGCAAGCCACGCCGTGCCGCCGTCCCAGGCGAAGTCAAAGCTGGCGTTACTGATACCTGCTTGCTGGAATAGCGAGCTGGCCTTCTCCAGGTCGAACGTCTGAACATGTTCTAACTGCACGTCATACGCCGGCGAGGAGGGCGGCCAGGGAATGTCGATCGCAGTTGCCAGGCCGTGCAGCACGGTTTGCACGATTCGGTCGCGATCCATTGCGTAGCCGAATGCCTGGCGGGCCACGTTATTGTCCAGCGGCGGCATGCCGGTGTTGATGGCGAGCGCGTACGGAAGCGGGTCCGGGTTCCTCAGGATCTGGTACTGCGGATCCTGTTGGTAGCGCACTGCGTCCTGAATGGTCGGCGCCACCATATCGATCGCGCCGGATTCCATCTGTACGTCGCGTGCCTGAAAGTCAGTCGCGATCATACTGACGAGCTGATCGAGATAAGGCAGTCCGTTCTGCCAGTAGTTTGGATTTTTGGCCAGCGTGAAGTGGTCGCCGGCCACCCATTCGACAAATTTGAAAGGACCGGTACCCACTGCCATGCTCGACGCGTCGGGGCTCTGCAGAGTCACCTGGTCCTGCATGGCAATTAGCTCCAACATGTCGAAAATGCCGGCATGCGGCTGATCCATCACCAGGTTGAGCGTGTACTTGTCGGGCGTCTGGATATCGGTCAGCCAGCGGCTCATGAAGTTGGTGAAGGCGGCAACGCTGGGATCCCGGACACGCAGAATATTAAACTTCACGTCGTCACTGGACAACTCACGACCCGTGTGAAACTCGACGCCGTGGCGCAGGTTGATTTTGAGCTGGGTGGAATCGCTGTTGAACTCCCAGCTTTCGGCCAGCAAAGGCTGCGGCTGATGTTGCGCATCGTATTCGATGAGTGTGTCGAACGCTGGATAGATGGCGAAATTGCGATTGTTGTGAACGTCCAGGCCGCCGAATCCCTGGGTACCCACGGACGTGCGTAGAACCCCGCCGCTCTTGGGTTGCGGGGTCGCCGCTTGCGCGACAGAGCCCGGTGTGCCGGGCGTAGCAACCGTTGGTTGGGCTGGAGGAGCGGAAGTAACAGACGCGGGTTGAAACGGACGTGAGGCCGCGGGCGCGGAGGCGCTGCACGCAGTCGCCAGCGCCAGCGTGGCGCTCGCGGCCATGAGCTTGACTGCGCTTCTCCGGCTGAGGCCGCGGACCGCCGGCGTCTGGAGCTGGGTGCTGCGAATCATCTGCCCACCCCTTCGGCGCGATTCTACAGGGAGCCGCCTCTTCGCATAGCTCCACATGGGACCGGGGTCAGGCTGCCCGTCGCAGCGATAGCCGTTGGAGTGGCTTCGGAGCGACCCGCGTCCGGCAGCAGAGGGCATGACCAAGTGGGGGCGCTGGCTGTCGGCTGGTAGGGCTACGCACTGATCGAGAAGGCCGCGGTGCAGTTTGCGGCATTGGGATTGCCGCCATGATCCGATGCGGCGCGCCAGGTGCTCCAGTCGATGGCCGGCCGCGCGCCGCGGCCTGATCGGCTGACGACCCGTGAGCTCGAAGTGCTGCGGCTGCTGGCACAGGGCCACACGACGAAGGAGATGGCCGACGCGCTGGTCCTCAGCGTACCGACCGTCCAGCGCCACCTGGCCAACATCTATCAGAAAATCGACGCTCGCGGCCGTTCGGACGCAACCGCGTACGCTCTCCGTCACGGCATCGTGCCACTTCTACATACTGCCGGCGACGCACGTGCATAGTTTCAACGATGTGTCACGCGTCGGGGTGGCTCACACTTCATCGCGAAGGGACAACGGCATGCAACGACTCGTTCGCGACGGAGTGGCGCTTGCCTTCGATGACGCGGGTAGCGGCGCACCGCCAATCTTGCTGGTCCACGGTCTGGCCCCACGACCACACGTATCTTGCGCCGCAATTTGCGCATTTCAGCGAGCGTCATCGTGTGGTGAGCGTCGATTTGCGCGGGCACGGTGACAGCGACAAACCAGAGCAGACGTATTCAATCCAGGGCTTCGCTGATAATCTGGCGTGGCAGATCTATGAACTCGGTTTGCACCGCCGGGTGGTGGTCGGACACAGCATGGGTGCAGCGGCGGTGCTGGACCTTGCGGGACGCTGCGGCGATCGGACATCCGCCGGAGTTCTGCTCGACCCATCGACTTTCATCCGCCCGAGGTGCGTGCCGCTCTCGAGCCCACAACTGCCGGGCTCGAGTGACCGCGTCGTTGCGTGATCGAGCATTCCGTGGTGGTCGAATGCGCGGTGGTGCCGCGTAAGGATCAGGATCAGCTGGTCAAACGCCTGGCGTATGTCGTCCTGCAGGACGATGTCAGCGGCAGCCCAGAGCTGGCCACGAACTTCAGCACTTCGTACGCAGCCGACTGGCTGAATACAAGCGGCCGCGTTGGGTCGAGTTCGTCTCCGAATCGGCGCCGCCTACGATCGACAGCGGTTCTTCACCGCTTCGTCACGCCCAGTTGGACCGACAACCTTCGAGCTGCCGGTCCAACTTCCAGGTAGCTGTCTACTCGTCGGTACCCTTGAAGAGGTCCTGGCCCAACCACTTGACGTCGTCGTCAGGTCGCGGCGACGGGGTCACACCAACAAAGTTGGCCGCTTCATCGATGCTGCCGCTACCGCTATACTTCGCTTGTTCAGGAAAGGTGAACACCGGCCGCGTGCGAACCACGCTGCCTGTGGCCTGGCCGTTGCTGGTCTCGGTGGCCACAATCTTATCTGGAGCCTGGCCGAGTTCTACCCAATGCACGAGAGGATCGATGACATCAAAGATGTCGGGTCCGTAGCCTCCAGCGCAGTGGTACATGCTGGGGAACATGAAAAGCCGCGCGAATTGCTGGGTGGCGGCGAGCCCGCCCATGCGGTCCTGAACCGCGTCGTAATAATCAGGTGTGCCGGTTGGCGGAATGGCCTGGTCTGCCCAGCCCTGCCAGATGATCAGCTTACCGCCATGGTTGCGGAATGCGCGCAGGTCCGGATTGGTGGCATCGTACAGTTGGCCCAGCGGACGAGTGCTGTCGAATCCCTGCTCGGTGAACGGGAAATCGAGAATCGAGTATGAAGGTGGCGGATTGGTGCGAAATGCCATGAATTTGAAATAGTCCGTGGCGAGGCTCTCGGCAGCCGTCGTTATACCTGGCGCGACCTGCACCATCCAGCCCGCCCACGCCAACTCCGAGCCATATGGCTCTCCGCCCGGATACATCAGCCGACCTTGCGAATCTACCGGCCCGGAGTAGATCTTGCGAACCGCCTCGACCTGCGCGGCAGTTAGACAGGACGGGGTGTCTGTTCCTGACGGGCAGAGCAGCGAACCAGGATCGAAGTGGCACGCGCGGGGATCGTTTATCTGTCCGTCCACCAGGCCGTCAAGGCCGTCGCAGGCAGCGAGCACGGCGTCGTGGAGCGCGGGCAGCTTATCAGGCGTCAGGATCGGATGGCCGTGTGCATCGACGTTCGCGCGCGCCTCCCAGGCCTGGAAGATTTCGAGCGGCGCCCAGATCGACGCGGGGGCGCCGGCCGCAATGCCGTTGAAATCGTCAGGATAACGCTGCGCTTCCTCCAGGCCCTCGCGTCCACCCTCGGAGCACCCGTTGAAGTACGCATGCTGAGGCGCAGCGCCGTAATAGGCGGTGATGATGGCCTTCGCCGCTATGGACAAAACATGCACGGCGCGATACGCGAAGTCGACCCGGAGTTGGTCGTCAACTGCCCAGACCCCAGCGCCCGTATGACCGTCGTTAGTTGCCGCAACAGCGAAGTTCCCTCCCGGCTGGAGGTCGCAAGGCGGGAACCCTGGCGAGCCAATCCGGCCACATTCGCCGCCGCAACCCATCTGCATGTAGCGCCCCTCGTAGGTGGTCGTCGGGAGCTTCAGTTCGAACCCGATCTGGGGTGCAATTGTCCCCTGGACATCGCAGTACTCCGGAGTCTGCGCTGTCGCGGCCACCACCGAAGCGGAGGAAATCTCGGTCGGAGCATCCGGAAGGTCCAGAAAATTCGGCACGCCAGCCTGAGGCTCCGTCTCGAGTGTCGGAAACTGGCCCAGCGACGCGCAGGGTAGGGCCGGCGCGATTGTCCCGGTAGCCGCTGCGAGCTCAGGCGCCTGCGTAACGCTCGGATCCTCGACCGCGGCATTCGCCCCAATCGTTCCAAATAGCAGAGCGATGCCTGCAACAACGCTGGCTGCCCTGACCACAAACATGCTCCGATTTGATCGAGCCATACCATGCCCCCTTGTATCTGGTTACGCGGCGGTGTCCCACACTTTGTGGGCCGTATCGACCAGCAGCTCCAGCTTGCGGCGCTGGTCGTCCCAGCTGATCGCGTTGCCCTGCAACACCGACGCGAGGCCGCATTGCGGGCTGAGCGCCAGGTCGTCGATCGGGATGTATTTCGATGCTTCGTCTATACGACGCAAGAGCTGATCCTGCGGCTCCAGCCGCGGATCTTTGGTTGAGATCAGCCCCAGGACGACGGTCTTGCCGCGTGGAACGAAGCGTAGCGGCTCGAACCCACCGGCTCGTTCGGTATCGTACTCCAGCAACAATCGGTCATAGCGTAG
>JAFAOS010000409.1 GCA_019247515.1 Chloroflexota bacterium | reverse complement strand
TCCAGTCGGCGTGCTGGCAGCCGCTGGCGAATGGCCATTGGCCCGACACGCAGTACCCACCGGCGGCCGTGACCGCCTGGCCTTTCGGTGCGAGGGACCCCGCACCAATCACATCTGGACCCCGGGAATAGACAGCGGCGAAGCTGGACTCGGGCAACAGACCGAGCAGGATCGGTGTTTCGGCGCCAATCGCCGTGGTCCAGCCGGTGGAGCCATCTGCGCGCGCAAGCTCCTCCCGCACTTCGAGCGCGTGTGTCAGTGGCAATTCGTCTCCGCCGTAGGCGGTGGGAACGTGCATGCGGAAGCAGCCGGCTGCACGCAGCTCGGCGACCAGATCGAGCGGCAATCGACGCGCGCGTTCGATCTCCTCGCTGCACTGCCGAATCGTGGGCGCAAGCGCGCGGACGCGCTGTAATGTCGTGCAACTCATACGTACTCCTTCGCCCTGTTGCATGCGCCCCAATCTGGGGCTCGCGAACTGAAAAAACCTGGCGGAGATCAGCCCTCTGGCTGAAATCGGACTGAAAACCCGCACACGGCGGCGCGCACCTCCGCGGGGTTGGCATCGCCGACCAGGTCGCCCGAGACCCAGCATTCGGGCGTGGCCAATGGGACCGGCGTGACGGCACTGACGCTGGCCGGCTCAACCGTGCTGGTCGGTTCCGCCACCGATGCCGCGGCGAGGCTGCAAGCGATTGCCAGCAGGACCGCGACTGCTACGAGCCCTGCGGCCCAACTCTTACCAGCCCGACGACGCAGTGGCTCCGCTGGGATCGCGCGCACATGCTCGGGGCGGAAGCCGCCGTACGCGATCAGGCGCTCACGCACGGCGCGCACTGGTGGCAGATCGAAACCGCGGTCGAGCCAGCGCGCACCATGTAGCGGCTCACTGCTGGTGCCGACGCGGTGCGCCATGGCGTGCTGGAACAGCTGCATCAGTCGGGTAGGCAGCTCGCGGCGACGCTGGACGGAGGCCAGGTCGACGGTTCGCACTCGACCCTGTCGCAGTCGCGGCCCCAGCAGATTCGCTGCGACGACGGCGTCCTGGATCGCGTAGTTGATGCCGACACCGGCGACCGGCGACATCACGTGGGCGGCGTCGCCGATGAGCAGGAGCCCCGGGCGGTACCAGCGCGGCACCCGCCCCGCCTGGACCATCAGCACGCTGGTTTGCCGCCAGTTCTGGAGGTGTTCGACGGCGTCGGCCAGCCACGCTGCTCGCGCGGTGATCGCCGCCCGCAACGCCGGCAGGCCGTCCGCCCGCAAGCGCGCAAGACTCCCTTTCGGGAAGAGATAGCCGATCTGCCAAGCCTCCGCTCGGTCCGCAACCACCATCGGCCCGTGGCCTGGTGGACCGAGATAGATCCCGGCTGCACGCTCAGGGTCTCCCGTGCCGCGTGGCAGGCGAAGCCACAGCACGTCCATCGCCTCGTCCGAGGTCACCAGAGGCAAGCCGGCCGACTGGCGAACCTTTGAAAAACGGCCATCGGCGCCGACCACCAGCGTCGCCGCGACCGAGTGCATGCCGTCTGGTGCGCGGTACCGAACACCTCGCACTACGCCGTCGCACTTGATCAGATCCTCAACACGCCCGCCCATGACCAGGCGGAACGAGGGATAGCGCTGTGCCTCGCCGGCGAGCAGCTCGAGCAGCCGCGCCTGCGGCACCCGATACGTTGGCTGGGCGGTCGGTAACCGACCCGCGCCGCGAGGCGAGATGCTCCCATCGGGGAAATGCGTCGGGAAGTCGTCCCCGACGGCGTGGGCGACGTCCAGAAACCGCTCGAGCAAGCCGAGCTGCGCTAATAGATGGAGGGTCGAAGCATGAACGGTGTCGCCGCGGAAGTCGCGATCGAAGTCCGCCTGCGCTTCCAGCAGCAGCACCTCAACGCCCTGCCGCACAAGCAGCAGCGCAAGGACGACACCGGCCGGGCCGCCACCGACGATGCAGCAGTCGACCGAATCAGCCTCGCCTGCATACGCCGGGTTCCCTCTCTTGATATCGGGCAATTTCACTTTCATGGGCTCGGCTCAGCCTGCGCTCGAGGACGCGAGCGGACGAGGCGCAATGTGTACGCATTCCGCGCACTTGCCCCGACGCGCCGCTCAGGACTGAGTCGCGAGACTCAGCGCAGCCTCGATCGCCTGGCGCGGCGAAAGTTCGAGGCCTTCGGCGTACGCACCACCCGCGCGCGGGCCGAGTCTGCGGCGCGCTGGCTCGAGCCACCGCTCGCGCCAGATGTCTTCCGTCGGCAACGCACGTGTACCCGATTGCTGCCGCAGCACACTTGCGGCCGCCGTCAGCCGGAGCGCGGGCTCGGACTGACCCGCGCACGCGAGGGCCTCGGCAAGTTCCTCCAGACACCATGGCAGGCGCGCGTTGAGCTTCAGCGCCAGGGCTAGCCGCAGACCTTGCGATGCAAGAGCAAGTGCCTGCCCGGAATCACCTCGCGCCGAGGCCACGCGGCTCAGCAGTCCCAGCGCCCAGGTGGCCCCAACTTCGAACCGCACTTTGCCAAACAATTCAAGTGCGCGCTCGAGCACCGATTCGGCCGCCGCGTGATCCTGGTCGAGCAAGCTCAGCGCACCGAGTGCGCACAACGCCATGGGAACCGCGCGCAGATAGCCCACCTCGCCCAACGCGATACTTTGATTGGCCAACGCGCGGGCGGCATCGCGGTCACCGGTTTCGATCGTTGCAACGGCGCACAAGAACAGGTGGAGCGCTTCAAACGCCGGATCATGCGCGCGCCGGCTCACGAGGAGACCTTCCTCGGCAATCGTGCGGACCGTCTGTTGGTCCCCACGCCCCCAGGCCAGGAATCCCAATCCCCAGAGCCCGGTCACCAGTGCCACGTCGTCGCCGGCGTCGCGGCACACGCCGACGGCCCGCGCCAGGTTGGTTTGCGCCGCCGCGTAATTCCCGAGATACGTGTCCAGTAGCCCGGCGCCGATCAGCACTCGCGCGTGGTCGACGCTGCCCTCAGTGCCATGCAGCGCCAGGATTTCCGAGAGCCACGCGCGACCCTCGCTGAGGTAGTTGCCGACCTGGCAGAAGCGCGCGAGTGTTCCGCCGAGTCGCTGCGCGTCGGTTACCTCACCGCTGACGATGAGCCAGCGCAACGCCACCCGCAAGTTGTCGAGCTCGCTGTCCAGCTTTGCCTGGCAGGCATCGACGGACGGGCCCCACAGCTCAGGGTCAGCCGCCCTGGCCAGATCCACGCACAGTGTGGCATGTCGGCGCCGTGTGAGCTCGCCCTCGTTTCGTTCCTCGAGTCGTTCCTCGCCGTATTGACGCAGAACCTCCAGAAGGCGATAGCGGGCCTCGTCCTGCGCGAACTCCACCAGGACGAGCGATTTGTCCACCAGTCGCGCCAATAGCGGCAAGACCTCGCCCGGTCGGATGTCCTC
>JAFAOS010000162.1 GCA_019247515.1 Chloroflexota bacterium | reverse complement strand
GGATCGCATCCAGGCGTAGAAGATCCGGCGCCCGTCGACTGGCTCGGCGCCCCAGAAATACCGCGGCCCCGGCCACGCCCCGGACTCCTGCGACTCCACCTGCTCAAGCGAGCGATAGGGCTCATCCCCCATCGATATCTCGCTCGTGATCCCCAGCGAGAGCTCGAGCCGAGTCCGCCGGCCGCCGGCGAACGGTTGATCCATTCCCTCGTGCACGTGCGCATCCCACAGACCCGGAATCACCGTGTCGTTGGACGCATCCACGTACTGGATACTCGAATCATAAGCCGACCGCGGCTGCGCCGCCCCGACGCTCACGATCCGGTTGCCGCGGACCACGATGTCCACGTTTCGCTGCTCGTTGCCGCTCGTGCCGGCCCACAATGTCCCCGCGTGAATCACCTTCTCGCCCGACGGAGGAGCCTGCGGCTTCCACGTCAAGTTCACCGGGATCGTCTTCGGCGCCCCGCCGTTGATCGAGATCAGCCGCAGCGTCCCCGCCGAGTCATACAGAATCTGCTGCGAGTCGCCCGACCAGCTGAGCTGATCCGCCGGCTCCAGCGTCAGCCGCCGGGCCGCGCCGGTCGTTGCTCCGGTCGCCGGATTCACCGGCTCGATCCACAGCACCGAGTCCATCACATAGGCCATGTACTTGCCATCAGGCGACCACACCGGCCCGTCATCCTCCACCCGGTTGGTGATCGTCTCATACGGCTTAGCCGGATCGGCCAGATACAGGTTTGTGGCACCCGTAGTCGCGTTCACCGTCTGGATCTTGTTCACGCCCTCGCGGAAACGGTTCGAGTATTGCTGCAGCACCGCCAGCGCGATCGTGTTGCTGTCCGGCCCCCACGTCGGGCGGCCTGGCTCGAAGTCGGCGTTGATGTTGATACCGGTCGAGTTCTGAGTCCCCCACACCTTCCGGAACTGCCCCGACGCCACATCCGCGACGTACATCTCCCGCGCTCCCGCCTCTGCATCCAAAGTCGTCATGAAAGCGATCTGCTTGCCATCAGGCGACCACGCCGCGTTCACCTGCGCCCCTGTGAACGGCGCCGTCAGCTTCCGCGTCTGCCCGGTCTGCATGTCCCGGATATACACGGCCATGGACCCACTCGAGTCGGTCGAGTACGCCAGCGACTTCCCGTCCGGCGACCACGCCGGATCCGCCTTGTAATACGAGTCGCTCGTCAGCTGAGCGGGATTACCCACCGGACGATTCGCGCCGGTCAGCGTGACCTCCCACAGCTGGTTCAGCGCCACGAAAACGATGTGGTGTCCGTCCGGCGACAAAACCGGCGTCAGGATCCCCGTCACCGACTGCTTGTTCGTCGCCTGGAAGTTGTGGGCCTTCATCGGGTAGGCGGGCCGGTTGAACGAGACCTGCGCTGAGAACGGAATGTTTGTCACGGCCCCGGTGGTCACATTGCGCTGCCAGATCTTCCCGTTCGCCGCGTACAGCAGCGTGTCGTTCGACAGCCACGGCGCGGGGAAGGCGAACACATCCTCATTGCCCGACACCGCCTGACCATTCACGAACAGCTGGGTCAGCACCCCGCCGGTTATGCTGCTCGTGGGTCGGTCTGGAGGCACGCTCGGTGGACCACCGAAAAGCTCGGTGTACGCAAGATTCTTGCCGTCCGGAGAATAGGTCGGCGAAGAGAACGTGACGTTGGGATCCGAATACAGCGTCTGAGTTGACCCCTGCCCGTCGGCAGCGATCGATTCGATCGCGTGATTTGTATCCACGAACGTGATCTGCGAACCGTCCGGCGTCCACGTCGGGTAGTAGTCGTTGCTCAAGACCGCCGCGTGCGTGACCTCCGTCAACTGCCCGGTCGCCACGGTCAAAACCCAGATGTTGTAACTGCCGCTCGCAGCCCCGGCCGGCGACCCAGCCGCTGGCCGATCCGAGGAGAACGCAATCTTCGATCCATCCGGCGAGAACACCGGCTCACGATCGTCGTAGAAGCCGAATGTGAGCTCGCGCAAGTTCGACCCGTCCGGGTTCATCGCCCAAATGTGATACGTCTGATACTTCGTGTTCCTATAGGACTGAAACGCGATCGTCGTGCCGTCCGGCGACCACGTCGGATAGGCCGTGTCCTGCAACAAGCTCGTGATGCGCTTCGCCTTACCCCCGGAGCCGGGCAGCGTCCACAGATTCCCCAGGAAATTCATCACAATCTGGTGGCCGCCCGGAGACAACGCCAGCGTCAGCGCCGAGCCCTGATGAAGATTCAACGACGCAGACGTTCCACCACCCGTCGAGTCACCCGCCCGGTGCCCGCCCGGAGAACGCGCCGCAGACCCCGAGACACCAACCGTGAAGAGAGCAACCGCTACCGCCACGCTAACCAGCAGCGACGCCACCGCGACACGCGAATGCCGACACGCGGGACGGAGCACAAAAGTCATCGCACGCACGGGCGTACCCTCCTCCTGGAGCCTTGGCGACAAAACTTCCTGCGCGCCCGCCCCGGCCAATCCCCCTGGCAAGACGCGGCAGGGGACAGCGAACGCGTGCCCTTTCTAAACCACACACCGCCCAGCGTCAAACATCAGAGTGCCACACCTGACCAAATTCCCATCCCCATGTCAGAAAAATCACAGACGGGCGAGGCTTCGACGCGACCAACTTTCAACAGATCGTCCATGCTCGCGCTCCGGCAATCTCGCACCGGGAAACGCCGGCACCTCCTGACCTGGGACAGGCTTCCGAGCTGAAGCGTCAATCGAGCGCGCGCGGCGGAAGGCGGTGTCCGGACTTTAGGCTGGTCCCGGCTGCGGCCGGATCTGGACGGCACGCTCGATGACCGCCGGCTCCTCCGTGCCTTCGCCGGCAACAGCACTTCCTTCCAAGAACGGGGAGGCCAGCGGGATCCCGCGGTCCGCGCCGTGGCAGCGCTGCTCGCCTGGCGGCGCAGGGACTATGAGCCCGTTCGCGGCGCGGCGAATCCAGCGCATCCCTGAGTCCCGTCAGCTATCCGCGCGATCGACGATTAGCGCCGTTTGCGCCGTCAGGCGCGTTAAGAGGGACCGGACACGGGTGCGTGATGACAACGCTACGGCTGACGCTCGCAGCGTCTGATGTGCCCGGCGCACAGATGTCCGCTATGGACGCAGCTTGGCGCTCCCGTGCTCCCAAGCCAGTTCATGTCGAGATTCCGACGTCGGATCGATCGACTCTCTGCTACCGCGCAGCTCCAGGAGCTGTTGAGGCGGCGCTCCCGACAGCAGCCAGCCGTCGTCGACCGCGCGCACCAGCCCACGCTCCGCAAGGTCCGAGACCGCCCGGCTCACGGTCGGGCGCCGCGCCGCGACCAGCTCACCCAGAACCGCGTGAGTCAGGGGCAGCGGAAGGTAGATCGCGTCGTGCGTGCTCCGGCCCCAGCGAGCAGTGAGGTGCCAGAACAGCATAAGCAGCCGGACATCAACCCGCGGGTGCTGAACGATCGCCATGTTGACCGCGAGCGCGAGGGAGCGCCCTATCGCTCTGCCCACGAGGCCGTCGATCAGCCCCGGGTAGCGCGCGAAACGTTCTGTAACCCGCCCGTCTAGCACGGCGATGCGCGTCGGCTGGAGCACGCGCCACTCGGTCCTGTATAGCAGCGGCGTTCGTACGGCTTCACCCTGCGCCGGCCGCAGCAGATCACCGTCTCCAAGCAGTTCCGCACCGAATCGGCCGTCGACACCGACCCGGCGGATCAACAAGCCCTGGAGCACCAGCAGCCCAATTCCCGCCTGCGCCATGGCGATTCGCTCGCTGCCCCAGCCGCGACCGATGCGCAGCGTGGGCGCGGTGCATTCGTCGATCGCACGGTCCCGATCAAAGCGCGGGATGGCCGCCGCCAAATCGGGGTCTTCAAGCAGGACATGACAGACAGCTCCGAGCGCCGGGCGAAAGACGCCGCGCGGATCCGACAGACGCCAGCCTCGGGGAACTCCGGAGCTCGCTGGCGATCCGGGAGACACGGCACGCAAATTCGTCATAGCCCCGCTCGCAACTGACACCCAAAGTTCGGTTTAGCCGCGGCGCGGGTTACCGCTTGGAGCGAGCTCTGCACGCTGGCGACTGCTACGACCCGTGTTCCGAGCGCTCGTCGTGCCTCCCCATAGGCCGTTCCCGGACCATCATCGCCGACGCACTCGACGTCGTTGTCGAGGTCGGTGCCGAACATCACACCGCAGTGCGGATCCTGCTTCGTCTCGACGGCTTGCTCGACCCAGTTCTCGACGACTGCTTGCACCGAGCGCACCGGAATGACCATCCTGCGAAGCTCTGGCGCGACGCTGAGCCGGGCCTCGAGGCGATCGCCGGCGCCCGCCTGCCCGGGGCGAAGGGACCGCTCGGCGTATCCGAGCGCGACCGCTTCATAGCCTTCTCCAGCCGCGGCCCGGATCTCGCCCTCTTCGGCAAACGGGGCAGACGACGCGTGAGTTCGCGCTTTCAAATGGACACGCAGGCACGCCAAATAACGACTCAGGCCGGTAAACGAACAACGGCGCGTCACGACGCCAGACTGCGCAGCTGCGCGCATGGCCTCAGGCTTCCCGAAAGATCACACGCCGCCGCTGGCAGCGGTCGCGTCAAACCCGACCGCAGCACAGCGCTCAGTGGGATTCGCATATCTCTTCCTACCTCTATTTCCCGTCGCCTTGGGCCGAAACATAACAGAACAGCATTCTGCCTGGCCGACACCGATCGCCTCGAACGCCGAAGAGGGTTTTGTCGCATATGCACCATACTCGTTGCTCCTAATTGAAGGTGCCTATCTCTCCGCTTTTTTGCCCCTCTCGACGGCAGGCCACCGGGCAAATCAAAGCCAGATCGTGGTCGTGGTAGGGGCTGCGATACCTCGCGCCGCCTTCCGCCCAGCATCAGGTGGTTAACCAGTTTCTGGCCTATCATCCAGATGGCGCTGACCAGCTCTGAGGCCTATCAGTCCGGATGGCCGTCGCGGCGACGGCACTAAACATCCGCGAGGCGGCAGCCGCTTGATCGTGGGCCGAGGCCGCCGAAGGCTCCGACATCAGTGATGCAACAGTTCTGCGTCGAAGTCCGTGCGGTCCTGCGCCGCTCGTCAAGGCTGTCGCTGAGCGGGTGGCGCCCGAGATCGGCTTTGAGGCGCGGGTGGTGGTTCATCGCGAGGGATGGGACGGACTCGCAGGCGTCAAGCGTCAGGAGGTTCGGGATGCTTGGCAAGAGGGGTGAGCTCCAGATTGGTGAGGCCCTCGACATGCCGGGGCGCCTCGGGCGGCCCCGAAGGGAGGACGCCGGATCTGCCGGAGATCAGTGTGAGGACGCAGAACGGCGCCGCAGGGCGAAGATCCCCGCTCAGCTGGATTTTGCTGAGCGGGTCGACCGCGCCACCGAGCTGGGACCTTCCCACACAACGATGCTGGTTGACCACGCGCCCGTGAGAACACCTGGCCGCGGGATCGCCCGGCGGGGTCGGCGGTGTGCCGTCGGTCGTGCTCGAGAAGTAGGTGTTCGAGCAAAGCAGCGCCTTGCCGACGCAAGCCGGACGAGGAAGGACGGCCGCGTGCCGTGGCGCCTGCGGCCGAACCATAGCTCCAAGACTCCGGGGCCCTCGCGCCGCAAGCACATTCGAAGAGGCGAGGGCGCGGCCGGAACCGATCGGTGGGCTCCAGTGCGGCTGGTTTCGCTGCAGAGTCTCCATGACGCGGGAAGGGAAGACGCCAGAGATGCGCGGTTTGGTGAACGTAAGTGAAGCGCCGTCAGGTTCCTCCGCAGTCGGCGAGTCGTCCCGCAGAGACGGTGCATTCCCGTCGATGCCGAGACGTAGCGCCCTGCGCTCAGCGGGAAATTCACCTTCTCACCCCATCGAGGCTGCTTGGTCTGCCAGGTTGCCGTCGGAGGACGAGGCCGACCGCCCTCGGAGAAGTCCCAGAACCTGCGAAGCACCCAAAGACAGGCTCGCGAGCGGGGCGGGGCGAGCGAGATCGCTGCCTCGATTAACTTTGGCGAGGTTGTTGAAGGCATGAGGCTCTGGTTCGCTCACGCCTATACCAGATCCGCGACAGTCAGCTTCCGTCGCCCTGGGGGAGACCCTGAGATCATTTTGAGCGACCGTCTATCCTGACATGCATTAAGGTCGCGCCGAACACATTCCAGCGCGCTCGAACCGGGGCCGAGAAGCAGCAACGACGGAATGTCATCCTTTCGGCTGCGCGTGAGCTTGGCACACTGCATGGGGTGCGTAACGTGACCTTAGGTGATGTGGCGCGCGAGGTCGGGCTGGCCAAATCGAGCGTCCTCCGCTATTTCGAGACGCGGGAGGAGATCTATCTCCAGATCACCGCCGATTGCTGGCACGACTGGAGCTGCGCTGCCCGGGCGGAACTCTCGCACGCCGCTTCTGAACCTGGCACAGTCGCCGATATCCTCACACAAACTCTCAGCGAGAGGCCGTTATTTTGCGATCTCCTCGCGCACACCCAGGCAAACCTTGAGCATAACGTCTCCACGCACGCCGTACGAACACTGCGGGCCGGAGCGTGGGCGGCGATCGAGGAACTGGCGCGGGGAATCATGGTGTGTCTGCCCGCGCTTGACGAAGCCGCAGCTGCAGACCTCATCTTGCTGACGAGCATGATCGCGGGCGCCATTTGGCAGCGCGCCAACCCGCCCGCATCCCTCGCAGCCTCCTACCAGCATGATCCAAACGTGCGTGGCACGTTCCTTGAATTTGATCCGAGCATGCAGAACGTCTTGCAGACCCTGATCGAAGGGACCGTCAGCGCCGAACGCGAACGCATTCTCACGTACGTTCCGCCAGCAGACTCGCGTCGCCGGCCCGAATCAACCCACAGTACTCTCCCGCGAGCGGTAGACGTGAATCTGTAGCCGTTCAGTCGAACCGCCGGCAGGATATATGCCATGGGGCGGTGTTCCTCGGCTTCAGGCGACCCGCCGCGGCCCAGGCGCGGCGATCTTCATCATGGTCGAGCTCTTTCCTAGGCTCGCGATCAGGACCGCCTCCAGATGCGGATGCGGTGTTTCTGAGTTCGTGATAGAGCGGCCGACTTTTTCAACCGCACGCTGGGTGCTGTGGCGGGACCCGTTGGTGGCTGAGGTGCGGGCTTCGTCCGTGCCCATTCCGCTGGCCATCCATGGCCAGCGGGCGACACCCTCAAAAGCGCCCCTCTTCCCCAGAGAGACCCGGGCGCGATCGGTGTCAGGGAGTCTGGTCACGTCTTTGCCTTGCGATTATCCGCGATCCGGCGAGCCCTCGCTCGTCGCATGCCGGCGGCGCGAGCGCGGCGGATCTGCGGCCCGCGGCCGTGATGCTCGTCATCGGGTGTGACGTAGCCGATTGAGGCGTGCAGCCGGACTGTGTTGTAGTCGCGGCGGATCCGGGCCAGCTCGGCATCGAGCACCGCTGGATCGGTGATGCTGGTGAGGTGCGGCCAGTCGCCCTTCAGGTGGCTGAAGAAGCTCTCGATGTGCGCCTGGTCGGTCGGGGTGCCGGGTCGGCCATGGTGCTGGGTGATCGCCATCAGCGCCATGAACTTGCGGGTGTCGAGCGCGGTCATCTCCGACCCGTTGTCCGACCACGCGATCAGCACCGGCAGCTCATCATCCTCGACGCTCGGCGGCAGTCCGTCAGCATCGAGCAGGTCCTGGTCCTCCAGAGCGCGAGCGAACAGCAGCTGCGCCTGCGTGGTCGTCTGCTCGCTGCTGAGCAGGTAGCCGATCCAGTAGCGGGTGACGATGTCAACGATCGCGTACGCCACCCGCTTGCAGCGGGTGAGGTGCGTCGCGTCCCACATCCAGATCCTGTTGCGCTCCCACGGGATCTGGGGAAGTGCAGGCATAACCGGCCTGGGCCGGAACGGATCGCCCGGCAGCGCCACCTGGTGCTCGAGCGCCACCCGCAGCACCGTGGAGGGCGAGACGAACACGACACCGAGGCGGCTGCCGCGGTGCGCGAGCTTGCGATGCGAGCGATCGACCTCGCCCCAAGTCGCGATCAGATCAAGGATCGCTTGCTCCTCCCAATCGAGGATCCCATGCACCGCGCCGCCACCAGGATCACGATCCTCGAGGCTGCCAGTCACGCGTAGACGCTGCCGCCAGCGGTGAGCGCGGACGTCGGCGAGCCGCAAGAGCGCGCATGCCCTGGTGTGCGACCAACCATCCTTGACCGCGCCTTCGATCAGCCCCAACAGCTCGAGCTTGGCCCCGGCGCTCACGCGCGCGGGGACCGGGCCGAAAAGCCCGAGCGCTGCCTTCCCCGGTGCAACGTCAGCTCGACTGCCATCTCCTTTAACGCCTCCGACAAGCGATCGTTCTCCTCGCGCAACAGCTCGAGCTCGAGCGACTCCGCGGACGCCGGCCGCCCCGGCTTGGCCGACGTGAACGCCGCGATCGCAGCATCCCTCGCGAGCGCTCTGAGCCGCACGATCACGCTCACGTCGACGCCGTACTTGCGAGCAGCATCGGCCTGCGAGATCTCCAGCGAGGTGACCTCCAAGAAGATCTCCCACTTCTCCTGTGGGGTCAGCTGCCGCCGCTTGCGAGGCATGCCGTTCTCCATCATCACGACCTCCTGAATCGAGGTCCCAACAGCCTTCCAGGCTAGGCGAATTATTGACCGAGATCTCTATCGCGAAGTCAGACGCACACCG
>JAFAOS010000532.1 GCA_019247515.1 Chloroflexota bacterium | reverse complement strand
CATGGTCGAAGGTCAGGTCAACCTGGTCGACGCGGTCGACCGCACGATTTCCTTCGACAACCCCGACGGCCGCACCTACAAGCTGAACGACCAGACGGCCACGCTCCTGGTTCGCCCGCGCGGCTGGCATCTGCCCGAAAAGCACGTCAAGATCGATGGCCAGCCCGTCGCCGGGGCGCTATTCGACTTCGGGCTGTTTTTCTTCCACAACGCGCGCAAGCTGGTGGAACGGGGCAGCGCGCCGTACTTCTACATCCCCAAGCTCGAGAGCCACGCGGAGGCGCGGTTGTGGAACAGTGTCTTCGAGCTCGCACAGGACACGCTGGGCATCCCGCGCGGCACGATCAAGGCGACCGTCCTGCTCGAGACGATCCTGGCCGCGTTCGAGATGGACGAGATCCTGTACGCGCTGCGCGATCACTCGGCAGGCCTCAACGCCGGGCGTTGGGACTACATCTTCAGCATCATCAAAAAGTTCAACACACGCCCGGACTTCCTGCTCCCGGATCGCGCCCAGGTGACGATGACCGTGCCGTTCATGCGCGCGTACACCGAGCTGCTGGTGAAGACCTGCCATCGACGCGGCGCCTTCGCCATGGGCGGCATGGCCGCCTTCATCCCGAGTCGGCGTGATCCCAAGGTCAACGAAGTGGCGCTGCCCAAGGTCCAGGAGGACAAGCTGCGCGAATCGCGCGACGGCTTCGACGGCACGTGGGTGGCGCATCCGGACCTGGTGCCCGTCGCGCGCGAGGTGTTCGCCGAGTTCATGGGCGACCGTCCGAACCAGCTGGATCGCCAGCGGCCGGAGGTGGCCGTCGACAGCCATCAGTTGCTCGACCTGCGCGTCCCCGACGGGCAGCTCACCGAGGCGGGGCTGCGCAACAACATCTCGGTCGGCATCCAGTACATCGAGTCGTGGCTGCGGGGCACGGGCGCCGCGGCGATCTTCAACCTGATGGAGGACGCGGCCACGGCCGAGATCTCGCGCTCGCAGGTGTGGCAGTGGGTGCATCACGGCGCGACGTTGAACACCGGCCAGCGCGTGAGCCGCGAGCTGGTGCTCGAGTTGCTGGCGGCTGTGCTCGACGAGCTTCGCCCCCAGGCCGCACCTGGCAATCGCCTGGACGACGCGCGGCAGGTGTTCGAGCAGGTGGCGCTCAGGGAGCCCTTCACTGAGTTCCTGACACTGCCGGCTTACGAGCACATCGACTAACCGGCCGGGTGCCATCTGTTCGTCTATCCGCCATAACCGCGGCCGCCTCGCCGCCGCCCGCCTGTTCACTACAGCTAAGCGTAACGACGAGGCGTCACACGAGACGTCACGTGGATTGCAAAAAGCGTCACACGCCGCCGGAAAACCGTCTCCTGCGTGTCACAATTTGGCGATCGGCTGATAGACGACGACGCCTCCCACGAAAATGTCCGTCGACATCGCTGGTGACGACCCCAAAGGGCGGGAACAGTTTCATCGCCGCTGGCGCGTGTGCGACGCATGGAGTCCTCAGATGAGCGTCGGGCCGCGCCAGGCCTCGTCCCGGTGGACCAGCGCCGCGCCGATCGTCTGGTAGCTGAACACGCCCACCGCGGCGTGCTGCGTCGCCACGTGAATATCGCGGAAGCAGCGTTCCAGCGGACTGGACGTGTACACAGGTGACGAGCCCGCCGCCGCCCACACCAGGTCCACCGCCTGGGCGGCGCTCTGCACCGCGTGCGTCATCGCCAGCCGCAAGAGCCCTCGGTGGCGCAACGTCGCCGGTTGGCCGCCGCACAGCACTTCCCAGACCTCGGCGGTGATCTCCCACATGAACGCGCGCGCCGCTTGGACCAGCGCCTCGGCCTGGGCCAGGTTGTGCTGCAATTGCGGCAACTCGCGCAAGAGCGCGGTGCTGCGCGTCGGCTGCTTGTGCTCCGCCAGCTCGACGAGGGCGTCGATCGCCGCGCGCGCGATCCCGAGCGCATGCGCGGCGTGGGTGATGACCATGAAGCGGACCGGATACAGCGGGCCCGGCTGCTTTGGCCCGTCCGACCACCACAGGCTGTGCTCCTCGGGAACGAACAGGTCAGCCACCGCCACGTCGTGACTGCCTGTAGCCCGCAGGCCGGTGGCTGACCACGTGTCGACGATGCGCGCCGAGTCGCGCGGAAACAGCATGATGCGCGTTCGTGGCGTGCCGTCGGCGTTGAAGCGTTGTTCGTCGCCGTCGAACAGCAGCGCATTGCCACCAAGCCAGGTGGCGTGCTCGCAGCCGCTCACAAAGGGCCAGCGGCCCGTGACGCGATAACCGCCAGGTACCCGCGCGGCGCGCGCCGCCGCGGCGCCAATGTTGCCGCACAAACAGGCCATCGGCTCGGCGAACATCGCGCGGGCGACGTCGGTCTCCAGGTAGCCCGTCAGAAAGCCTCCGCCCGAGCCGATCATGGCCAGCCAGCCCGCCGAGCCGTCCATCCGCGAGATGCACTCCACCACGTCGAGCGTGGTGATGGGGTCGAGCTCGTCGCCACCCGCGACGCGCGGCACCATCTCGCGGAAAATACGCGCGTCGGCCATCGCCGCGATCACGTGGTCTGGAAAGCGGCGGGTGGCGTCCGCCTGGTCGGCGGCGGCGCGGATGACGGGCGCCAGCGCGGAGGCCGCGATCAGCGGATCGACACGAGCTCCCGGAGTAGTCGGAATGATCGTGTGATGATAGGCGGCCTTCGGATCGAGCCGTGGTCTGTACTCACACTCGCGGCCACGCCCCTCGGCACAGCCCGGCCCGGCGACGAGTTCAAAGACGAGTTCAAAGCGGCGAGGCGAGCAGACAGGGATTTAGACTTGGTCGTATGGCCACAACCGTAGCGTTCGAGGTCGACGTCAAGGACGTCGAGTATCAGCAGCTTGACGGCGCGCCGTGGCTGGCGCGCGTGTACCGACCGCTAGGCGCTGGACCCTTCCCCACCATCGTCGACGTGCACGGCGGCGCATGGAACAACGGCGACCGCACCAACGACACCGTGCTCGACCAGGCGCTCGCCTCGCGCGGCATCCTGACCGTGGCGATCGACTTCCGCCAGCCGCCGCAGGCCGGCTACCCGGCCTCCGTGCAGGACATGAACCTGGCCATTCGCTGGCTCAAGGTGCACGCGGCCGAGTACGGCGGAGTCAACAAAGTGGGTGCGCTGGGCGTCTCGAGTGGCGGTCACCTGGTGCTGCTGGGTGGCATTCGGCCGCGCGATGCGCGGTATGCGGCGTTGCCGCTGGCCGGACATCCGGAGGTCGACGCCAGCCTGGCGTATGTTGTCGCCTGCTGGCCAGTCTCCGACCCGCTGTACCGCTACAAGAAGGCCCAGGCGGCCGGCAACCAGAACATCGTCAAGTCGCACGATAACTACTGGGGCACCGAAGCGGCGATGGAAGAAGGCAATCCACCGCTGATCCTGGAGCGCGGCGAAGCCGTGGAGCTGCCGCCCACGCTGGTGATTCAGCGCAAGGTGGATACGGCGCACCCGCTCGAGATGCAGCAGCGCCTGGTGGAGTGGTATCGCAAGCGCGGCGGCCGCATCGAGATGCCGCTCTTCGACACGATTCCAACGCCGTTCAAGATCAGCGACGAGTCCCCTGACGCGGCGAGGGTCGTCGAAACCATCGCCGACTTTATCGTTCAGAACGGCTAGTGCGCCTGTGCTGCCAGGCGGGCGCCGACGGCGGCCTGGCAGCACAGCATGTCCTGCTGCGGGCCGGCGCCGGCCACGCCCACTGCGCCGAGGGTGTCGACGCCCTCGACAATCGGGTAGCCGCCTGGCGTGAGCAGGACCCGCTGCCCGTCGATGTCGCTGGACTGCCGCCATAGCGGCTGACTGGTAGGCTTCAATTCGTGCGTGGCAACACCGTACATCAGCGCGGTGTACGCCTTACGCGCCGCGGCGTCCTGGTGCTGAGAGTCGGAAACGCAGGAAGCGAGAACGCGGCCATCGCGGTCCAGCACCACGACTGCTACCTCCAGGCCGGCGCGCGACGCGTAGTCCGAGACCGCGTCCGCCATCCGGGCGGCTTCCTCCGCCTGGAGCGAGCTTACCGGTTTGTTGGCCTGGAAGAACGCGGCGTTGACGCCTTCGAATCTCCGCCACTCCTCCGGCAATTCCTTGTCGAGAAACACAGCGTCCACCGGACACACCAGCACGCACTGTTCGCACTCGATGCACACCGCCGGATCAATGTAATTCTGGGGCGCGTCCGGAGTGGTGTGGATGCAGGCCGCCGGGCACACGTCGACGCAGGCGCCGTTCTTTTCGCCGATGCACGGCTCGGCAATGACGTACGTCACGCGCGACCGTCCGGCTCCAGCGGCAGGTCGGTGAGCATGACGTCTGTCACCTGGACGTTGCGACCGAACTGACGCGTCACCAGACGGCCGCCGGCATCCAGCGTGCCGAGACCAGCGGCCGCCGCCAGGCGCTCGCGATCGGCTTCGCTGGCGTCGGCGGTGTAGCCCAGTTCTCGGATGTAAGCGCCCAGCGTGAAGGTAGCGAACAGGCCCTTCATCGCCGGAGTCTGACCGCCAATTCCCACTGCTGACTGAGAGTCGTAGTCGGTGCGCACGCCGCACACGATGCCAAAGCCGGTGTCGAGCGCGACGATGCCCACCAGGTCCGCTCCGTAAAAGCGCGCCAGCTCCTTGACGTGCGCGGACATGACGTTCGGCGAGTGGACCTCCGTTTTGACCGGATTCACTCCGCCCGGTTTGACTTGCTTGAACGCATGCGTGATCACGTTGTTGGGGTCCGCCGGCGCGCGGTGGATGAACGCGTCCCAGTACGGGTCGTCGCGCGGAAGTTTCGGGCGGGTCACCGGGCGAGCCTGAAATGCCCCGAGGGCATTAACGCTTCACGAATCGGTTGGTGTTTTCCTTCAGCGGCGCGTAGTAGCCGATATCGCTCAGCGGCACGTCCACCTGGTGGCCGCCGGCGTCGTGCTGCGCCGTGCAGCCCGCGACGGTGCAGGCTTTGACTCCAGGCTTGATGCCGCTGTCGTACCCCAGCCATCGGACGCGCTTGTTGGCGACTTTGCCCCACACCTGATCGTCGATCCACTTCAAGGAGCGGACGACACCCGGACGCAAGCGCTTCGGCGTGCTGCGCAGCGTCTGGAGCGCGAGCGTCCGCCACCAGGTATTCGGCTTCGTGTACGGGCACACCGTGGAGCACGTCAGACAGATCTGCCAGTGACTGGTCACCAGCGGGCGGAGCTTGTAGCACGTCTCCCACTTGATCTTGTATTTCTCGACGCCATTGAAGACCTGCTTGTTGGGCTCGAAGCTGATGCTGTTGGTGGGGCAGGTCTCCGCGCATTTGCGACAGATCTTGCAGAAGTCCTCGACTCCCAGATCGATCGGTCCATCCGGAGCCAGCGGGAGGTCCGTCAGGATCGCATCGCTCAGGTGGATGCGCGCGCCGAACTTCTCGGAGATGATCAGTCCGTTGCGTCCCAGCTCGCCGACGCCGCCCGCCAGCGCGGCCGCCTGCGGATTCACCTTACCGCGCAGCGCGGCATAGCCCAGCTCACGGATGTAGGATTCGAGCGCGGTCAGCACCAGGACCGTCTGCATCAAGGTGGTGTCGTACGCCGCGTCGCCAATGTGGTGGCGGTGGGCCTGCGCGAGGTCGTAGTCCCACGCGACTGGCGTGACGATGACGTAGGGATATTTGCGACACAGCTCGGCCGGAGAGTCGGTCGGTCCGTCTTCGGCGTCGACGACGAAGCCGGTGTCGCGCAGCGTGCCGCCCGCGTACAGCAGGGCCGGGTGGGCCTGACCGATGCCGACGATGTCGGCGCCAAAGTAGTGGCCAACGTTTTTGATGTGCGCCGACATCTTCTGCGGATCGTCGACCGGGGTCCGGTCGGGGTTGATCTTGCCCGCGGGCGCGCGGCGCAGCACGTCGGTGAAGACGTTGCCGCGGTCTCGGCAGCGGTTCGAGTTGGTGCGCGCGATCGGGTCGGCCGAGATCGTGTTGCGACCGTAGTCAAACAGGACCTTGCCCATTTCGCCGCGGCGGACCCTCGGGTGCGGCGTTTCGTCCGGGTGGACGTTGACCACCGTCCCGACGACGTGGACGCTGCGACCCAGGTCAGGCGGGGGAAATTCGACGTCAAGCGCGGGATCGTACTTCGGTCGCTCGGGCACAACCGTGGTTTCCCCAGCGGGGACCCCGTTGGAGGGAGGAGCGGTCCCCACCCCACCGACTACCTCAACCATGCCGCCAGTGTACGTCAGCGCTCGCCTGGCGGCGAAGCACCTCAGGTCACCAGAGCGCGGCGCTGGCCCGACGGGCGCCTTCGGCCAGACTCTCGAGCTTGGCCCAGGCGATCGTGGGGTGGACCCTCGGGCGTGAACGCGCGCTGGTCCCGAAGCCGCAGTCCGTTCCGGCGATCACGTTTTGCTTGCCGACCACACCCGCGTAGCGGGCGATGCGCTCGGCCACCAGGTCGGGATGCTCGACGAAGTTGGTGACGGTGTCGATCACGCCCGGGATCAGCAGCATGCCCTCACGGAGGGGGTGCGCCTCGAACACTTTCCACTCGTGGCCATGGCGCGGATTGGCGCCTTCGACGTAGATCGCCCCGGCGTGGGCCGCGTACAGGAGATCGACGATCGCCTCCAGGGGCACGTCGCGTACGTGGGGCCACTCGCCGTTGCCCCAGCACACGTGCAGCCGCACGCGGTCTTCGGGGATACCTTCGAGGGCGAGGTTGATGGCCTCGACGTGCTCTTTGACCACCACCCGGTAGTCGTCGAGCGATTTGTCGGCGAACTGTCCGCGATTCCAGCCCATGGCCAGGCCAGGGTCGTCGATCTGGAGGAGGAAGCCGGCGTCGACGATGGCGCGGTACTCGTTGCCCAGGGCGCGGGCCGCGGCGAGCACGTATTCGCGATCCGACGGGTAATACTCGTTCTGAAAGTTGAGCCAGATCTGACCCGGCGAGACCGCGGGCATGAACGCTTCGGTCGCAGAACTGGAAGCCAGCGCGGCTTGGAAGGAGGCGATGTCGCGCTGGATGAACTCGGGGCCCCGCCAGGTGATCGGTCCGTTGCAGGTGGGGAACCCAAAGCCACCGCCCGGACCAGCCGCGGCCTC
Source organism: Chloroflexota bacterium (assembly GCA_019247515.1). GTDB lineage: Bacteria > Chloroflexota > UBA6077 > UBA6077 > CF-72 > CF-72. Next base: position 5,162 of record JAFAOS010000532.1, on the reverse strand, counting down.
GGCGTAGAACTCTGGGAACATCGAGCGTTCGACCTGGCCTTGCATTGGCCGCCGCTCGCCGTCGAAACCGGTCAGTCGCTCGGTGGCATACGCCGCAAAGCCCGTGCGCCCCATCTCACCGTCGCTGGGGACGTCGATGCCTGTCTTCAGTTGGCGGTCGACCACGGCGCTGACGGCGCTGGCGATTCTTTCGGCAGCGCCGGGCTGCGCCATCACCTCACGCTGATCGCGACCCTCGACCAGCTTCAGGATTTCGGGTGGTCGCGGCAGGCTGCCCGCGTGCGTGGTCAGGATGCGCCGCTCGCTGCGCTTCATGCCGGACTCCACCCCGAACGCTGGCAGGCGCGGATCGCCGTCAGGCAGGCGTCGAGATCGCCCGAGCGCACGCTGATCAGTCGGACCATGGCCTCATCCAGCCCTTTCGACAAGCGTTGCATCGCTTCTGGCGCTCCCGCCGGACGACCGAAGTAGCCGACCCGCCGCAGCAGGTCCGTCGGAACCAGGTCCACCAGGTCGGCGACCTTCGCGCCCGCGTCACGGCGCGCCTCCAGGTCCGTGAGGACTTCCTCGAAGCCCATCCGTCCGAAGTGGCCGCGATAGCCTGCCGTCTTCGACTGGCCGTTACGAGCCATCGCGTAGCCCAGCATATTGGTCGCAAAGGCGCGGCGGGCGGCGTCCTCGTCGTCGCCGATGCACACGCGGATGTACAGCGCAAACGGCACGTCGTGCTCGGAGCGGCCAGCTTGTCGGGCGCCGTCCGCCACGTGCTTGCGCATCCAGGCGACCTGCTCGGGGGAGCACCAGTTGGGCGTCACTCCGTCTGCGCACTCGCCGGCGAGTCGGAGCATCTGCTCGCCCATGGCGGCCAGGTAGACCGGCACCGGCGGCGCCTTGATGCCGAGCTGCACGCCGTGCAGCGTGACGCCCTTGCCGGCGAAGTCGACCGACTCGCCCGCGAACAGCGGACGCAGCGTCTGGAGGTACTCGCGGCTGTACGTGAGCGGCGACAACTTCGGGAGATCAAGTTGCTTGATCAGCGCGGGCGATGGGTAGGCGCCGAGCCCGATGCCCAGGCTGAACTTGCCGTCGCAGACTTCGTTGAGCGAGGCGGACTCGGCCGCCAGGGTTGGCACGCTCCAGCCTGGGAAGGGAATGACCGACGTACCCACGCTCAGGCCGCCGCGGGCGATGTCCGTCGTCGCTTGCCACCAGTCGCGGCAGATCTGGAAGATGCTGCGGCGCGTCAACCCGGCCGGTGTCCACAAACTGTCGTAGCCCAGTCGGGCGGCTTCCTGGACCAGCTCGCGCTGCTGGTCGCGCGACAGACCCAGACCTGGATCAATGCCTACTCCAAGTTTCATGACGTTCGGTGGGTCAGGATACAGAGGCGAGAACCGACCCGGCGTTGTATCGTTTTAGCGCCGTGGAATTCGGGATTTTTCACGAGTTCGAGCGTCCGGCGGGCATGAGCGAGGCCCAGGCCTTCGACAATGCCTTCAACCTCGTCGAGGTCGCCGAGGACGGCGGCCTGCACGCGGTCTGGCTCGCCGAGCTGCACTTTTCGCCGAAGCGCTCCGTCCTCGCCTCACCCATGCTGCTCGCCGGCGCCATCGGCGCGCGCACCCACACCATCAAGATCGGCACGGCCGTTCAGATTCTGCCTCTGTGCCACCCGCTCCAGCTGGCCGAGGAAGCCGCCACCGTCGATCACATCAGCCGCGGGCGGCTGATCTTTGGCGTCGGGCGCAGCGGGTTCGCCCGCACGTATCGCCACTACGGCGTGCCGTATGCCGAGAGCCGCGAGCGCTTCGCCGAGACCCTCGACATCGTCCAGCGCGCGTGGACCGAAGACACCTTCTCGTACAACGGCAAATACTTCCACTACGACGACGTGTGCGTCGTCCCCAAGCCGTATCAGCAGCCGCATCCGCCGATCCGCGTGGCGGCCACCAGCGTGGATACGTTCCCGGCCATTGGCGCGCAGGGGTTCGACCTCTTCGCGGCGGTGCGCACGGGCACGCTGTCAGAGCTCGCGCCGAACCTGGTCGCCTACCGGCAGGCGTACGCCTCGGCGGGGCGCCCCGGCAAGGGTGGCGTGTTCCTGCGCGTGCCGGTCTACGTGGCCGACACGTTCGATCAAGCGGTCGAGGACTGCCGCGACAGCATCATGGGCTTTTATCGACAGCTCGGCGCGCAGCTCGAGGCGTCGGCCGCCGAGTCGGGCGCGCGGGCCATCGAGCAGCGCGACGTACGCGGCCGGCGACTGCAGGAGGCGACCTTTGACGAGGTGCTGCGAGAGAAGGTGATCGTCGGCACGCCGGAGATGGTGGTCGAGCGGTTGGGATCGATCGCGTCCGAGCTGGAGCTGGACGGCATCCTGGCAGAGCTGAACTGCGGTGGGCAGGTACCGCGCGAGGGCGTCCTCAAGTCGTTGAAGCTGTTGTGCAGCGAGGTGATGCCCGCCTTCGCCTGAGCTCAGGCTCGGCCGCGAATGACCGGGGCGATGGTGCGATCCTCGTCGACCAGGGTCAGGCGGTCCAGCTCGGCGAGATCGTCGCTCGACAGGCTTATGTCAAGGCCGGCAACGTTGTCCTGGATGTGCTCGGGCGTGTCGGCGCCGGCGATGACCGTCGGGACGTAGCCGCGGGTCAGCAGCCACGCGATGGCCAGCCTCGGCAGCGACCAGCCGCGAGCGGCGCAGAACCCCACCAGCGATTCCTGAACCGTCCAGTTGCGATCTGAATCCCAGAAGCGGAACGTCGGGCGGATGGCGCCGCGAGAGCCCGGCTCGGGCGCAACGCCGCGCAGATACGTACCGCTCAGCATCGCGCCGGCCAGCGGCAGGTACGGGATGAGTCCCAGACCGTACTTCAGCAGCATGGGCACGAAGCGCTTCTCGACGTCGCGGTACAGCAGGTTGTAGAAGTCCTGGCAGCTCACAAACGACTGCCAGCCGTGCTGGCGCGCGGTCCACAGCGCCTCGACCACCTCCCACTCGAAGTAGTTCGAGCAGCCGATGTAGCGCACCTTGCCCTGATGAATGAGCATGTTCAGCGCATCCAGGGTCTCGTCAATCGGCGTCGAGCGGTCCGGCGTGTGGACCTGGTAGACGTCGATGTAGTCGGTCTGGAGCCGCCGCAGGCTGGCCTCGCAGCTGGCGAAAATGTGGTGGCGCGACGCGCCGAGGTCATTCGGGCCGCTGCCGACGCGGTTGCCAAACTTGGTCGCCACGATCACCTGCTGGCGGCGACCGCGCAACGCCTTGCCGAGGTACTCCTCGGAGCGTCCCGCGTAGTACGAGTCCGCCGAATCGAAGTAGGTGACGCCAAGCTCGATGGCTCGGTCCACGATCGAGCGGGCCGTCTCCGCGTCGACCTCGTTGCCGAACGGGTTGCACCCCAGGCCAATCGCCGAGACCTGCAGCCCGGACGCGCCGAGCCTACGAAACTGCACGCCTCACCATCGGAAGCACCTCCCGGCCGAAGCGGCGACTGGATTCCTCGAAGACCTCGCGCGGGGTATTGCTGCCGTGGCCGGCGACGACCACGTGATCGAGGCCCAGCCGGATCAGGTCGACCAATCGCTCCGCGACTTGCTCCGATGGGCCGACGATGCCGAAGCGGTCGACAAAGTCGTCCGCGAGCGCGGCTTCGTGTCGCGCGCCGCTGGCGCTGTGGGCGTGCAGGTCGTAGTTGCTGACCAGGTCTTCGGCGACTTTGCGATCCGCCTCGGAAAGCGTGTCCATCACCGAACGGGACATCGTCGAGAAGCGGGCGTAGGTACCCATGCGCCCGCGCACCATCTGGCGCGCGAGGGCCACGTCGGGATGAGCGACCGCGTTGACGTAGGCGCCCAGGCGCAGCGGCTCGAGCCCGAGGTCGGCACGGGTGCGGCGCGCCAGTTCGATCGCCGGCTGCAGTCGGGACGGGTCGGCGCCGACCGAGAACGTGATTGCGTCCGCGACGCGGGCCGCGATCTCGATCACGCGCGGGCCGGTGGCCGCCACGGACATCGGGACCTTTGCGACGCCCGCGCGCGAGAGCCACTCGATGCGGCTCGAGAAGCCGTTCTGGTCGATCGCCTCGCCGCGCAGGTACGCCTGAACGTGTGACAACGCCCGTTCGAAGTCGGCCAGGGGCATTGGCTTGCGACCCAGATAGGCTAGGGCGGAGTCGCCGCGGGCGATGCCGAGCCAGGCGCGTCCGTTCGATTCGACCTGCAGCGTCGCCATCGCCGACGCGATGACCGCCGCATGGCGCGTGGCCGGGTTGGTGGCGCCGGTCGCCAGCGCCAGCGTGGAGGTGGCGTGGGCCGCCACGTCCAGCGCGGCGAACACATCGCCGCTGAGGTTCTGTGAATCGGTGAGGGCCAGTCCGTCCCAGCCGTCGGCCTCGGCCATGCGGGCGAGGTCCTCGACTCGGCCGGGGGTCGGGAAGGTTCCGAGGAAGAAGACTAGCGTCAAAGGGCGGGCGCCGCGGCCTCTGACGCCGACGCCATCTTCTGATGATTCACGGCGCTCACGACGGCCTTGAGACCCGCCGCGGAGATCGACTGGTCGATGCCCACGCCCCAGCGCACGGCCCGATGCCCATCGGTCAGCTCGACGTATGCCGCCGCGCTGGCTTCGTGGCCCGCGCTCAACGCGTGCTCGGCGTAATCCACGACGTCGACTGAGACGCCCAGCGATCGCTCGAGGGCATCCACGAACGCGGCGATCGGACCGTTGCCAGTGCCTTTGACCTCCACCGTCTCGCCATCGAGCAGCAAGTGGGCGGTGATCTCGGCGCCTTCCATGCCCTCGGTTACCTCGTGGTGGAGCAGCTGCATGCTCGGGTTTTCGGGCATGTAGACCGAGCGAAACGCAGTCCACAGCTCGTCGGGCGTGATCTCGGTGCCCGAGTCCTCGGCGATGGTCTGGATCGTCTTCGAGAACTCGATTTGCAAGCGGCGCGGCAATTCCAGGCCGTGCTCGGCGCTCATGACGTACGCCACGCCGCCTTTACCTGACTGGCTGTTGATGCGGATGATCGCCTCGTAGGTGCGTCCGACATGCTTGGGATCGATTGGCAGATAGGGGACTTCCCAGGTGTGATAGTCGGGGGACAGGGCGGTCATGCCCTTCTTGATCGCGTCCTGATGCGAGCCCGAAAACGCGGTGTACA
>JAFAOS010000526.1 GCA_019247515.1 Chloroflexota bacterium | reverse complement strand
GGCTTCGCCAGGACGGTTCCAGGAGGCATATCGGCAGTTGCAGCGAGGGGTGGCGGTCGCTAGCTTGCGGACAAGCGGAGCGATACCAGGGCTTGGTCCCGCCTCTGAACCATGTCTGCTTCAAGACCTGGGTTAGGCGCGCCCAACCACGCGCGGACGCGTATCACCGCGAGCCCTGCATCGAGATACTGCACCCTCGCGATCTGGCCAATGGTCAGTGAAGAGCGAGGGCGGTTGGGTCGTCAAAGCCACCTGTCAGCACGTGCCACAACTCTGGTGTACGACGCTCAGGGAACGGCGCTTCGCGAGCTACTGGATTGCCGTGTTTAATCGCCGAAAGAAAGCGGAAGATGGTTCGCTCCCGCTTGCGATCCTCGCCCTTGTAGAGAGCGTCGATCTTTGGCTGAACTTTCCATGGCTGGTTCACCGGGTCGCTGTGCCGAAACCAGAGGTCCCCCCTTGAGTCGTCGAAGCCGATGTACATCATGTCGAGCTTGGCTTCGAACATTGCCAGGGCGAGGACGCCCGCCTCCGTCGACAGGCCGCGTTCGATGAGCAGGACGACGCCCTGGCTGTTCGTGACAACTCTCGCGAACAGCCGGTGCGTGACGTACCCGGCCGCGCCAGTCTGCTTGCCCACCAGCGCGTTGCCGCCCAAGCCTCCGTACACCATCTCCCGGTCCGCAGCGATTTGTGTCAGGAGATCAGCCCGCTCGTCGGCCGGGCGTTCACCCAGTGAGTCTTGCATGCCGGCTACGCCCGCTCGTCACTCGCGGCGAGCGCCGATTCGCTCAAAGGTTACCGCCATTCAACTCTGCAGCATCTTGCGCAGCCTCCGCCCGCCACTCACCGATCCAGCGGAGGAAGTGTCGCTCCAGCCACGGGTCAAGCTGGTCCAGCAGCCCGAGAATGTCATCACGAGTCCACGTGTGCTCCTCGCGGTGCTGTTTGCCGTCGTGTTTGACGACGACTGTGCTGGTGAGTGTCCAGTACGGCGGCTCACGCAGGTGCTCGACGCTGACGTGCCGCCCACGCTCGTTTGCGTCGGCCAGATGCGCGACCTCGTTGCGCAGGTCAGCGAGGAGCCGGTCCAGGCGCTCGAGCTCGGCGGGCTGCACTGGGCAATCCGCACGCGCTGCCTAGTCAGCCGGGACGTTGTTGCGGTCGGTGACGAGCACGCAGGCGCAGTGCACAGCCAGGTAGAAGGTCACGCCGGTCAGGAAGTTCTGGCCCGCATCGGGTGCGTCGATCAGGCGCCTGGTGGTCGCGCTCCACATCCGCGCGTTGGACAACCATTTTCCCTGCAGGCGATGGTTGCGCTCGTGGCTGCTCCGCGGGGACATCCAGCCAGCCGTCAGAGTGTGTCGGTCACGCCGACATCGCCGCCCGACTGGCGCAGCATGCGCGCCCAGCGGCGGAAGTCCACCAGGTTGGCCGTGACGACCTCGCCCGCGATGCGTGCCGCCGCCAGGCAGATCAGCACGTCGGCGAAGTGGTCGCGAGGCTTCAGCGCGCCATGCTGCCGGCTGTACCGGCCGATGAGCTCACCCGCCTGGAGCCAATCCTGCCCGGTAGGGATCAGCAAGCGTCCGCGCCGGCGGCTGCTGTCAACGAGCTCGCGGATATCGCGCTCTTCGAAGGTGGTCTTCGCGCCCGCCAGGAGCTCGGACACCACCACCGCTGAGAGCCACACCAGCGGTCCAGCCAGGGCGCGCGGCTCGCGGGCTCGGAGTGCGGCGATGTACGCGTTCGTATCATAGACGCGTGGCCGTCGGGCAGCCACCTTCAGCTGGCGCGGCGCGTCGTGACTGCGCTGGGCTGGCGCCTTTTCGACCTGCCGGCGGAGCTCTGCTCGAGGCGCACCCGCCCTGTCTTCGGGTCGAAGATCGGCACCTCGTCATAGACCCGCTCGACGTGCTCATCATCGCTGAATGCGCCCATATCACTGAGCGCCGTCAGCGCCTGCAGCATCTCTTCAGACGCCAGCGCCTGAGACACCGCGTAGCGCACCGCTTCGGATTCACTCGTGCCGCGCGCCCTGGCCAGGGCCGCAACCTCCTCGGCGTCGACCATCAGGTTCTTGCGCACCAGCTTGCTCACACTCGGCTCTACACACCTTTCGAACCGAATCATACACGGCGCGGCTGACGTCCTGGAGCAGGTCACAAGTAGCTCACAGGGTGCAAGCATCGGCAATGTACGGTGATGTGCTGCTCTCTTTGGTACAATCACCAGTGGAAACACCGGACCAACCGCCCCGCCCGAAGGGCGACTCGCGAGAGATGCGCGGCACGTTTCTGGGCATCGATCCCAGCCCAGCCGCCGACAAGAACGCCGCCTATGACCGCCGCATCCGTGACGGCTGGAACCGCCAGGACGAGGACGCTGCGTACGCGCCCGATGCGGTCCCCGAAGACGTCCATGAGGCCTACCACGCTGGCCACGTGAACGGCACCCGTGCAAAAGCCGACCTCGACGCCGCCCAGCGAGAGCGCCGCAGACCCGCTCAGTACACCTGCCATCGCTGCGGGAAGCGCGACAGCACGGTGCGCCTGTATGACGGGGGCAGCACCTACCCCAGCGCCTCGGACGTGCTGAACGTGGCGCTGTGCGCCGCGTGCGAGGATGCTGAGCGTGCCGCCGGCCACGAGGCCGAGCCGTGAGCCAGCCTGGCGACGACGAGCTTCTGGCCGCCGTTGAGGCTGCGCGCTGGCACCGCAGCCCTGGCTACATGCGCAAGGACGGCGAATGGGTGGAGCCTCACGAGTACATCCTGACCCACGAGGAGCCCGACCTGGTCGCGCGCCTCCGACGCCGCCTGAACGGACCCGGCACCTGGCGCGCCGCGTACAAGGGCTACACCTGGCGCTACGTCCGCCTGGGCGACTGGCGCTACTGGGGCGAGTGGGGCGAGGTCTTCAACCGCACGCGGATGGTCGACGACTGACTGCTCGCCACCGTCCTTCTACGCAATTCCTTCCGGGCAGGCCACCAGGCGGTCCCTGGCGGCCATGAGGCTCGGGTCCGGGTCGCCTCGCTGGCGCCACGCCGGGACGCGTTTGAGGAGCGTCCTGCCTCTATGCACCGTCGCCCACGATGCGAACCCGAAGTTCATGGTCGCGCGGGCGCGCATTGCGCATCCCGAGCGTAGCCAGAATCGGGAACTCAGACGGCGTAGTCTGGTCGATACGCAGGTTGGCTACGAGTACGAGGTGAGCAGTCGAGTGCATGGAAGCGATGGTGCAGATCAAACGCCACGCGCCGTATCGACCTCGCTTCGGTGCTGACCAGCCGGTTCGAGCCAGCGTGCCTCGACCACCGCGCCGGGCGGGATGCGCAGATTCACCAGCACCTGGTCAGCTGTGCCTGGACCGTCGTTCTGCAATGTAAAGCCGAGGGGGCGGTACTCCGGGTGGGGGCGCTCGCCAGGACGCGACAAGGCTGCGGCGCGAAGCCGCTGACCGAGGTCAAATAGAGCGACACTCATGGTGTCAGCTCATCGAGCTCCCAACCGGCTCGAATTGCTCGCGCAAGCGGTTCCATCTCCGCCGGCGGATCCAGGCGGCCGGTGGCAATCGACAGGGCGTCTTCCGCTTGCAGACCGGTTGAGATCAAGAGTCGATCGGCGTACTCGGCTAGCGGCGGCGGCACCTCCGGCAACAGCTTGGATATTGCCGTGCGTTGGGGTGATGGTTTCATACGGCGGGCACGACCACCGTCGTCGCCCAGTCAGGAGTATTCCGGGCTGCCGACGGGTCACCGATGATGGCGATCACCAGATGCGCCCGCCCACGTCGCTCGGGCCACGGCGTGTACCCGTCTGTCAGGACGACGAGCACGTCAGGTCTGGGGCGCGCCGCCTCCGCGGCGGCGATACCCACGCGCATGTCCGTTCCGCCGCCGCCCACCAGGCGGACCTCGTTTGCGCGTCGCACACGCGTGGCATCGCCGACCTCCGCATCGCATGCCAGCACCAGGACTCCCTGTGGTGCGAGGCCGGCTGCCCTGATCACGCCCTGGATCTCCGCAATGGCGGAGTCCAGCTCCGATTGTCCCATGCTGCCGGAGGTGTCTACGACGACCACGACCGTCAGCAGCGGGCGCTGCATGGCGGGAGTGACGACGCGCGGGATCCGGCGTCGGCCGGGTCGCTTGTACGTGTAGTCGCCACAGCCGGCAGCGTGTGCGATGGCCCGCCGTACGGCGGAAGCCAGCACCTTCCGCCATGGGACTTGCGGGCCAGCCAGTGTTGCCTCAGCCCAGCGCTGCCAGCCTGCCGGAAGCGTGCCCCGACTATGGCTGGCGGCGTACTCACGTGCGGCCTGAGCAACGCGACGGCGAGTCAGGTTGGCGTCGGCATGGCCGAGGCCTGGCGCTGTCTGGTCATCAGCGGCGAGCTCCCAGGAAGCAACCGGACCTCCCGCGCCGGAGCCGCAACCATCAACTGATGTGGAGTCGGCAGTGCCGCCGTTCGAACATTGCTGCCTTGTGGCCATCTGTGCGTAGTAGACCTCTTCGATGCCGCCATCCTCGAGGCCGAGTCCTGTTGGTGTCAAAACGCCTCCTGGCAGCGCGATGCCGGCTTCCAGCAGATCATCATTCAGGGCCGCGTCCGTTGCCAGATTCCAGCGGTCGTGGTCATAGTCGGCGCCAAGAGCGTCGGCCCGCTCGGCATGCACGCGAACCAGGTGGCCGACCTCGTGCACCAGGACGCCTCCTCCCAATTGCGGGCCCCAGCCGCCGAAGGTGACCGGGTCCACGTAGAGACGCCAGCCGCGATCGACCGCCAGCGTGCCAAGTCCATCGGCTGCAACCGGATTGACGGTGAACAAAGCGTGCGCCAGATAGGGCGCGTGCTCGACGGCCACCAGACGTGCCGCCACCAGCAGACGCTCCTCGCTCGTGCGAAGTCTACGGACGGAGATCGCGGTCACGCGACGTTGAGCAGCCCGGCGTCCGACAGAACGGCCATAAACGCGCGCGCCGCGCCCGGCGGGCGGGCGGTCGGTGGCCTTGCTATCAGTAGCGTACGCACGCAGGCTGCGGCGACGTCGCCACGGCCCTGCTCGGCCGCAGCCGCCAACGGACCCCATGCATCGCGCTAGGATTCGATCGTTCCCCTGCCGGTGGAGTAACTGACCACCCCAGCCAGCACTGCCCATACGCGCGACGGGTCCAGCGATTTCCACGCGACGATGGTGGGATCGGCTACGACGGCAGCCGGATCGGGCAGGTCGGCCTCTCGGCGCCAGGTCAGGTACTCGACCGCGGCCCCTTCACCAACCAGGCCCGCCGCGGCGAGATAGGCCGCGTCGGCATCACCGTCGGCCAGCAGCGCCAGCACGTCAGCGGTCATGGTCCAGGTCCGCCGCGACGGCCAGGCCCGTCCGCTCGCGGACTGATTGGATGAAAATGCATCGAGCAGAACCGGACGGCAGCGAATGAAGGCAGCCACATTCGCGCGGGCGCGACTGCGGTCCGCTCGCGACTCGGTTGGGCCACGTGGCCGACGGCTGGCAGCGAAAAACCGGCCGTCATGCCGTCGATCCAGCCGTCGACTTCCGGCGTGTAGGCGATGTGCAGGAAGCGATTCGCCAGGGCGGACTCAGGTCCCAGCCGTCGGCCGCTCGTTCGGGGGGATTGGCCGCGGCGACCACCTGAACTGCGCGTGGCAAGACGAGGTCGCCGACACGCCGCTCGAGGGCCACGCCGAGCATGGCGGCCTGCACGGCGGGCGGCGCCGTCGATAGCTCGTCCAGGAACAGGTAGCCCGCGCCGGCCTCGTGCAGTCGTTTGGCCACGATGGCGGCTCGAGGCGCACCCCGTCCTCGGTGACGACCGGCAGACCTGCGAAGTCGCTGGGCTCGCGAAGTGAGCCGATGACGATTTCGCACGGGACGTCGTCGGCCGCCGCCGCCTGGATCAACGCCGACTTGCCAATGCCCGGATCGCCCCACAGGCAGACGGCGACGCCGGCGCGTCCCGCGGCGCGCAGAACGGTGACAAGCGCAGTACTGGTCACCGGACCTGATAGACGCGGGTATTTCGGGTGAACGGCATGAAGACGCTGGTTTCGAACCGGTTGATGCGGCCGAGGTGTGGTTTGTGGGTCAAGAGTTCCTCCAGATGGCCTGACAGTGGCATTGGACTGCCCGGGACAGTGCGCGCCGAGCACGTGCGCAGCGGTAGCAGGCTGCTGACAAGTACGAAGCGGGGCTGTGTCCAGCCCATATCGAAGCCCATGGCAACGTGGGCGCGGAACGTGTTCGCAGAATCGCGAGCGCCCAGTAATGCGGCTTCGCTCAGTACGGGAACCAGGGCGAGTCTTCAATTCCCAGCTGACTCTCGGCCTCTACAAGGGTCTGTTCAACATCATCCAGTTCATCCGCAGTCAGCTGACAGTCGCAGGTGCTGCTTCACGTCTTCGACCGCCCAGAAGCCATGCAGTCCACCGACTACTCCAGCGTCCCCCTCTACATCTGCATAAACGCTCGCCGTAATGTCTTCACCGCCGGCTCCAGTGGACGCCGACAAGCACGTATACGTGATGGACGCCACAGCCGGTGCGATCGACGGCGCGTCAGGATTTCGAGCTTGGATGGGGCCCACTCGCCGGATTCATTGAAACCAAACTCCCGCGACTGGGACAGCCGCTATCTGCGCGCGAAGCGTGATCAGGAGGGGCTCAAGGCGCACATCGGCGTCCTGGCCGCCGAAGTGTAGCGCCCTCAAGATTCCGGGTGACCATGCGCGACTCTCAACTACTGCCGCCACATCCGGCCTGGGCGCCGCTGAAGGACTGGTAGGACCTGTTGGCTTCCCAGCGGAGCGTCCCCAAAACATGGCCTGCGTAGCGCATTTGCTGCCCAACTTCGACGAGTACATGGTCGCCTGCCGCGACCGGAGCGCGCTCCATCCTGATGCGCTGTTGGAATCGACGCTGTTCTCGTTCGGCAACATCCTGTCGAATGTGGTGGTCGTGAACGGCGTGGCGCGTGGCGCTTTGACAAACTGGAGTCCGAGGAGCGGGATGCGGTCGAAAACGCCGCCAGGGACCTGGAATGCTTCCTGGAGTGAATTACCCTGAGTTCGGTGGAGGCTCGGCGGCTTGGAATCACGCGGCCTGGTTGACCTCGTGCTGGTGATAGTAAAGGGCTTCGTACTCGGCAGGTGGGAGGTTATCGATGGCGGTGTGCAAGCGGTGCTGATTCGACCAGTCCACCCACTCGGCGGTAGCCAGTTCGACGTGTTCCAGTGAACGCCAGGCCTGGCGATGGATTACCTCGGCCTTGTACAAGCCGTTGACTGATTCCGCGAGCGCATTGTCGTATCAATCGCCTCGAGAGCCGACCGAGCGCGTTACTCCGGCCTCCAGCAGCCGTTCGGTGTAGCGGATTGACGGATATTGACCGGGTTCAAGGGGTGCTCGCAACACCTGCCAGGGAGATGCGATGCCTCAACCAAAGTGACGACGGTCGGGCCGGGCGCTGCGCACACGAATGCACGCCGACGACTCTGGATCATCGCTGTCATCCATGGCCAGCGCAGTGCGCGAGTGATCGCAGCAACAAGGTCGCGACTTGTTGCTCGCGTTCGGTTAGCGGGTTGACCGCATCGGCAAACGGCCCGACTAATTTGGCCGGCCGCCGGATCCTGGCAGGCGCCACAGAGCGCCCGAGCTCGAGCGCCCGGGCGAGGCTCGGCCGCATGTGCAACGATTCGAGTTCAGGAATCGCCACCTGCAACTGGTGCACGGCGAACGCTTCCTCGCCCGTGAATTTGGCAAGAAGCAGCTCCGCTCATTCGAGACGGGTCAGGGCCCGCTCTGGCCGACAGCGTGCACGAGCGCACACTTCCAGCGCCTGTTCGTAATAGCCACGCGGTTCCCGAGCCCGACCCAGCATGACGGCGGCCTGACCGAGCAACCGGCCGTAACTCACCAGCAAGCATCCATCCAGCCGGTAACTGACATGCGCGAGTCGCTTGGACAGTGCCGCGGCGGTCGCGTGATCGCCACATCGAACGCTCACCTCAGCCAGATGGCCAGAAAAAGAGCGCGGTCGTGTCGGTATCATTCTCGATTCCAGCGAACCTGGCGCGGAGCGTGAGGGCTTCCTCGCACCGACCGAGCAGGCCAACCAGCCAGCGGCGTGGCTTGTGCAGGCGCCATAGGTGGTACCATACACACTCCAATGGAAAAGACTACTTTGTACCTGCCACCCGAGCTCAAGACAGCCATCAAGCGCGCCGCCAGGGAGCGCGGGGTCTCCGAAGCTGAAGTCATCCGGGAGGCCCTGCGCTCACTGGTGGCATCCCCACGGCCTGCCCCGCGCGGCGGGTTGTTCGCAAGTGGTGCACCGATCGCCCGCGAGGCCGACCAGCACCTGGCCGGATTCGGTCAACTGTGATCGTCGACACGAGTGCCATTCTCGCGTTCTTCGACCGGGACGAGCCCGATCATGAATCGCTGGCAGCGGTGCTGTCTCAAGCCTCCGAGCCGCTCGTAGTCTCGCCTTACGTTATCGCCGAGGTGGACTACCTTATCGGCAGTCGGTTGGGGGTGGCCGCAGAGATTACTGCGCTCCGCGAGCTGGCCGGTGGAGCATGGGATCTCGCCATCATCGACGCAATCGACCTCGCGAGAATTGTGCCAATCCTCCAACGTTACGCCGATCACACCATCGGCGTTGCTGACGCGTCGAACGTGGTTCTCGCCGAGCGGAACCAGACGACGACCATCGCCACGTTGGATCGCCGCCACTTCAGCGTGCTTCGGCCGCTCAGCGGAGGCTACTTCGCAATCGTGCCCTGATAGGCCTCCACGGGCAACGTCACGCAGCCAGAGCGGCACGCTACGGCGGGTTCGCATGTGAGACTCGCGAGTGCGACACCCTTGGCAGCTGGGTGATCAAGAGCTTCCTGACTGTCACTGTTCCTACCTCGCGTGCTCAGTGCGCGCATGCCGGTTTAGTGGTTGCGCCGGAGAGTGGTGTCCAGTCGGACTCTCCGGCCCCGGCCGTGCTCCCTACGGACTGGGTTTCATGTTCTGATTGACGTGGAACAGATTGTTGGGGTCGTACCTAGTCTTGACCGCAACCAGCCGATCGTAGTTGTCGCGGTACGCCGCTTTAATGCGATCGACGTCCTCGTCCATCATCATGTTGACGTAGGCTCCGCCAGCGGAATGCGGATGGAGCGCCTCCGAGTACGCGACACTACAATCCCTGATCAGTCCGGCGTTGGCAGGATCGGCGTCGACGCCGGCCACGACGTGACCCCAGGTGGCATCGCGATAGCCCCACGCCGTGTCGTGGCTGCCGACGCGGCTGGTCGCGCCATTGATGGGATACAGGTGCGAGCCGCACATTTGGTTAGGTATTGCAGAACCGTGCTGGATGTGCAGGTCGATCGCTTCGTCGCTCAGTTCGTTGATGAAGTCCGCCCGGCAGTACCACTGCTGGCCGGCCGGATAGAGCGGATCGAACATCGCTTGGAGCGCGGGATACGGCAGTGGTCCGACCAGGTCGACAGCTGGTCCGCCGGCCACAAGGCGGATCGGCTCGAAGGTTGCCTCGGCATCCGACAAGGGTCCCGTGTCGCACCACACGCCCCCACACATAGTTTGAAGCCACAAATCCTACGGAAAGTGTGTGGTGTTGCCAGGCTCCGGCGGACAGATTCGGTAGAGACGTCAGGCGGCGTTGCTGAGACTATAATAGTCCTCCTCGTTTATCTGCGGGCTGGAGTACGTGAGTGTTGAATGGAGGCGGAGCCGGTTGTACCAGCCTTCGATGAAGGTGAAGATCGCGGAGCGTGCGGATTGGCGCGTGGGCCAGACATGCGGATAGATCAGCTCGTTTTTCAGCGTGGCAAAGAATGACTCGGCGTCCCAGCATGTCCCGGGCCGACCGATGCTGTGCCTGAGACCATGCTGATCGAGCAGGTCAAAGTACGCCGCGCTGGTGTATTGACTTCCGCGATCGGAGTGACAGAGGCCTGCTGGCGGTCGTCGGCTGTTCGATGCCATCGGCAGCGCTGCTGTGACGAGGTCCGTGCGTAGGTGATCCGCCAGGGCCCAGCCGACGACCTTGCGCGAGTAGGCATCCAAGAAAACTGCCAGGTACAGCCAGCCTTGCCAGGTGCGGATATAAGTGATGTCCGACAGCCAGAGCTGGTTCGGCTCGCTCGGATCGAACTGGCGTTGCACCAGGTTCTGTACCTGAGTGCTCGGGTCAGGAAGCGTCGTCCGGCGAAATCGACGCGGCGTTCGACCGACCAGACCCGCTTTGCGTATCAGCCGCGCCACGCGCTTGCGGCCCACCCGCTTGCCGCGGGTGCGCAACTCGGCATGGACACGTGGCGCTCCGTACGTGCAACGGCTGGCGTCGAAGATGTCCTTGATCTCGTCGGTGAGCTGTAGCGGCTCACCAGCTCGTGTCTTTGGTGAAGAATGCGATGGCTTTTGCCAGGACGTCCCGCTCTTCTCGCACCACGCGGAGCTCGCGTTTCAGGCGGGACAGCTCTTCGCGCTCGGCTGTGGTCAGCCTATCCCGTTGGCCGCTGTCGATGTCGACCTGGGCAAACCAGCGGTGCACACTGCTCTCGGCTGCCCGATCTCGCGGCACACCTCGGCGAGCAGCCTGAGGATCGGCTCATGATACTGCAGGACGCGGCCGCCGGATCGGCGCCGCCAAAAGCGACAGCGGTTCCGGGCCAGCTGCAGGTGGAGTAACTCGCATCTCATTCAAGCGTCTGCCGATGGAACTCTACAGTCGCCGGTGAAGGTGGCCAGCGGGGCTACGCGGGGTTCTGACCAGGCTCGGATCGCACGAGCAATCGCACTCACAGGCAAGCTTGCCACCTGATGTGAGGCGCCGGCTTCCAACAGTCGGCGCTGAACTCCAACAATCGAGTTCAGTTCGACCGCACATCCCACAGCTGCGCTATCGCAGGCCCGCCCAGGATAGTCTGCAGCCGTGCAGTGTCTCGGAGCCGCGAGCGCGTCGGCAGGTCAGGACGCTTTGAAGGTATCAGCGAATTGACGCGTAAGTTGGAGGTACAGGTCGCCGTACTGCACGCTTGGCTCGATCGAGGTGGACTGCATCCATTCATTCCACGTGCAGACGACGACCGCCCACTGCAGATTGGACGCCAGCGCCCCGCGCAGCGCCGCCTGGTAGTACTGTCCATCAGAGCGGTCGCGAACGCACGTAACCGTGCGCACCGCCGAATCGTCGCAGCCAGGCGACACAGGAGGAACGTACAACTTCGCCGGTGCCGCGGCGGGGGCCTTGGCGCCCCACGCCGGTAGCTGGCTGGTTGGATTTGGGGACCATGCGATGGCGTATGGACTGATTCCATCCCATGCATCACCGCTCATGAACGGGAACTGATCGCCATCTGTCAGCCAGACCGCCTTGTGATCTGGGTCGAACCTGGCACGCAGATCGCTCCAGAACGAGTTCGGACGGGTAGGTGCTCGCCAGAAGAAGAGGACTGGCCGTGCCTGATACGTCACCATCCCTGGATCGCTCGCGTGCCGATAGAACTCCTGGAGCTGACCGTCCGGGTCAGCATTGGAATCGAGCTCGAAAGTCACGCGGAAATCTGACCCACGTACGAGATCAAGCATCTGCGCCAGGTCAGACGTGCGGTTGACGATGAAACCGTCGATCCAGCTGAGCGCGCTTGGGAGATGTGCGCGCGCTCCAGATCAAGGTCGTCCGAAATCTGGCCTGCACCAGGCGCAGGCATGAGCACAGGCTGGTAGAGGCCCGCAGCGAGGCGTTCTGGCTCCCACCAGGCATAGTAGTATGCGAGAATCGGGTGCTGCTCGTTGTAAGGGACGAGCGGCAGAGTCGTCTGGGTGGCATCCGATCGCGCCGTCGCGGCCTGCGCCGCCACGCCGGTCACGGGAACCGTCAGTACGACCGCGCCAATAAAAAAGGCGGCGAGGTAAGCCTGAAATATGAACGGCAGCCCCGCGCGGATCTGATGCAGCATGTCGGTATCCACCCACGCCCGTCAAATAGTCTGCCTTCCGGCGCCCTCGAATGATATCTGCGACGAGGTAAACACATCGCAATCCAAGGATTGGGCCGACTATATGTACCATGCGTCAGCGCCACAACATCCGCTCACCCGACAGGTGGACGACAGCGCGACTGGTCACCACCAGGTGCAGCGGAGGGCAGGCCTCGACCAGCCGGACCCGGCTCGAACCGGCGCTCAGCACCTGCTCGACGTGGAGGGCGTAGCCCACCAGGTCGATAGCTGGCTGGCTGGCGGCCTGCATCCCGAGCGCCGAGAGAAGCGTTGGCAATACGAGCCATGGGATCGAGAATGGACGTCCAGGGAACGAATACGAGGCGGTAGGCGAACTTGTCCTGGATTTCGTACGCGGCCCGTAACGCCAGGCGCGTCTTGCCACGACCTGGGCCGGTCAAGCTAACCTGTCTATTCTCCGGTACGAGCTCCCCAACGCGCGCCGGCTCGCGTCGGCGGACGACGCTGCTGGCGGGACGGGCCCTCGAAATCCGCCAATTCCTTCACCGGCGGGCGCATGGTAAACGATGGCGACTCACGCGCTGCCCGCCCGAGTGCCCACCAGGACACCTGATGTTGTGGCGGCACGCGCTGTTCGGCCAGACTTACTGGCCGATGGCGGTACGCGACGCGGTCCTCGCGGCGATCGACTCTGAGCGGTTGATCGGCACGTTGCGAGAGATGCTGCGGTTCCGGAGCTTCAGCGCCTCGGCGGGCGAGCTCGAGCTGGCGCGCTGATTGGCCGAGGAGTTGCACGGGCGCGGGTTTGAGGTCGCTCAACCACCAATCTCCGGCGAGCGCGTCAACACGCTCGCCTGGCTGCGCGGGACGGGCGACGGGTCGAGCCTGATGCTCAACGGCCACATCGACACCAACATGCCGGGGCTGGGTTGGACCCGGAACCCCTGGAGTGGCGACGTGGAGGACGGCTTCGTCTATGGCCTGGGCTCGTCCAACATGAAGGCCGCCGACGCGGCGATGATCGAGGCGTTCACGGCCGTGCGCCAGGTTGGGCCGGACCTGCGCGGCGACGTGTGCCTGGCGATGGTCGTCGGTGAGTTGCAGGGTGGTGTCGGAACGCTGCAATTGCTGCGCGAGGGCATCCGGACGCAGTACTTCATTGTTGGCGGGCCAACTGACCTGGCCATCCTGACCATCCACGCCGGCTCGTTCGAGTTCACCATCGACACGCTCGGTCGTGCGCGGCACATGTCCAAGATGGAGGAGGGCGTCAGCGCCATCGAGAAGATGTGCGCGTCCTGGCTGCGCTGAAGCAGTTTCAGTTTTCGACCGGCGCGAGGCCGGAGTACGCGGATTTGCAGCGCTTGAATGTCGGCTCCATTCGGGGCGGAGTGGGGCCGGAGGCGCAGGACTGGCGCGCGCCGCTGGTGCCCGATTTCTGCACGGTTCGCGCGACGGCGCGCTTCGCGCCCGATCAGACGCCCGAATCCGCGATCGCAGAGATCGACGATCTCCTGGGCAACCTGAAAGCCGGAGACCCGGAGCCGGAGTACCGCATCGAGCTGGCGCCACCCGAGGTCAAGCACGTCATGCCGCCGTTCGAGGTGGACCAGGGTGACCCGTTCGTGCAGCGCATCGCCGCCAACCATCGGGCCTTGAGCGGCCGCAAACCACGCATCGGCGCGGTGGCGCCCTATCGCTACTACGGGCCAGATGCCGGCCACCTGGCCGCCTCAGGGATGCGCGGCCTCGTCTATGGTCCGGGCGGCGTCTTCAACACCTTGGCTGACGAGCGCGTCGCCACCGCCGACATCGTGCTGGCCGCGCGAGCGTACGCGGGGTCGCGCGGACGACCGACGGGTCGGGCGCTGGGTAGGTGCTGCCGTTGATCCGCGTATACGGCATCAGGCCCGGGTCGAGCAGATTGAGCGTCTGCACCGAGCCGTTGCCCTGGAGTTGCATAACCAGGCGCTGGAAGATCTGCACCTGGAAGCCGTCGAGCTTGAAGGTGCGCGAGCTGGGATAGCCGAAGGTGCGTACCCCGCCGCGCTGGCTGAGTACGTGTAGAACGCGTCGGTGTCGATGCGGAAGCCGGTCTGGGCGAAGTAGCGGGAGTCGCGCGTCAGCGCCGGCGCGGTGGTCGAGGTGGTCGGGGCCGGCGTCGGTGCCGCCTTCGGCACGGGCGTCGCGGTCGGGGCCGACGGCGTGGCGGCGGCAGTCGGCCTCGCGGTCGCGCCCGCGGCGACGACGGTCAACATAGAAGTCGCAGCGGGCGCACGCCATCGGATGTGGGCACTGATCGAACAAGCTGTAGGTGCAGTGGCCATGACCGAGATCGAAGTCTTGCTAAGCAGCGCCGTTGGCGGCAGCACCGTTAGCTAGTTTCCGGTGCAAAACCCGGCGAGTTAGTCGGTTTCGGGTTGGCTGATTGCAGAGGTTTGGTCGGTCATGGTGATTGCTTTGGTTGCGGTGTCACCTGGCCGAGTCGGCGACCACTGATCGGCTGATCTGGCGGAGGTTG
>JAFAOS010000517.1 GCA_019247515.1 Chloroflexota bacterium | reverse complement strand
GACCCGGCAACCATGCAGCGGCCGAATACGGTGAGCAGGTCGCTGGCGGTCGCCTTCTTAATTTTTCGAGGAGGACCCTTGCAAGCGTCCGCATGTCCCGGCGTTCGCCGCTGTGGGCGCCGGATCAGCCAGCTCTGCCGAAGCGATTGGGCTGGCGGCTGCCGAGAATTCGGGTCCAATCACGACGCTGCGGCCGCCACCGCGCCATCGAACTCTGGGTACACGAGCGAGGTTGCGTCATTATGTCAGAACTTGCGTCGAATTTCAGGCCCATCAAAGGTCGTTTCTAAGTAGCGATAAGGGACGAGTATCGCTACTCAGCCGTGACGCGCTCACCTCTTCCGGTTTGGTCTGCGTGCGCGTAGGCTGGCTATGTTCGCCCATGACCCTCACGCCCGACGTCGCCCTGGCTCGGTTCGATGTTGACGCTCTCCGGGCGCCAGCGATCTTGGCCCTGAGGACCAGGATGACACCCGCTTCGATCCTGAGGCGCACACGCGCGCGCTCGCACGCCTCGAGACGATCGCCGAGCAGGCCCAAGACTACGCCAGACACGCCAAGGCGCCTAACACGCTCAAGGCGTACCGCACCGACTGGGACGATTTTCGCCGTTGGTGCGGCCAGCACGACCTTGAGCCACTGCCCGCGACGCCGCAGGCGATCGCGCTGTACCTGACTGATCTCACAGAAACGCACCGCGTCTCGACGCTGTATCCTCGCCTCAGCGGCATCTCCCAGGCGCACCAGACCGCCGGCTACACCTCGCCCACGCGCGATGCCCAGGTGCGCCTGGTCTTCCAGGGCATTCGGCGCGCGCTGGGCTCCGCCACAGCCCAGAAGACCGCAGCCGTCACTGCCGAGCTGCGCGCCATGGTCGAGACGCTGGATCTCGAGACGCTCAGCGGCGCGCGCGATCGGGCGCTGCTGCTGGTTGGCTTTGCGGGCGCCTTCCGCCGCTCGGAAGTCGTCTCGCTCGATGTCGCCGACGTGACGTTTACCGCCGACGGCGCGGTCGTCCAGCTGCGACGTTCCAAGACCGACCAGGAGGCCGAGGGCCGCAAAGTCGGCTTGCCCTTCGGCTCCCACCCGCTCACCTGCCCGGTGCGCGCCCTGCGCCTGTGGCTCGACTGCGCCAGCATTGTGCACGGGCCGCTGTTCCGGCCGGTCGACCGCCATGGCAACCTCAAACCTCAGCGCCTGACAGGCCAGTCGGTGGCGCTCATCGTCAAGCGTTGCGCGAAAAAGCCGGCCTCGACTTTGAGAACTATGCGGGGCACAGTTTGCGCTCGGGCCTGGCGACTGCCGCCGCGAATGCTGACGTGAGCGAGCGGTCGATCATGGCCCAGACCGGGCACAAGTCTTTACCCGTCGTCCGCCGCTATATCAGAGACGGTTTGCTTTTTCGCCGCAACGCGGCCGCCGCTGTTGGTTTATAGGATGCAGCCGTTTCACCACGAATTAGAGAGGAATGGGACTCCGCTCGCCGGGTCCGCGGCGGCTGTGTTCTTCATCGGTTGTCTTGACGTCGTCTTCTTACTGCGTGTGCGGGTGAAACGACCGATCGCAACCGCTGACTCTGCCGCTTGGGCGAGACCCGCCGCTTCGGCCCGGGTCTGATCTGGCCCAAGCGCCAGGCCTTCGCTCCACACTCTTTCTGCCTGGCTACCAAGTGCTCGGCGGGCCGCCTCTTCAAAGCGCTTGTGGCGCTCGTCGAGAAAGGAGGGTGCCTGCATGCTGACATACTCGGATGTGCGGGCCTCCGCCGCGAACAGGCGCACGGCAGCCTCCATCTGTCCAAGTTGGACTGCCACGCATGCGAGGCCAGCCAGCGCCCTCGGGGTAGCTTCGAGCGGCCCCAAATCGCGGACGATGGACAGCGCCTCCAGAAACTGCTGGCATGCGGCGACGTAGTCTCCGCGGTCGAACGCAATCCAGCCCAGCGTGCGATATGCCATAGCCGGCTGGTAGCGGTCGCCCAGCTCACGCTTCGTCGCGAGACTCGCTTCGAGGAAGGCAATCGCCGTCGTCGGGTCATTGGTGACATACGCGATCATTGCCAGGCTTATCTGGAGCGAGGATTCGATCCGCCGCTCGCCCCCCCGACGCGCAATGGCCAGCCCCTCCTCGAGGAGGGAACGTGCCAGGTCAATGTCTCCCTCTTCGCGCGCCAGCGTGCCCACGTTCGAGAGTGCGCGGGCCGTCGCCCACGCATCATTCAACTGGCGTGCCAGGGCGAGGCTTTCTGTCAGCAGCGGCCGTGCTGTCGCGTAATCACGACGCATCATCCACATCTGGCCAAGTCCAAACAGGGCGAATGCGACGGTGGTCGGCGCGTTGGCGATTCGAGCCAGCCGAAGACCCTCCTCCAGCATTGGGTGCGCCGCCGCAACATCGCCCTGCAGGTAGGCGAGATACCCCGCGTGAGCAACCGCTGCCGCTCGCAATGAAAGATCCAGTTGGGCCGAATCGGGCAGTCTCAGCAATTCCGCAAACCACCGCCGCCCCTCTCCAAAATGGCCACGGATCTCCCAGAACCGCGCCAGGCCGACGGCCAGGCGAAGCCCCACCCCCGACCGGCCCACGTCGATATACCAGCGGAGTGCGCCCCGCAGGTTGTCGTGCTCCACCGTGAGCCGCTCGAGCCAGGCTGCCTGATCCGCGCGCTTGAGTTCTGGCTCGGCAGCTTCGGCCAGGCGCAGATAGTAATGAGCATGACGTTCACGCAGCGCATCGATAGCGTTGCGGTCGCGGAGGCGTTCGTTCGCGTACTGGCGGAGTGTCTCCAGCATCCGGTAGCGTCCGTGCTCCGCGAGCACGAGCGACCTGTCGACCAACCGCTCTAGTCCATTCAGGACATCATCTCGGCCCAGGCCCGGTGCCGCGCATACGACTTCGGCAGCCTGCAGGTCCCAGCCGCCGCTGAACACCGCGAGCCGATCGAACAAATGTCGGTCATGGACTCCGAGAAGTTCATAGCTCCAGGTGACGGTGGCCTGGAGTGTCTGCTGCCTGGCAGGGGCGGTGCGACTCCCGCCGATCAGAAGTTGGAACCGATCGTCGAGACGAGAGACGATCTGCGCCGGCGTAAGCGTCTTCACCCGCGCGGCCGCCAACTCGATCGCCAGCGGAATGCCGTCCAGTCGGGCGCAGATCTCCATGACAGTCTGCCGGTTGTCGTCTACGAGGCAAAAGCTGGGAACGGCGGCCGCGGCGCGCTCGACGAACAACTGGACGGCTTCGGACGTGTGCGTGACGGCGCCGTCCAGCAGAGAGAGCGGAGCCACGGGCCAGACTTGCTCTCCGCCGATGCCGAGCGGCTCCCGGCTTGTCGCGAGCACGCGCACTTGTGGACAGTGCTGCAGGAGAGTTTCCGTCAGCTGTGCGCAAGCCCCGACCAGGTGCTCGCAGTTGTCCAGGACTAGGAGCAGCTGCCGCCGGCCGATGCTGTCCGCGAGCGTCGCCAGGAGCGTGCCTCGAGCACGCCCGACGATTCCAAGCACGGCAGCCAGGCGCTCTGGGACAAGACTCGCCTCGGTTAGTGACACGAGTTCAACCAGATACACTCCGTCGGCGGCGCTCGGGCCAACTCGGGCTGCTACCTCGAGTGCCAGACGCGTCTTGCCCACGCCACCAGGACCAACCAGCGTGACGAGCGGCTTGCGCTCGACCTGGCGCACGAGTTCCGCGATTTGCAGTTGGCGGCCGACGAAGCTGCTGAGCTGCCGAGGCAGGTTGTCGCGTGCTGACGGTCGGTCTGCCGTGTGACCCTGGGTCTGATCGCCACCCTGCGCGGCTGCGAGCAGCGCGGCAGCCTGATCCGTGCCGAGTTGCAGGGCATCCGCCAACAACCGCACCGTGCTCGCCCGAGGCGCTCGTTTGAGGCCGCGTTCAAGATCGCTGATCGCGCGCGCGCTCACTCCGGCACGCTCGGCGAGCTCCTCCTGGGTCAGCCCGTGTGTAAGCCTGTGCTGCCGGAGTAGGCGTGCGAACGACGATGCGGCCACGGCCAAACCGCCCAGCATCCTAGCAGGCTCAAACATGCCGCTTAGGGGTAGCCAACGGTGACCTACGTGTGGCTCGTGTGTCTGGTCGTCGAAGGTGGACCGCCCGAGACTAGCGCCTATGAGAACGGCCACCGGCAACCTAGCCCGTCTCGCCAGTGCGGTGCGGTCCGCGCTGCCCTG
>JAFAOS010000186.1 GCA_019247515.1 Chloroflexota bacterium | reverse complement strand
GGGTCGCGATTGACATGCAACCTTTGCAAGTCTGCGTCTAATTCTGTGGGTCCGCGTTTCCCAGCACATTCGACGCCGCGTAGGCTGGCCTCAAACCAACATGCGGAGGTCTCTGATGCAGACAGATACGCTCGACGCCACACCGGCTGTGACTGAGGTTCCAGCGTACGCGACCGATACCTACGCACCCACCCTCAGCCGAGTGCTGCGGTCACTCGCCAGCGTCGGGCTCTTCAGCACGGACGCGCAGGGCCGCTTCTCGCTTACGCCGCTTGGGGCGGTTCTCCAGTCCGATGCTCCCGGCGCTGCACGCTCGACCGTGATCGCGCTCTCGGGTGACTGGTTCTGGGCGGCGTGGGGTGAGGTCCTCTACAGCGTGCGCACCGGCGAGACCGGCCTGCAGAAGCCGCTCGGGGTGAGCGAATACGATTACCTTGCGCGGCATCCGGAGGACGCGTCGCATTTCAATGCCGCGATGATCGGCTATCACGGGGAGGAGCCAGCGGCCATCGTAGAGGCGTACGACTTCTCTGGGACCGAGACGGTGGTCGACGTGGGCGGCGGGTCCGGGAACCTGCTTGGAACGATCCTTGCCGCCAATCCGAGCCTGCGCGGTGTGCTCTTCGAGCGCCCGCAAGTCGTCCCCGACGCCAGGCGCAACCTCGAGGCGACCGGTGTGGCCGATCGTTGCGACTTCGTCGGCGGCGACTTCCTGGAGACGGTCGCGGAGGGCGGCGACGTTTACATCGTGTCCCATTGCATCCACAACTGGGACGAAGAAAGCTGCGTGCGCATCCTGGCGAGCTGCCGGCGAGCCATGTCGGCGCGCGGACGCCTGCTGGTCGTCGAAGCGGTGGTCCGGGCTGGCGACGACCCGGACCCGGCGAAAATGCTTGACCTGGCGATGCTGCTGGTCCCCGGCGGACAGGAGCGTACCGAGAACGAATATCGCACGCTCCTGGACAAGGCTGGCTTTCGGTTGACTCGCGTGGTGCCGACGCGCACGTCGGCGAGTATCATCGAGGCGATCCCAGTCTGACGCTGCAGGTGCTTGGGAGCACCGTTCCGTCAAATGGTCGAAATGAACGACACGATCGGAGGACAGCACGCAGACAACTTTCGCAGGTGCGCAGCCCTTCAGCCTGTCCGAGCCCTGGCCAACCTCCGCCGATGTCACTTGAGAGCTACGTATGGGCGGCGCCCAAGGCTGAGCTCCACCTCCACCTCGAGGGCGCAATCCGTCCAACGACCATTTTGACGCTGGCCCGCCGGAACGGTGTCCAGTTGCCGAGCTCCACCGTCGAAGAACTCCGCGACTGGTTTCACTTCCGCGACTTTGCCCACTTCGGCGAAGTCTACTCGGCAATCAGTCGTTGCCTGCGAACTGCCGACGATTACGAGTTGATCGCCTTCGAACTGGCCGAGGAACTGGCGCGCCAGAACGCACGTTATGCCGAGGTGGGATTCCTGCCCGCCTTCCACGCTCGCATGGGTGTGTCGGAAGCAACGTATCTCGGCGGCCTGAGCCGGGCCCGCGAGCGAGCCCAACGGGAACTCGGGGTCGAGATGGCGTGGATCTTCGACCTCGGTCGCGCATGGAAAGGCGGAGAGACTGAGACGCGTCGCTGGGCGACGTATGCCGTCGACGTGGCGATCGACGCGCGATCGGAGGGCGTGGTTGCGCTCGGGCTCGGCGGTTCGGAGGTCGGACACCCACCGGAGCAATTCGGAGCACTGTTCGACCGCGGACGCGCGGCCGGCCTCCACAGTGCCCCGCACGCTGGCGAACTGGTTGGACCAGCAAGCATCCGCGGAGCCCTGGACGCGCTGGGCGCGGAGCGAATCGCTCACGGGGTGCGAGCCATCGAGGACCACGCGTTGCTTGCCGAACTGGCGGCACGTCAGGTCGCCCTTGACGTCTGTCCGACGAGCAACGTTTGTCTCGGCGTATACTCGAGCCTGGCCCAGCACCCCCTTCCTCGCTTGCACGCGGCCGGCGCGGTCCTCACTATCAGCACCGACGATCCGGCGCTGTTCGGTACAACGCTCAACGGCGAAGTCGCGCTGCTGGCCGACCCGTTTGCATTGGGCGTCGGAGCGATCGACGACATCCTGCTGAACGGCGTGCGGCACAGTTTCCTGCCGGCTCGAGCCAAACAGCGTTTGGAGGCGACGTATCGGGCCGAACTGGATGTGCTGAAGGCAGTCCATTTGGGGACGCGAGTAGAGGACTCCGCGTCTTGATCCGAATTGCAATTGCCCGGAGCACTGGACTGGAGTGTGGCAGGACCAGCGGCCGCGGCTCATCAGGCTCAGCCACATGACGACCAGCGAATCGGTGCTCGCGCGGATGCCCAAAACGGAGCTGCACCTGCACCTCGAAGGCACGGTCCGGCCCGAGACGCTGTGGGACCTGGCGGACCGCGCCGGCGTGCCGCTGCCCGCCGAGACGCCCCAAGCGCTGCGCGCGAAGTACGTGTTCGACTCCTTCACGCAGTTCCTGGAGCTGTGGCTGGCGATGCATTCAAGCTTCGTCGACGCCACCGCGTACGAGCGCATGGTCGACGACTACATCGCCGACGCTCGACGGCAGAACGTCCGCTACGCCGAAGTGCACTTCACCCCATACAACCACGAACGCCTCGGCAAGTTCGGAGCCCGCCCCGCCCTGGAAGTCGTGACCGAGCGACTGCAGCGCGCGGAGTCGGCCGGTGGACCCGCGGTGCGGCTGATCTTCGACATTGTCAGCGCGCTTCTGCCCGCCAGTGGCGAGTACACGGCCTCTCTGGTCGAGCAGCTGGCCAATCCCATCCTCGTGGCCGTCGGCCTCGGCGGACCGGAGGTCGACTACCCGCGCACGTCGGCGGCGCCCTACTTCGAGCGGGTCCGTCGAGCTGGCTACCCTGTCGTCGCGCATGCAGGTGAGACCGGCCCGGCCGAGCACGTCCGCCAGGCCGTCGTCGATCTGAAGGCGCGGCGCGTGCAGCACGGCGTGCACGCGGTCGACGACGCCGCGATTCTGCGGCTGCTCGCCGAGCATGGCATCGCGTGTGACGTCGCGCTCACCAGCAATCTCTTGCTGACGGAATTTCGCGATCTCAAGTCGCATCCGATTCGGCAGCTCCTGCAAGCAGGCGTGCCCGTCACGTTGAGCACTGACGATCCCGCGTTTTTCAACACTGACCTCACGCGCGAATACGAGCTGGCGCGCGATGAGGTCGGCCTCAGCATGGAGCAGCTGTGGGATATCAACCTCAATGGCTTGCGCTTCGGTCTGGCCGAGCTGCCCCTGCGTCGGCGGCTGCTGCAACAATTCCTCGCCGAAGGAGCCGAGCTGGGTCTGACCACGGTGCCGGACTCGCCATCCGCGGCAGGGCAACCTCGCACCTTTGAGGGCGCTCCCTAGCGAGAAGCAAGTGCGAACATTACACCCATGGCCGCGCGGGCGCTGTAGAGACCGACACTGGTTCTATCGACGCGCACCGAGGGTGTGAATACGCTCGAGCAGTACAGCCACCGGACCGTGGAGGATACGGAGTGGCGAAAACGTATCGCCAACATACGACGATGCACATTCAGCGAGGGCGGCCAGACAGGGCGATACCGCCAGTGGGTACGCGGCATCCTGGTCCCGCGCGAGTCCGAGCGATCTGGTTCTGGCGCGGTTTAGGCTGCCAACTCGCGCCTGATCGCGTCGCGGAGGCTGTGCTGTGGCGTATGGAAAGCTGCCAGGCGCAGGACCTCGTACCAGTTGTCCCCAGTCAGGCGGGTGTGGATGCGATTTAGCGCAGGAACTTCAAGCCGAACGCCGCAAAGACCAGGACCACTCCAACGTTCGAGAGCAAGCGTTCCCAGAACAGATCCCGGAAAAACACCAGGTCCAGTCCCACGATGACAATCACCATCAGCAACACGTACAGCACAGTCGTCATGTTCTGGCGCATTCATCCTCGAGGGTAGTTTCCGAAAGATCAGCCTGGTCCGGCTACTTAAGATCTCATGAGTCATGTACATGCGCGTCACACACGCTCAGTATGCCGATCCAGCCACGCTCGATAGCGAAGCAGCTACACAGTTGTGGCAGGAGTTGTCCTCGCACGTCAGGGGACTGCCCGGCAACCAGAGCTACACCCGGGGCCTGGATCGCGCCAGCGGGCGGACCATTGCGATCAGCATCTGGGACACTGAGGAGCACGCGAAGGCACTCAGTAGCACGAGCGACTTTCGTGTCGAGACTTCAAGCTCTCGGCATGCGGATAGAACCATCCGACTTCTTCGAGGTGAGAGCTTAGGAGCCGGAGGCAGGCGTCACGCAGCCAGCGAGGGCGCCTGCGCGAGCCCAGCGCAACCGGTGCCACGTGAGTTCGGGCTCGCAACATGTGCCCGATTCGCCTAGCATGACCGCCGTGATGAGCCCTGGGCGGATTCGCGAGCTGGTGGCCGTGTTGCCTGAAACGGCTGAGGGCGCGCATCACGGCCACCCGGATTTCCGAATCGGGAACAGAATCTTTGCCACGTTGTCCGAACGTGAGGATCGAGTTGCATTGCGTTTGACGCATATCGAAGCGCGAGCCCTCGCTGAGCGGTCGCCGAAAGCGTTCCGCCTGGTGTCCGATCGCGAGCCGATCGGGTGGGTTAGTCTCGATCTCGCAGAAGCCGACGAAGGCGAGGTCGCGGACCTTCTGGAGGAAGCGTGGAGCCTGCGGCAGTCTGAGGTGGAGAGGACGAAGGCCTCACGTCGCAAGCGCTAACGGGGCCGTCATGGAACAAGTTCCAGGATGGAGGCGCATCCGGTCAAGCGCTGCCGCTCCAGGTCTTATCCTGGCGGTGTACTCTAAAATCACGGTGAGGTTGGGGTCGCGATGAAAACGCGTGCAGCCATTCACGTCGGCCAGAATGCACCGCAGGTCGTGGACGAGCTTGACCTGCCCGATCCAGGGCCGAACCATGTCACGGTCAGTCTGTTCGCGAGCGGAATCTGTCATTCGCAGTTGCACCAGATCCACAACCCCAACCAGCCGACGCCGTCGGTCCTGGGCCACGAGGCAACGGGCGTGGTCACGGGTGCTGGTTCCGGGGTTGACTACGTGAAGGAAGGCGATCGCGTCATGGTCACGTGGCTCACGCGTACGCCCTCGCCAGGCCAACGCCCGGCCGCGGTGTCCGGCTGGGCGTACCGCGGCCAACCGGTGAACTTCGGCCTGGGCGGCACCGCCACCTGGACCGAGTCCACCGTCGTGCACGAGCAGTACGTCGTGAAGCTGCCCGACCTGGTCGACGAGCAGTTGACGTCGATCATCGGGTGCGCCGTTATGACCGGCGCCGGGGCGGCACTCAATACAGGCCGTGTACGCGCGGGCGACTCGGTTGCCGTTTTCGGTGTCGGAGGCGTCGGGCTCTCCTGTGTCCAGGCCTGTGCCAACGCCGGCGCGTATCCGATCATCGTGGTCGATCTCCGCGACGACAAGCTGGCGTTCGCATCCCAGTTCGGCGCCACGCACTTCGTCAACGCCTCGATCGAAGATCCGGTCGCTCGGATTCGCGAGCTGACTGGCGGCGTAGGCGTCGACTGCTCGTTTGACGCGATCGGGGCGCCGAAGACGCTCGAGCAGTTCTACCAGGTGGTGCGCACCGGGGCGAACGGCATTTCAGAGCCGGGCACGGCGGTGTTGATCGGCGTTCCGACAGGACCCACCCAGTTTCAGATGGGACAGATGTGGAACCGTCGCCTGACCGGCTCATTCGGCGGCGGCGGGCGTCCGGAGCGAGACTTCCCGATGTACGTACGCTGGTTTCAAGAAGGCAAGCTGCCGCTGGACAAGCTGGTATCCCGTCGATACCGCCTGGAGCAGATCAACGACGCGCTGGGCGACCTGGAGCGCGGCGACATTGCCGGTCGCTCGATCATCGTCTTCTGATCCCGAGCCCGCTCCGGAGCGCGGCGGCGACGCTATCGACGTCCTGGCGCTGGGACGAGTATGAGCACGGCATCTCTGCTGAGAAGGAGGAGCCTCGATGGAACGCCAGAAACTGGTTTGCGAACGCAGCACGTCATGGGAGTCGTCACACAGTCGGCGAGCCTTCTTGCGGCTCAGCTTTGGCGGCACGCTGGCAGCCTGTGGAGTCGCGGCTTTGCTCTCGCAGGCATGCACGAGCATTCCCTTGCCGGGCAGTCCGGCGGCGGCAACATCCCGTAGTCCGGGTACGCCCGCGGCCTCGGGCGCATTGAGGTTGCCGACGTATGCCCCGCTGCCGACGGTCAAAGCCGACCTGCCGGGTACCGACACGGTTCCAGATGCGTATCTCGCGTATCCCAAGACCAGCTTCAAGTCGGTGACGTCCACGCCAGGCGCGGGTGGGGAAGTGACCTGGATGACGTACACGTTCGTCCCGAATGCGCCGCTCGAGGACAACGCGATGTGGCAGGAGGTCAACAAGCAAGTCGGCGCGACGCTGCGCATGCAGCTCACCGCCTATGCCGACTATCAAACCCGGCTATCGTCCGTCCTCGCGGGCGGCGACCTGCCTGACGTCGTCTACATTCCCGGTTTGCAGCCGGAGCTCGGTCACTTGTTGCAGGCAAAGTTTGCCGACCTGACGCCATACGTCAGCGGCGACGCTGTCAAGGATTACCCGAATCTGGCCAATCTGCCGACCCTCGCCTGGAAGAACACCGTCTTCAACAGCGCAATCTACGCCGTTCCGACGGCGTTCGTCCCGTTCTTCTGGGTGCTGTGGAATCGTCAGGACATGCTGGAGCAGATCGGAGCTGCTCCGCCAACAACCGCCGACGAGTTCAAACGCGTGTTGGGCGAGCTGGTCCACGCCCAGGGTGGGACGTGGGGCATCGCAAGTCACGTGAACAATGCCTTCGATACGTGGAATCCGTCCGGTGGGATGTACGCGGCCATGTTTGGAGCGCCCAATCAATGGTCCGAAACCGGCGGTAAGTTTACGCGTACGTTCGAGACCGAACAGTTCAGAGCCGCGGTTGGCTTCGCCCGCGACCTGTACGCGGCCGGCGTCTATGACCCGGACAGCCTCACCTACAACATTCTCTCCAAGCGCACGCAATTCGAGGCAGGACGGTTTGCGTACGACTTCGACGGTATGAATATTGACATGTGGAACCTCTCGAAGAAGGCGAATCCCAACGCCAGGCTGCGCCAGCCGGTCCCGCCGTCAGGCGACGGCAGCCAGGGACACTACTGGTTCGGACCAGGCGTGTTTGGCTTTACGGCGATCCGCCAGGCGTCACCGGACAGGATCAAGGAGATCCTGCGCATCATGAACTTTCTGGCAGCCCCGATGGGGAGTGAGGAGTACCTGCTGACGAACTTCGGCGTCAGGGGCATCGATTTCGAATTCGACGACAACGGCAATCCGACACCCACGGCTAAAGGCCAGGCCGACACGATGCCATGGGGTGGTGCTTCTGCGACGGTACCCAGACCGCCACGGCCGCTGTTCAATCCGCTGGATCCCGAGTTCGCGCGAGTCATTCAGAACGATGACAAGGTGATGGCCGAGTTCGGTGTCCATGACCCCTCAATTGGCCTGTACTCCAATACCGATGCCAACAAGAGCAACGTTTTGAACCAGGCCATGCTCGACGGCATCACCGAGATCGTGAAGGGAACGCAGCCGTTGAGCTCGCTGGATCAGCTGGTCCAGGACTGGCGGACAAATGGCGGCGAGCAGATTCGGGCCGAGCTCGAACAGGCACTCGCATCCGCCTGAAGCGCACTGTGGCAGCAGTGGCGGACGGCGGGCTTGCTAGACTGCGGTGCTGCCATGCCTCGCCGTCTCGAGGTGATCGCTCGTGCGCATGACGCCCTCGCCCCCGTCTACGACGCGTCACTCGCCAGCAATCCGGTGGCTACCTGGATGCGCCAGGAACTGTGGTTGCACTATGAACACGCATTCCCGCCCAACTCACGGCTGTTGGACTTCGCCGCGGGTACCGGCGCCGATGCCCTGCACCTTGCGGAACAGGGCCACAGCGTGCTTGCAATCGACGTTTCCGCGGGCATGATTGACGAGTTGCGTCGACGGGCGAATCGGCGAGGCTTGTCGCTGGATTCGCGTGTCCTGGCAGCCGAGCACCTCGGCCGGTTGCAAGCGGGTACGTTCGATGGTGCGCTTGCGGCATTTGCTGGGCTGAACACGATTGACAACCTGGCTTGCCTATCAAAGAACCTGGCGCGCATGCTGAGACCACGTGGAAGGGTTATCGTTCACGCGCTGAATGCCTTCTGCTTGTGGGAAATGTTGAACGGCCTCTTACATGGTCGATGGCCGCAACCGCGCCACGAGCATACGCCGATCGGCGATGAAATCGTCAGCCACCGCTATTACGATCCGTTCGTGCTGTGGCGCGAAGCCTTCGCGCGGGATTTTCGCTTGCGCCAGGTCTACGCGCTGTCAGTGCTCGCCGCTCCGACCTGGCTTCGGCGTGCCCCACGCCTCACGCCTCTCGTACTCCGGTTGGACGGACGGCTCGGGCGTATCTGGCCCAACGCGGGCGATTTTTTCGTGATGGACCTTGAGAAACGCTAGATGCTGTCGTAGTCACCGCCCCACATCGTCCAGCTGCGCGGGTCACGCAACAGGGCCATGGGCAGACTGTCATCCAGCGGGACCAGCTGGACGCTGAAGTCGCCCCAGCTCCACAGGAAGCCGGCACGCCGCAGCGCGCGAAAATACGGCGTCCAGGGCGGTGCCTGCGCGGCGGCGACTTCGGCTCCTTCGGAGCGCAGGCGCCTGACAGTTTCGCGGATGAGCATCCGCATGATCGTGTTGTTTGCGCCCGTGGCCACCACCTCGGCGATGTACCCCAGCGTGCTGCGTGCCCCGCGTTCCACGCGGTAGGCCGTGTACCCAGCTGGTACCCCACCGCGTTCGGCCAGAAGAATGCGATAGGCAAAGGACGGGCACTCGAGGTAACGCCAGCGAACCCAGGCGGAGTCGCGCACGATCGACAATCCAGTGTTCTCGGCGCACCGCGCCCACAACGCGTCGAATTCGCTACCGGCGTGCTCGACGATACGGAATCGCAAACCAGGGTCGACACGCTGCCGATCCCAGATCCAGTTCCAGGCGGTGTCCAGCGCGTCGACGCCGCCCTGCCCCGGCGTGCGCGCGCGCCGCGCGAGGATCGCGGACGGCCGCAAGGGGCGCACGAGCCAGCGCAGAGGAAACAGCGGCCGCCAGCCGAGTGCCGGGGCGCGCGATCCCCACTGATCGTTGATCAGTCCGATCACGAAGCGGACCCCGCCATCGCGCCAACTCGCGTACATGCGCTGTGCTACTTGGGTGAGCAATCCGCGACGGCGGTACTCCGGATCGGTCATGGTATCGACTGAGACCATCGCAGTAGTCTGTCCGTCTGGAAACTGGTAGCGAACCGGAATCCCACCCGAATGGAAAACGGGTTTACGATCGTCGAGCGCGATCCAGTCGTTGAGGACAGGCGAAGGGAGCCGGCGGAGTTTCCACTCCCAGTGCGCCTCGGTGATGCTTCTTCCGAACGACCGCTGGAACAAGGCCACAAGTTGTGGCGCGTCACCTGCCTCGGAGGGCCGAATCACCCAGGCTGATGAAGACGGCTGTTGCATAGCTCAAATTGGAGTCCACGATCGGCCAGACGTCTGAGCGCGAGTCGGGCGCGCAGCCCAACCAGTGCTGCCAGCGGATCGGAGCCAGGCCATGGGCGAATGCCGCGGTACGGGCAGACGGAGCGACGACGCCAATCACCAGCCCTGGTTGTCGTGGCGTACACCTCCGCGCGCATTTCCCAGAAAACCTCCGCGGCCGCAAGTCGATAGAGTCTCGCCTGATAGCGAGCCAGCCGCTGAAGAGGTTGGATGGACTCCGTCTGTGTGCGCAACGCTTCGAGCGCGTGCAGTTTACGTGTCCGGACCTGCCCGATGTCGGCTACCACGTTGACGAGCACGGGCGTAAGGGGCACCCCGACCTGGTACCCTCGAACTGTTTGACCTGGTTGCAGCAATCCGGCGAGCAACCGAGCGACGGCGACGTGTTCCGGGTGGAAGTCGACGCACGTGGGTACGTAGATCAGCTGACTAGCGGCAAGGCGTGCTGCAAGCAGGCGTTCAGCGTGCGGCGCCGTCCAGTTGCCTTCGGCTAGCCGCAGGCATTCGAGCTGTTCGACGCCCAGAATGCGTGCGGCCGAGCGAACTTCTTGCTCGCGGAGTTGAACCATTTCCGGGCGCCGCAGCCCGCGCGCACGCGAAGCGCCGCCATCGGTGACCACCACGACCGAAACATCATCATGGGCGGCGACGTGCAGAGCGATCACACCGCCAGCGCCGATGGTTTCATCGTCGGGGTGTGGCGCGACAACAAGCACGCGGTCGTGGCCGCTGGCTGCCCAGGCTCGCGCGGACCGCCCGGGTTGTGCCGTTCGGGCGATCAGCGCGCAGGCGGCTGCCCACGTGCGCTCGGCAAGCTGGAACCCAACTCGCCGTGTGGCCTCGCGCGCGTCCATGCGCCGTATCGCCGATGTCGGTGGCATCCCGCTGCGTGAACGCGGCATGCAGCCAGTGTCGACCGACCGAAGCTGTCTGTCATCGGTCGGCGTGCCGATTCGCATGAGATTCTGACATTCTGAGGACTCCGTGCGTCGCACACGCGCCATCGGCGATGAAACTGTTCCCTCCCCTTTGGGGTCGTCACTAACGATGTCGACGGACATTTTCGTGGGCGCCGGGCGTGGATTTGACCCCACCTGCCCGGGCCATAACGGGCCCTTGCCGTTGTCTTCGTGCAGCAACGAGCGATCGTCCTCGATGGGGTTGTCGACCAGGTGCGCGCGCCGAACACGCCTCCAAGATCGCAGGCTCTGGGCAGCCGACTGAGCGGGGCGCTAGCCGAGTACCATTCACGAACCGGTGGGTGTCAATCTCAGCAGGACCCTGGCGCTACCCGCGTGGCAGCCGCGGCTGAGGGTTGCACCGTCGAGCCTGGTCGGCCTCGCGATGCTCGGCATGATCGTGCTGCTGGTCGTCACGCCGGTGGCGCTGATGGTCGTCGAGAGCTTTCACGAGGGCCCGTTCGGGCGCGAAACGGCCTGGGGGATTGCCAACTGGCAGGCGGCGCTGACCGATCCAACCCTGGCCGGAGCGATCGGCAACACGATCACCCTGTCACTGGCGCGCGTGATCATCGGCATCGTGGTCGCGGTCGGCCTGGCATGGTTGCTAGCACGCGCGGACATTCCAGGAACGGCCTGGTTGGAGCTTGGTTTCTGGATCGCTGTTTTCATGCCGCCACTCACCGTGAATCTGGCGTGGATCATGATTTTCGACAGCTACAACGGCGTGGCCAATCAACTGCTGGAACGTCTGCCGTTCGTCAGTG
Organism: Chloroflexota bacterium; assembly: GCA_019247515.1. Taxonomy (GTDB): domain Bacteria; phylum Chloroflexota; class UBA6077; order UBA6077; family CF-72; genus CF-72. The sequence continues at coordinate 1,815 of JAFAOS010000186.1, read as the reverse complement.
GTGCGGTGTTCAGCATCTATTCGTGGTGGGGGATCGTCGCGGCGCATCTGCTCAGCGGTGGGATCGCCGTCCAGGTCATGCTGCTCGCGCCGGCCTTCCGCAATCTGGATGCCTCGCTGGAAGAGGCCTCACTCACCGCCGGGGAACATACGCTGGGCACATTGCGGCGCATCGTGGTGCCGCTGCTTGCGCCCACCATCATCGTGGTAATGCTGCTCGGCCTGGTGCGCGGACTGGAAGGTTTCGAGACCGAACTCGTGCTTGGCACGCCAGCGGGAATTGACGTCTTCGGCACCAAAATCTATCGGATTACGCAACAAGAACCACCGGCGTACGGGATCGCCACCGCCATGAGCATGGTCATTGTGGTTTTGAGCTTGCCACTGATTTTGACGCAACAGGCATTTGCGCGGCGTCGAAATTTTGCAACGCTGTCCTCAAAATTCAGCGCACGAAGGGTCTGGCTCGGCGTGTGGCGCTGGCCAGCGTTCGCTCTGGTGGCACTCGCCGTAGTGCTCATGACTGTCGTGCCAGCCTTGCTCATCATCACCGGCACGTTCATGAACATCTTCGGGTATTTCGCGATTCCGCAGCCATGGACTCTCAAGAACTGGCAGGCCGTGCTGACAAATCGCACGTTCGTCAACGCGCTCGAAAATACTCTGCTGATCGCGGGCGCCAGCTCGCTCACTGCGATGACGGCTTTCACCACCATGGCGTACATCATCGTCCGGACCAGGTTCGCTGCACGCCAGCTGCTCGACTTCATGGTCTGGGTGCCGTCGACGGTGCCCGGCATCATCCTGAGCCTCGGATTTCTCACCCTGTTCCTCGGAACGCCCTTCCTGCGCCCGATGTACGGCACCGTCTGGATCATGATTCTCGTGGCGGCGCTCGGCGGTGTCACCTTGATTACCCAGATCATGAAAACGAACTTGCTGCAGATCGGCTCTGAGCTCGAGGAGGCATCCTGGGCGGCAGGCGCGCCCTGGTTCTTCACGTTTCGGAGGGTGGTTCTGCCACTCATCACGCCGAGCGTTGTCGCGGTGGGCGTGCTGTCGTTTTCACTCGCCGCGCGTGCTACGGGCTCGGTAGCGCTTCTATCCACGCCGACGAACCAGCCGCTTTCCATGCTGCAGCTGACGCTGGCAGCCTCGACTCAACTCGGAGCGGCATCCGTGATTGGCGTATTCCTGATGTTTCTGTCAGTTGGAGTGGCGGTGACAGCCCGGTTCGTCCTGGGCGTCCGGATCGATCCGATGCGATGACTCTCGTCCTTCGATCTCGGCGCCGGCTCGTACCGCGAGTTGCGAGCATCGCGGCGCATTGCGAATTTGCTCGCGACGGACCACTGCGTCTCGACTGCAGACCTGCTGTATCGGCGAGCGACTGTCAGCGGCTGAGATAACCTGCCAGCTGGCCGAGAAGCTGCCCAACAAGGTCGAGTGCCAGGCTGACAACCAGGTCCAAGAACGACGCGCCCACGGCGGACCGTGCCGCCTCCCCAAGCTCGTCGAGTGAATCGGTAGCCTCCAGGCCAAGCGCATTGGCCATGTTCCATGGCTGTTCGTCGGGCCGCTCTGGGTATGCTGAATTGGCAAACCTCGGATCGGTGATGTTGGCCGGGAGAATCCCCGTTGCTTCGGCTTGACTCCCACCGTCTTCGATTTGATCCATTCCCTACCACGCCTCCCTGTCGTTGACCCTTAGTTGCATGCACGTGCGCCGTGGGCAGGCGCCGAGCGATTCACACAGCTTCGCACCACTACCGCATCGGTGACTGTGAAGCTCGTCACAGCTGCTCATCCACGCCGT
>JAFAOS010000467.1 GCA_019247515.1 Chloroflexota bacterium | reverse complement strand
TCCAGCGATCGCGAATACGTCTATGCCATTGCCGATGCGCTGAAACAGGAGTACCACGCCATCATCGACGCCGGTTTCCTGCTACAGGTTGACGATGCGGTGCTCGCCAATATGTACGACTACCTGGTCCAGCAAAGTCCGGAGCGGTACCGCGAATGGGCGCAGCTGCGCGTCGATGCGCTCAACCATGCGCTGGACGGAATTCCCGAGGATCGCGTGCGCTACCACGTCTGCTTTGGCAGCTGGCACGTGCCGCACGTGGCCGACGCGCCGATGGAGGCGCTCGTCGACCTGATCCTGCAGGTGAAAGCCGGCGCCTACTCGCTGGAAGCCGCCAACCCGCGGCACGAGCACGAGTGGCGGGTGTGGCAGGACCACAAGCTGCCGGAGGGGCGGAGCCTCATTCCCGGCATCGTGACGCACCACCTGACGACGGTGGAACACCCGCGGCTGGTCGCCGATCGGATCATTCGCTACGCGAAGCTGGTTGGCAAAGAGAACGTGATCGCCGGAACCGACTGCGGCTTCGCGCAGAGCGAGACGACGCAGCGGGTGCATCCGAGCGTGATGTGGGCCAAGTTCGAGGCGCTGGTGGCCGGCGCGCGGCTGGCGACCGAGGAGCTGTGGGCCTAGACATGCTGCAGATCTTCGACGGCCACAACGACGTCGTCTCCAAGCTGCTCGCCGAAGAGCGCGCCAGCGCGCGCGCGTTGATCACCGAGGGCGCCGCCCCCGCCGCGCGGAACTTTTTCCAGCGCAATGCGCAGGGTCACATCGACCTGCCGCGCGCTCGAGAGGGCGGCTTTGCCGGTGGACTCTTTTCCATTTACGTCGGTCCCGATCCGCAGGCCCCGCCACCGGTGGGTCCGGTGCTGGGTCGACACGCCGGTCTCGACATGCCCATCAAATTCCCGCGCCCTCTGGAGCTTGGTTTCGCCCAGCGGACCTCCATGGCGCAGATGGGAGTCCTGTTCCGACTCCAGCGCGAATCGCACGATCAACTGCGGGTGGTGCGCAGCCTGGCCGAGGTCCAGCGCTGCTTTGACGACGGCGCGCTGGCGGCCGTCATCCACTTCGAGGGCGCCGAAGCGATCGATCCCCAGCTGGACATGCTGGAGGTTTTCTACGCGGCGGGACTGCGGTCGCTGGGCCCAGTCTGGAGTCGAGCCAATGATTTTGGCGAGGGCGTGCCGTATTTGTTCCCGCACTCGCCGGACACGGGACCCGGCTTGACGGATGCTGGCAAGGCGCTGGTGCGCGCGTGCAACGAGCTGGGCATCGTGGTGGACCTGTCGCACATGAACGAGCGAGGGTTCTGGGATGTCCAGCAGCTGACTACCGCGCCACTGGTTGCCAGCCACTCCAACGCGCACGCGATGACGCCGACGCCGCGGAATCTCACGGATCGGCAGTTGGACGCCATCCGCGACTCCGGCGGAGTTGTCGGCGTCAATCTTGCCATCGGTTTCCTGGGCGACGGCACGGACGATCCGGCAACGCCAATCTCACGCATCGTCGAGCACTTTGAATATCTGATCAAGCGCATGGGTATCGACCACGTGGGATTCGGCGCGGACCTGGACGGCGCGCGGGTGCCCGACGCGGTGGGCGACGTTGCCGGCTTGCCGCGCGTTGTCGACGGCCTGACCGCCGCTGGTTACGTCGACGCGGACCTGGAGAAGGTCACGCATGGGAACTGGCTGCGGGTGCTCGGCCAGACGTGGAAAGGCAGCTGACGGTACGATGGTGATATGTCTGGAGTCCGACTGATCATCCAGTTCACCGCCGACAGCCCCGACATCGCCGACAAGGCCATCGCAAGCGCCGTTGAACGCTGCAAACGCGCCCAGAAGGAGCCGGGGTGCTTGCAGTTCGAGGTCTTTCGCAGCGCCCTGCAGCCGGAGCGGTATGTGCTGCTCGAGCGCTGGGAGAGCAAAGAAGCACTGGCGGTCCACGCCCAGGGCATGGCCACCAATCCGCAGCCGCCAGCGCAAGGTATCAAGCGGGTGCGCGAGGACTATGAGTACTCGGAGGCGGCGCCTCGCTAACCGCTGGGTGCGAGGCGCAACCCGCTAGACGGCAGCGCGTCGCGGCAGCGGCGAGGTACCCACCCAGCCCGTCTCCGAGACGTCGACCATGACGCCGTCGGGGCCGCTGTATTTCACCTCGACGTTGCCGGTGTGCCGCGTGCCATTCCCGACGCCGAGCGCCTGATTGACGTCGTCGCGCGGCGCCGAGCCAGCGGATTCGAGCCGCGACCTGATTTCCTCCAGGCTCTCGACCTGAAAGCCGATGTGGTGGATGCCGTTGAAGTCCCGACCGCGCTCCACGCCGGCCACCGTGTCGTTCTTGAAGTTCAGGATGGCCAGATTGAGGTCGCCATCGCTGAGGTAGTAGCCGCTGGCGCCAGGCGAGTCGACCTTGCCAACTTCCTTGAGGCCGAAGACGTCGATATAGAAGCGGGCCGTGCCTTCGACGTCCTGCGTCGAGATGGCGATGTGCTTGATCTTTGCCATACAGCGCAGCTTATCCCCGAGGCCGACCCCACGTAACGGTCGCGCCCACCGACAGCCGCAGCCGATCTCCGTTGCGCTCGATCTCGCCCGAGGCGCACGCGTCCTCGATTGCCGACCGCAGCTCGGCGTCGAAGGCCTGCGCCCGAGACTCACCCATGTGTGTACGCGAGAAGCTGCGCTGCGAGTGCCTGGCCGCGATGTACTCATCCATGGTCGGCTGCCACGCCTGTGGCCCGCACTGTTGCCGGCCGAGCACCTCGAACAGCTGGCGCCTATGCAGCTCGTCGATCAGGTTGACGTTCTGCCAGGTGCCCGCCTGCGAATAGCGCTTGAAAATCGGAAGCAGGCGCGCGTGCAACGGCGGTGGGCGGTCCCAGGCGCGGTCGACGATCGCCAGCACACCGTCGGGCACCAGCGTCCTGGCAAAGCGGGGCATGACCGCGTGCCACTCCAGCCAGTGCAGGCTCTCGCCGGCGGTAATCAGACCGTAAGCCGCCGCGTCCAGGGGCGCGTCTTCGACTCGCGAGTGCATCCAATTGAGATTGGCCGCGTCACCCCCCTCGGCGACGCGGCCGGCGGCCAGCATCGCCTCCGAGGCGTCGATCGCGTCAACGCGGGCAACGCGTGGCGCGAGCCTGCGGGCGATGTCGCCGGTGCCGCAGCCGACGTCAAGGACAGCGCGGGACTCGCCAGGAACGAGGCTGACCAGCACGTCGATCACGTCGGGCGGATAGGGAGGCCGCGCCGGATAGGCCGCGACGATGAGCGGGTCCTGGAACCAGGCGCCGTAGTCGCTGGCAAACAGCTCGGGCTTGGGCTGCACACTGGGGCATACTAGCCCCTTGCGGATGCCCGGGCATCCTGGCCGATGACTTGGGCCTTGTCGACGGGTAGGGGAGACCCCTACGACCCCCATAGCCTGAGTGCGTGTGGCTGCTCGCGCGGCGGGGCCGAGGGTAACCCCGTACGACCCCCATGGGCTGAGTGCGTGTGGCTGCATCGCGCAGCGGGGCCGAGGGTGTCCCGTACGACCCCCATGGACTGAGTGCGTGTGGCTGCATCGCGCAGCGGGGCCGAGGGTTAAACTTGGTGCGATGGCAGTTGGCGAAGCACCCCAGGTTCTCGTCGAGCAGGACGTTGCTTTCGGACACGGTGGCGAGCGCGAGCTGAAATGCGACATCTATCGGCCCGCGACACGCCAGACTCGGCAGACCGCGGTGATCCATCTGCATGGCGGCGGCTTCCGCGGCGGCAGCAAGGCTGGGGCGCGACTGGCGCGTCCGCTGGCCGGGCTCGGGTACACCTGCATTTCCAGCACGTATCGTGTGACGAGCGAGGCGTTGTGGCCGGCACAGATCCATGACGTGAAGACGGTCATCCGCTGGACGCGCGCGCACGCGGGCGAACTCGGCGTCGATGCCGACAAAGTGGTCGTACTGGGCTACTCCGCTGGTGCTCGACTTGCGCTGATCGCCGCTGGCACGCAGAACGACGCGGCGTTCGAGGGCGAGGGTGGCTCGCCTGGCGTCGCAACCGACGTGGCGGCGTGTGTCGCCTTCTACGCGTCCACCTCGGGCAGCCGCAACGACGTGCTGGGACCCAACCCGACAGACGCGGCGCGCCAGGCGTTCACGCCGCTGTCCCACGTGCGCGCGGGATACCCACCCACCATCTTGCTGCATGGCACACAAGACCAGACGATCTCCGTCGAAGAAAGCCTGCGTATGTACAACGCGCTGCGCGAGGTAAGCGCACCCGTCGAGCTGCACGTCATCGAAGGCGTGACCCACATCTTCGATGCGCACGCCGACCTGGCCGATGCGAGCGCCGCGTGGATCGACCTGTTCCTCGACCGCCACGTCGCCAATCCCAGGACGTACCCCTCGACCGAGCCGCGCCCCCGCTAGTCCACGGGCCTGGCTCTCGAGCGCAGCCTTCTCCGCTAACGCGGCGTTGCCAGGCCGCCGGTCTCGATGGACTCGTACTGGTTGCCAGGAATCGTGACGGTGATCCCCGCGTCGACGGTCAGCACGTGGCCGGTGACCCAGCGCGCCTCGTCGCTGGCCAGGTAGACCGCCGCCCAGCCGATGTCCCAGGCCGAACCCTCGTCTTTGATCAGCCCCGACGTCGCCCGCCGCTGGCGCCCCGTAACGTCCAGTCGCTCGGCGACCAGCGGTGTGAACACCTGGCCCGGTGCGATGCAGTTCACCCGAATCCGGCGGCTGCCGAGTTGCCCCGCCAAGGCCATCGTCAAGCCGATGACCGCGGCTTTGCTGGTCGTGTACGCCGTCGAGCGGGGTGGATAGGCGCGCAGACCAGCGATCGACGAGATGTTGATGATCGACCCGCTGCCTTGCGGCATGTGCGGGACGACTGCCTGGGCCATCAGCACCATGCTCCTGACGTTGACGCCCATCACCTGGTCCCAGGCTTCCTCGGTGATCTCCTCGAGGCTCTGGAACGACGGGATGCCCACGTTGTTCTGCAGGATGTCGATGCGGCCGTAGCGCTCCACAGCCGCGGCGGCCAACGCCTGGCAGCCGTCGCGGTGGGCGACGTCGCACTCGAACACCGACGCCGTTCCGCCCTCCGCGGCGATCATTTCGACTGTTTCGGCGGCGCGCGCGGCGACCTGGTCGGCGCACACTACCTGGGCGCCCTCTCGCGCAAACAGCACCGAGGCGGCCTTGCCGTTGCCAATGCCCTCGCCACGCGAGCCGGCGCCGGTGACCACCGCAACCTTGCCCGCCAATCGACCTGTCATGCGCACTACGATAGCTGGCGTGCCGAGAATCAAGCCGATCACCGATAAGGCCGATGTGCCGGAGGACCGCCATGCCGAATTCGACGCGATCGTCGCGGTGCTGCACCGCGTCGGCGGACCGTTTTCGATGCTGATGCACAGTCCCGGGCTGGCGCAAAAGGTCATGGAAGCTGGCGCGCACGTGCGCCTGCACTCGACCCTGTCGCCCGTTCACCGCGAGATCATCATCATTGCCGTTTCGCGCGAAAAAGACGCCGCGTATGAGTGGAACTCCCACGT
>JAFAOS010000395.1 GCA_019247515.1 Chloroflexota bacterium | reverse complement strand
AGCAGGGCAACCTGCTCCCGCAGGGCGGCGGCTACCTCAAGGCGATCGCCACGATCAAGCATTACGCCGCCAACAACACCGAGGGTGACCGGATCGGCGGCCCTACCGACCGCCTCACGGGGACTTCGAACATGGACGAGCGCACGCTGCGCGAGTACTACACCGCGCAGTTCAAGCAGATCATCCAGCAGTCGCATCCGGGCTCGATCATGTCCGCCTACAACTCGGTCAACAACGTCCCCTCGCCGGCCAATATTCACCTGATCGACACCCTGGCCCGGCAGACGTTCGGGTTCGGCGGTTATTTCACCTCGGACTGCGACGCGGTGTACGAGATCACCCACGGTCACCACTGGCAGCCGCCGGGCTACAGCCGCCCGCTCAACCGCACCGAGGGGAGTGCCTTCGCCAACGCGGCCGGCGAGGACCTGAACTGCAATGCCGGCTACGCCGACAGCTTCAGCTACGGGAACACGCTGCCCGCCGCGGCGAGTGAGGCGATCCGGACCCAGACCGACGTCTTCAACTCGAACGACATGGACACCTCGCTGGTCCGCCTGTTCACCGCGCGCATGCAGCTCGGCGAGTTCGACGACGTGGCCAACGAGCCTTGGGTGAAGGCGGCGCGCGCGCAGCTTCCGCCCGGTACCTGGACCAACTCCGACGCCAACAACGCCGTCACCGAGACGCCGGCGCGGCTGCAGCTCGCGCGTCAGGTCGCCGACCGCGGATTCGTCCTGCTCAAGAACTCAGACACCCCCCGGAAGAACGGGACCAGCGGCACGGTGCTGCCAATTCACGTCCCGAGCAGTGGCCCCTTCAAGGTGGCGGTTATCGGTTACCTGGCCAACCCCTCGCCAAGGGGGGAAGTCGGCTCCACCGGCGCCGCGGCCGGCGCGATGTACCTCGGCGGCTACTCGAGCGACCAGGGCGCGCCGGGGGTCGCCAAGGAGGTGACTCCCTACCAGGGACTCAAGCAGGCCATCCAGGCGGTCAACCCGAATGCCACGGTTGACTTCTACAATGGCTTCACGGGCAGCCCGACGAACGCCTCGCAGCTGACGACGATCGACCCCTCAGCGGTCAACGCGGCCGCCAACTACGACGACGTCATCGTGTACGCCGGGACCGACGACAGCACCGCGAACGAGTTCGTCGACCGCACGGACATGGCGCTCCCGGGTGCGCAGGCGCAGCTGATCAACGAGGTCGCGGCGAAGAATCCCAACACCGCCGCGGTCATCGAGGCGATCGGGCAGGTCGACGTAGACAGCTTCCGCGGTAACGTGCCGTCGCTGCTGTGGACTTCGTACTACGGCCAGCGGAAGGGCGACGCGCTCGCGGACGTCGTGCTCGGCAAGTACGACCCGAGCGGTCACCTGCCGTTCACCTGGTATGAGAACGCCAGTGACCTGCCGGCGCTCGACGACTACGCGATCCGCCCAACCACGACGAACCCTGGGCGCACGTACATGTATTACCACGGCCCCGAGTCGTTCCCGTTCGGGTATGGGCTCAGCTACACGACGTTCAAGACGTCGAACCTGAGGATCGACCGAACGCATCTGAACGCCAACGACACCTTCCACGCGACGGTCGATGTGACCAACACCGGCACGGTGGCCGGTAGTGACGTGGTGCAGCTGTACGTGAGTACTCCGGGCGCGCCGGCCTCGCTGCAGCTGCCGATCAAGCGGCTGGAAGGATTCCAGCAGATCCAGCTGAACCCGAGCCAGACCAAGTCGGTGACGCTGACCATATCGGTGCCGAAGCTCGCGTTCTTCAACGAGGCCGCCAACCACTACCAGGTCTACGACGGCCGGTACGGGATCGAGATCGCGAACTCGACGGCCGACAGTGACATCCTCGCCCAGCGGGACGTCACGGTCAGCGGCAGCCTGAGCGCGACCCCGTCGGTGCTGACCGCCAAGCCGAACATGCTCGGCGACGCGCAGGGAGGCATCCAGTCGCGCGTGATGTATCCCGAGAACGCGATCTTGCTTCCGCGCCTGACGGTGTCGATGAAGGACGAATCGCTGTACGGCTTCATTGAGCCGGGCAACAGCAAGGCGTTCCCCGCCGGGATGCGGTTCACGTTCTCGAGCGATCACCCGCGCGTCGTCGCGGTCGGCCCCGGCGAGGTGATCCGCACGTTGCGAGACGGCGTGGCGACCGTAACCGCGACCGTTACCTACCGCGGTGTTAGCCGCTCGACGCAGTTCGTGGTCAGGGTCCTTTCGGAGCTCGATCGACTGCGGGTCGACGGTCGGCCGCTGCCGGGATTCCATTCCGACACCTCCAGCTATGACGTGATCGTCCCTGACGGCGCGCCCGCACCACGAATCAACGCGCATTCGCCCGACCCCTCAGCGACCGTCAGCGTGACCCAGGCAAGCGCGGTTCCGGGCCTCGCCACCGTCACCGTGACGGGCCCGGACGGCATCACCCAGACCTATAGGGTGTACTTCGCGCATCGTGCTCGCAGCGACGAGTTCAGCGGCACGAGCGTCGGGCCCCAGTGGACGTGGGTCCGGCAGGATCCCGCCAACGAGCAGGTCGCGGGAGGCGCCCTGACCATCACGCCCGAGCAGGGTGATCTCGGTGGCACCAACCCACCGGCGCGCAACACCCTCCTCCAGCCGGCGCTCGGGAACTGGGCGATGGTATCCAAGTTGACGTTCAGCACGGCGCCCCACGAGACCAACCAGCAGGGCGGGCTCATCGCCTACGAGGACGACGCGAACTGGCTGAAGCTCGACTGGGAGTACTCAGGTGGCGTGGCGCAGTTGGCCGAGACGACCTCAGACAACCAGAACGTCTCCGGCCAGCAGGTCACCCAGGTGCTCACCACCATCCCGACCGCCGGCCTTCTGACCAACAACACGGTGTGGCTGGCCATGAATAAGG
>JAFAOS010000299.1 GCA_019247515.1 Chloroflexota bacterium | reverse complement strand
TCCGTTGGCTGATTGAGCGCTGCGGCGAGCACGTCAGTGCGCATGCTCGAATTTGAGGACGCGTTCACGAATCTGGACGATCGCCACGGCAAGCTCGTCTGTGAGACCGCGTGCCGCCTGAACGAGCTGGCGGGGCAAACCCTAAGCCTCGTGCAACAAGTAAATGGCGACCTCCACGCTGAGGCCGAAGGGGTCACGCTTGCCAACCAGGAACGGCCGCTTCGACAGCTTACCCGGGCCCGTAAGCGACAGCGGTTCTCGGACCGCGCTGCGCCGACGCTCTGAACATTCAAGCGTGCCATTTGCACGAAATTCGTGCCACAGCCAAACCAAACGTCACTTGACACCGTTGGAGCCGGTTCATGTCAGACTTGCATCGACGGAACCGGCATGTAATGCCGCCCCGCCGAATGCTTCGCTGGACACACTCTCGAGCCGTACGCGCGGCCTAACCCACTGACGCGCTCAATTGTGTAGGCAGAGCGGCGAGCAGAACGCCGAGGGCGAGGCGGCCAAGGAAGCGCATGTGCGGCGGACCCCCACGAGTCGATGTTTCACTTGCAAGTTACAGCCGTAACTTGCTCAATGCAAGGCACTGGCGCGATCGCCGGAGCGCTCGCGCGCGCTGATTAGCAGCCCTCGAAGACGTTCGGAGAAACTTCGCGCCAGCCTTCGTCGCTCAGGCCGGCCGTGACGAGTTTCAGATCCAACGGCAGGCACAAGTGGTCCACGTGCTGCAGACGCAAGAGTGCGCTCACCAGCAGCAGCTCGCCAACTCCGATGTAGCCGTCGGGCGTCTGAGTCGTCGCGACGATGCCGGTTCGGACCGCCAGCAAGTCCACAACGGCTGTCTCAGCATCGAGCCGCGCATGCAGCAGTGAGTCGAGAGCCCGCTCGTTCTCGAACCGTCCGGCCCTGATCCAGATGTCCTGCTCGGCGTCTCGGTTGTGTGCGTCGGGCGAAAGTGACCGGTCATCTCGGACGAAAGTGACCGGTCAAGTCGGAGCAAGGTGACCGGCTGTTTCGGAGGAAAGTGACCGGTCGTTTCGGTCGAATGTGACCGGGCGCGGGTGCGGGCGCACGGCAGGGCGGAGCGGCGCCATGGAGAGTGAGGGGCCCGTAGCTTCTCTTGCGGAGTTTGGCCAACTTCAGCAAGGAGGAGCCCGGTGCCCCAACGGAGAGTATGCATGCGCCACATCGGCGAGGTCCTGCGCCTGGCTGCGCAAGGCCTCAGCTATCACGAGATCAGCCGCAGTGTCGGCATCAGCCGCACCAGCGTGCACAACTACCTGGAGCGCGCCCAGCGGGCGGGTCTGCGCTGGCCGTTGCCCGAGAATCTGGATGCTGCCGAACTCGAGGCGCGGCTGTTCAAGCGCGACGAAGATGCTAACCGCTCGGGACGGCCTGAGCCGGATTGGTCCGAGGTGCGCCGTGAGCACAAGCGCGGCAAGCACGTCACGCTTCAGTTGCTGCATCTGGAGTACAAGCAGGCGCACCCCGACGGCTGGGGCTACACCCAGTTCTGCCGCCACTACAAGGGCTGGCTCGAGCGCCAGGACGTGGTCATGCGCCTGGAGTACGCCGCTGGCGAGCGCATGTTTGTCGATTTCGCGGGTGACACGATGCCGATCACCGATCGGCAAACGGGTCAGGTGTGGGACGCGCAGATCTTCGTGAGCGTGCTGGGCGCCAGCGGCTACCTGTACGCCGAGGCGACGCGCGGTCAGGACCTGGCGTCGTGGCTGGGTGCGCACGTGCGGGCGCTCGAGTTCTACGGCGGCTCGGCCCGCGTGGTCGTACCGGATAACCTGAAGGCAGGCGTCAGCAAAGCCTGCTGGTACGAGCCCGAGCTGAATCCGAGCTACCTGGACTGGGCGCGCTGGTACGCACTGGCCGTGCTGCCGACCAGGCCAGCGCGGCCGACCGATAAGGGCGCCGTGGAGGCCGGCGTGCTGACCGTCGAACGCTGGGTGCTCGCGCCGTTGCGCAAGCGCCGCTTCTTCTCGCTCGCTGAGCTCAACGCCGCGATCGCCGAGCGGGTGGCCAGCGTCAACGAGCGTCCGTTTCGTGGTCAGGCCAGCTCCCGCCGCGCACTCTTCGATGAGCTCGAGCGGGACGCGCTGCAACCCTTGCCGTCGACGCGCTACGAGTTCGCGATCTGGAAGCCTGCCAAGGTGAACATCGATTACCATGTCGAGTTCGAGACGCGCTTGTACTCGGTGCCGTACAGGCTGGTCCGCGAAGCAGTGGAAGTGCGCGCCACAGCGACGGTGGTCGAGGTCTTCCATCGTGGCCGACGGGTGGCCAGCCACGTGCGCGAGTATGGACGCCGACGGTTCATCACCAATGCCGAGCACATGCCAGCCGCGCACCGCGCCCACCTGGAGTGGACGCCATCACGTCTGGTGAGTTGGGCGGCCAGCGTCGGACAACCCGTCGCGCAGTTGGTCGAAACGATCCTGAACACGCGGCCGCACCCGGAGCATGGCTACCGAGCCTGCCTGGGCGTGATGCGCCTGGCGAAGCGCTACGGACCGGAGCGACTGACGGCGGCTTGCCAACGTGCTCTGGCAACCGGCGGTACCTCGTATGCCAGCGTCGATGCCATCCTCAAGCACGACCTGGATCGTGCACCGCTGGCCATCGAGCCCGTCGCCAAGGTGGTGCCCATCCACCACGCCAACCTGCGCGGTGCGGCCTATTACCAGCAACTGCTGCTGGAAGCGTGAAAGCCATGCTCATCAACCAGACCTTCGACAAGCTCGATGCACTGGGGCTGTTCGGCATGGCGCTCGGCCTGCGCGAACAGCTTGAATCCAGCCAGTACCTGAGCCTGAGTTTCGACGAGCGCTTTGGGCTGCTGGTCGATCGCGAGGCCGAGGCGCGCGACAGCCGCCGACTGGCGCTGCGCCTCAAAGCCGCCAAGTTGCGCCAGGAGGCAACCGTGGAAGACATTGACTTCCGTACAGCGCGTGGGCTGGACCGCTCGACCATCCTCAACCTGGCGCAAGCCGGGTGGGTGGCGTCCAAGCACAATTTGCTGGTGACCGGCCCGACCGATATCCGGTCACACTACCCCCCCTTCTCGATTTGCATCGGCAAATAGTCCAACTTCGTCACGTTTGAGTTCGATCCGCAGTCCACTACGTTTCCCAGACCTCACCTGGACCGATCGCAACTTGCCTGAATGGACCCAATGCAGGATGGTCTGTTTGGCCCGGCCGAGCGCCTTCGCCGCCTCCTTCAAGCCGACCCAACCCGCTGGAGCATCCGGCACCATGCGGGCGATGACCTCGTCCGTGACGTGGATCCGCCAAGGTGCCTGAAGCATGACCTGGTTTGCTTCGAGTGAGCCGTCGCGAGCCCAACGACGGACCGTGTCCGGACTGACGCCCAGAGCTCTAGCTGCCTGGTTGACACTCATCCAGCTTGGATCGTTCGCATCGGGCAGGCTCGCCGGGTTCGCCGGTGGAAGACGAAGCGTCTCTCGCACGTATGCCACCCGCCGAGCAGTGAAGCTGTTGCCGCGGCCGGTGCGCAGATGCTTCATGTTCAGCATGAACGCGATCTGCTCGTCGGTGTAGTACGGCGCTACCTGCCGAACTATCGCATTGACCTGCTGGCTCGTAACATAGCGGTGGCCACCGGTGCGATTCAAAGGGCTCGTCAACCTGGTCGAGGCACCGCCCGTCCAGCAGATCGTGACGTCGGCGACCAATCGCTCGCGGTCCACGAGGACGACCACTTCGGAGATGAGGCAACGCAGCAGGTGCTTCCGGTCGCGGTTGGTAGTTGTTGGGGCTTGCCAGACAGCCTTCAGATCCGCCCCAGCTCGACGCAACCACTCCGTATCCTCCTGACTCAGCGGAGTGGACCGGCGGCGACGGAATCCGTCCAACTCTTCCTGGCATTGGGCAACCAACTTCAATCGTTCCTCCCAGGCCCGCTCGAGTGAACGGGCTACCAAACGATTCTCCGGCTCTACCCGTGTGAACTGGCGTTCAGCCCGCTCTGCTTCATAGCGAGCTCTCTCTACCGCCAGTTCTCGTTGGTGGCACTCTCGTTGCCAGGCTTGTTCCGTTTCATGGAGCGCCGCGAGCGTAGCCTCCACACTGGCTGGTGCCAGCGCTGCTAGAAACGCGTCCACGATCCGCTCCTCTAGCTTGAGTCCGCCAAGACCTTGGCACTCCCGTTCGGCAGCTTGCATGCGATGCGCCTGGAGGCACGCGTATCGAGAGACGTTGCCGCCAACTCCGGTGTACGTGATCTGCATCTTGCGTCCACACCGGCCACAACGCAGCAGACCTTGCAGCAAGGCGGACCCTTCACGCACCGCGCCACCAGCATCCCCACGGCGCGCTCGCCAATTGGATCGCAGGCGCTGCTGATTGGCCTCGAAAACGTCCAATGGGATGTAACCCTCGTGGTGGTTTGGAATGAACACCGCCCAGTCGCTCACTGGCAGTTGGACCTGCGTTTGTTGCAGATGACCAGCATTATCGAGCCGACGTTCAACCTTCGATCGTCCATAGCCGTACACGCCAGCGTAGGTTGCATTGGTCAACACGCCATGCACCGCCCCAAACGTAGCGCGTCGCCAGCTGACCGAAACCTCGTCGACCCGCCGATGCGGCAAAAGCACGCCTTCGTCCGCCAGATACGTGGTGACCTGACGCGCCGACCCGAGCTCGGCGAATTTGGAGAAAATCAGGGAAATGGTCTCGCGGATGGCTTCGTCGGGCACCTTGACAATGCGGCCCTCGTGGTCATGCTGGTAGCCAATCGGCACATGCGTACGTAACGCACCGCGTCGCGCGGCTTCCCACAGGCCACCATTCAACCGTGAACGAATCAGGTGGAGTTCGACTTCCGCCATGGTGCCTTTAAGCCCGAGCAGGAGGCGGTCATTGAAAACACCCGGATGGTAGAGGCCGTCGGCATCGGCGACGACCGTGTCAACCAGGGCACACAGGTCCAGCAAGTGGTACCAATCGCGGTTATTGCGGGCCATGCGCGAGACTTCGATGGATACGACGATGCCGATGTGGCCCAATCCCACTTCGGCAACCAGCCGTTCGAAGCCAAGACGTGTAATGCCGCCGCCGCGGCCACTGACTCCAAGGTCTTCGTCGATCACCATCACCTGAGACCGCGGCCAGCCCAAGCTGACCGCCCTCTCTGCCAGGCCGTACTGCAGACGCTGGCTCTCCTTGTTGTGCAGGACCTGGCCGGGCGAGGACTGACGGATATAGATTGCGGCCTTGCGCGCCAGGTGGGCGGATGTGATCTGCACGTTGCTCATGGCCGTCGCTCCAGCTGCGCATACCAGCGGATGAGCAGGCGGGCGAGTACGTGTAGCACGTCGCGCTGTACATCGGGTGGCAACACATCCCAGACATCGTCGGGCCACGCTTCCTCGGAATTGGGCGGTAGTAGTCGAGGTTGACGGATAGGCGCTATGCTGGACTGCGGCAAGGGGCTCACCTCCCAGGTTTGATGCAAGCTGCCTGGTGGCGAGCCTACTTGCTTTTCTGACCCACTGCGCGGTGACGCCGGCGGGTCCGTGCCTGAAGGACATCCATCAAGTGGTGGAGTTGACGGACACGATCGGCGGTCAACATGAGCGCTGGGCGGTCGTCGTCCACCAGCGGCTGCCAGAGTGAGGTTCCAGCAGCTGGCAGACAGGCGCGGCTTCCGTCCGGCAGGGTGACCAGCAGGTGGATCTCACCGTCGATGCGTTGCCAGCTGTGCACGGCCAGTTCGGCGCCACACAGTTGGTGATGCGGCCAGATGATCCGAACACGCTCCGGCAAGTGCGCCAGCACGCGGGCGATCTCATGTGGAACTGGCCCATGCAAACTCCTCGTCATCAGCCCAAGCCTCTGGTCCCGATGACGGACTCGCCGATTCCGAATCGCCCCATCAGTAACTTCATCAGCGGACGAGACTCGGCGCTCGAGGTCGCATCGGACCAGAGCGTCAAAACGTATGCAGTCTGCGGCGCTACCGACGGGCGCCGGCAAGAGCTTCGTCTCATGCGCACTGGCCCATGCAGCGGTTCGCCGCGGCCACACCGCCCTGTACGTGCGCACACCGCGGCTGCTGGCGGAACTCGCGCTCAGCCGTGGTGACGGACGCTACGTTCGTCGGCTCGGCCAACTGGCGCGCATCGGCCTGGTCGTGCTCGACGACTTCTTGTTGACACCGCCGAACATCGTCGAAGCCAAGGATCTACTCGAGGTGATCGACGATCGCAGCCAGGTCCGCTCGACATTGGTCGTTAGCCAGCTGCCGGTCGAGAACTGGCATGCGGCACTGGCAGCCGGTGATCCAACGCTGGCGGATGCCATCCTGGACCGCCTCGTTCACAATGCGCACCGCTTGGAGCTGAAGGGTGCGTCGATGCGGCGACGTCAGCCACCAGCCGATGAGGCGCACGCCGCCTGATGGTCCATCTACCCTACGCGTTGGAGGTGACGGCCACCACGACCATCCACTGACAACGGAATACATGGCAGCTACTCCGTCCACCCGGACTGAGCAACCACCCACGTGGGTCACATTCAACCGAAACGGGTCGTCACTTTGGACCGAAACACTCCGTCATTTTGCGCCGACGCAGTCGGTCACTTTGCCCGAAATACACACTCGGTCTCTCACAATGCGCTCTGCCAGTTCATGTCTGACCTGCTCGACGGAGCGTCCGGTGCCGTCGGACACGAGTAGACGTCCGTCGAACTCCGCGATCGCGGCAAGTAGCTCCGAGCGCTGCTTGTCGGTGCTGACGTGCGGGAATCAACATCCGAGCGTCCTCATCGCATCCCGTACTGTTCCTTGAGCGCCTTGATGCGCGTGTCCTTGGTCTCCTGGAAGCTGGTCCACGTCGATGACAAACCCGTCGCTCACGCGCGTCGCACCTTAGCTTCGCAGAGGAAGCGAGTTCGTCTCAACGTCATGGTCTGCGACCGTGAGGGCGCGCCGACAGCAGTTTGGACGCGCGTCGCCAGACCCCACAATGCGTGTTACGACTCCTGGCTTACGCAATCCGCGTTGTTGGCGCGACCGGGCAGGTCGGCCGCAAAGTGCTGCGCGTTCGCGAAAGCACCGGCCCTGATATGCCGATCGGCAACCTGCGGGTGTTAGCGCCCAAGGCGCAGTGCTGGTAAGCGCATCAAACGTTCGATGACGGTCGCGCCTTGCCGGCGCTCACCCACGGCATGCAAACGATGTGCAGCGGTGCTTGACTCCTTTAGCCCTTGCCCGGTCAGGATGATGTATGCGGATGCCCGTGCTGGAAACCGACCGGCTGGTGGTCCGGCCGTTTGTCGTCGACGACCTCCCAGCTGTTCACGATCTGCTCGACGTGCAGCTTGGTAACGCCGAGGTCGGGACCGAGGGCGCGCTGTCGCTGGCGCAGCGCGAGCGTTGGCTGCGCTGGACAGTCGAGGGCTACGACGGCTTCGCCTATCTGCGGCAGCCGCCGTATGGTGACCGCGCGGTGGCCCTGAGAGATACCGGGCAGCTCGTCGGCGCCTGTGGCTACGTCCCGTGCCTGGGCCCATTCGATCAACTGCCGGCACTGGCTGTCGGCGGCAGCTCGTCGCGCCTGTGGTCGCCGGAGTTCGGCTTGTACTGGTCGATCTTGCCGAGTTACCAGCGACGCGGCTTCGCCACCGAGGCGGGGAGACTACTGGTGGACTGGGCGTTCAGCGTCCTCCACCTTCGGCGCATCGTCGCCATGACCAGCTACGACAACACGGCATCAATCCGAGTGATGGAGAAGCTCGGGATGCGGATTGAGCGGAACCCGCTCCCCGATCCACCGTGGTTTCAGGTGGTCGGCTTCGTCACCAACCCGGGCTCCGTTGATGCAGCTCCGCCCTTGATGCAAGAGGAACACCCTCCAGATCGGTAGAGGCAGGCCGTCTGGCTGCAGCGACCGGAGAACGTCGTCACGGCCTCGCCCGCACGGTGTGGGAGCTCAATACTGGCCGTGGAGTCCCTCCTCGATCACCACCACCGACGTGATCGGAACCTCTCGAGCGGGTGTCCGCCGACTCCCGTAAGACATCCGGCGCCACTCTACGTTCCGGCTCGTCCGATCGCCAGGAATACTGCTCTATTGCTGCCACTCCGGCATACTTCCCCAGATTCGCTCAAGATTGGCAGCCGCCCATGAGTGCTGCTCACGGAAGCGGTCGCGAGCGGCGACCATTGCCTGCGTGCCACCAGCCTTGTGCAGGTGGCGCCCGACAGCGCGCACCTCTTCGGCTCTGCTGCCGGTGATCGCGATGCCGCGGTCGGACCTCACCTCGGGGTCGTCGTACAGGTCCGACAGGGCTTTTACCGCACTGTCGATCTCACGCGCAGAAGCCGCCTCACCGCCGCGCTTGCCGAAGAGCTTGTTCAGAAAGCTCATGCCGCGATCCTATCAGCACGGAACGTTTGGCCCCGGAACCGAAAACCGACGCACTGGGCAAACCGTCACCATCGTAGCCTATGTGTCTGTCAGCGCCTCGGGCCCCGAGCCCTGCTTGATTCGTTCTCGACGCGGTCCTTCTCGCGGGACACGGGAGCCGCGGCGGTGGCCTGGGGAGGTTGGCGATGTCGTTGCTCCCGTCGATCTCCAGGGGCACAAGATGATCGACCTGGTACTGACCCGTGGCGCGCTCGATCACACCGTACGCGGCGTACACCTGGCGGCTGAGCTCGGCCGGCACGTTCCTGACCGTTGAGCTGTAGCCGGATCGACAGACCTGGTCCGAACCGCCGTCAGGAAAGATTGCACCGGGCGTGCAGCTGCTGTCCGGGCGGCCGTCGCGCGCCATGCACCGGTATCTCTGGTGCGCGGTCCGAAGGGTCGATCGGGCGTCGCGCCCGCGGGCGCCGCGGGGACGGGGGCTGGAGCAGCGGTCGGGTGGGCGCAGCGGTAGGGATGCCGGTCGGCAGAGCCGTTGATCTCGCCGTCGGCGCAGATGTCGGTTGTGCCGTCGGTACGAGGGTCTTCGGCGCGGCTGCCGCAGTGGCCGGTACGGTCGCCGTCGTCGACACCGCGGTCGAGGCTGGGCGGAACAGGCCGTGACCAACGCGAGGGCAACAGCGGCGGAAAACTGCCCGAGCCGCGCCCGGCGAAGCTGGTTTGCGCGGTCCGCCAAGTGCTCTTCCGTCATTACCGCCGTCGTGGCAGCGATCGCCGTCGAGTTGCCTCCGCTGCACCTCCTCAGGCCAGTTGGGGGATCACCTCGCTCGCGAGCTGCTCCATCTGTTTCCCATCCTCGTCGAAAAACGGCGTGAAAAGGACCAGCTCTGCGCCCGCGTCGACGACCTCGCGAATACCGCGCGCGCAATCGTCCGGCCGGCCGTACACCGCGACGTTTTCGAGCTGGGGCAAGTTGAAGCCGGCGTACACGCGTTGGAGTCCGCCCACGACGCGGTTGCGAGCACGCTCCGGATCGGAATCGACGGCGATGTACACGCGCTTGGCAATGCGGAATGTGCTCGGGTCGCGGCTGGCTTCCTCGAGAACTTCCCGAACCACCGGCACCTGGCGGGCGAACTGGGCGGTAGTGGTGGAGCCGGCACCGAAGAAGCCGTCACCGTACTCGACTGCCCGCCGCAGTGCTTTCGGATGGCTGGCACCGAACCAGATCGGCGGATAGGGTTTCTGAAGCGGTTTCGGCTCCATGTCGGCTTTGTCCAGTTGCCAGAACCTGCCCCTGAACGTGACGTTCGGCTCCGTCCACAACGCCTTCATCAGGCGCAGACCTTCCGTGAAGCGGCTGACGAATGTGGTTGGATCAACCCCAAAGGCGGCAAACGGGCGGAAGCGGCCGCCAGCGGCGACGCCAATGTCCAGACGCCCGCGGCTGAGCTGGTCCAGGGTGCTGACACTCTTGGCCAAATGCAGCGGACTGTGCAGCGCCGAGACGAAGACGACGCAGCCCAGACGCATGCGTTCGGTGCATGCGGCGGCGAAGGTCATGGTCTCCATTGGGCCCAGCATGGGCATCGAGCCAAGGATTTGCTCCTGCGTCCACGCGCTGTCGAAGCCAAGGCCTTCGGCGCGGGACATGTACGCCTTGAAGCTGGCCGGCTCGAAGGCGGCGTCGGCGTAGAACTGAGGGATCGCGATAGCGAAGCGCGTCATACGTATATATGACGCGCCGTCGGCCAAGCAGCGCCCTGACCGTTGCCGTAGTCGCTGGCGCATGAGATCGCGCTCGAACTCTGCTAGCGCGCCAAGATGTGGAAAATGAGCTTGCGGTCCGGCGTGGTTTCGATCTGTTCGTGCATGCTGCCAAAGCCAACATCGCGCTACTGCAGGGTAGTGATCGCGTCGATCAGGTGGCGCAGCGAGCGACCCAGACGGTCGAGCTTCCCGACCACCAGGGTGTGGCCCGGTCGCCACTGGTCGAGGACCTTCGCCAACTCGGCTCGCTCGTCGAGGGTGCCGCTCGCATTTTCGGCGAAGATCCGATACCAGCCAGCTGCTTGACGATGACGATCCAAACGCCAGGCAGCCACGCTGGCGAGATCGCCGAGGGAGCCACGACCCGCGTGTGGTGGCGCTTGGCCAAGGCCTCGAGCTTCGTCGGCGAGCTGCGGTGGGTCGAGATGTAGTGGGCTGGGCCCGCTGGTGTCGGCACCGACATAGCGCTTGCGCCCCAAAGCGTGGGTCGCAGGTTCATCAGTACATGCCGTAGATGCGGAGTGGCTCGAATTCGTAGACGAGGCGGCGCTCGTCGCGCATAGCGGCCAGGAAGTCGTCGCGGGTTTTGGGCTGGCCCTGCCACATCAGGACACTCTTGTCCGGGCGAGTCGACTGCATGATGTCGAACAGCCGCAGGTTCTGCTCAGCCGCATCCGGCGCGTCGAGGATGGTGACCCGGCTCTCGATGGTCAGATAGCCGTAGCCCTGCTCGAAGACAAACAGCGTCGCCCGCGGATCACGCCGCAGCTGGCGTGTGCGCAGGCGCTCGGGAACCCCGCTGCTCCACAGCTTGCCATCGACAAGCGCGACGCCGACGCGCACCGCGTGGGGTGTGCCATCTGCCCGCAGGGTGATCATCGCCGCGCCATGGTTCTTCTCCAGAAACGCGCGTTGCCTGTCCGAGTAGTCCGAACCGTTCATGGCATGGAGTATGGTTCGCGACCGTGAACCGCGGCGCGACTCGCATTCTGACCCGATACAAGGCACGGTTCAATCAGTCTGCGCATCGTCGTTACCTTTCTTTTGGAGGTTCGAAGCGGAATCAGCGAATCGTGATTTGACCCATGTCGATAGCAATCATCGGAAGCTCGGGGACGTGGTTGTCATCTTGCCACGCGTGCCGCGTCGTAGGGATGATGATGCCGTCGACGTTGCGATAATCGGTGGCGTAGAGCCGAGCGGGTACTCCACCGAGGATGTCGATGGTGAAGTCATGCCGTCGCAGCAGACCGTCGGGACCGAAGCACGAGATCTGCTCGCGGGTATGGGTCTTGATGTGCTCGGGGAACGTCACTTTGAGCCGCCGCCAGGTCTCACCATTTATCTCAATTGGGGCGATCTCTTCGGTCGTGAACCCGGCCCCGGTGAAAACGAACGGAGTGTTCAGGTACGTCCACAAGGCTTCGCCGGTGAAATAGGCGAGATGTAGGTCGTCCCACGGAGTCGTGAACTGATGACCGTCAAAAGACCTTTCAGGCTCATCGCGTGCTTCGACGAGTCTGCCGCCGCTGCGCTGCATCTCGACTCGGAATGGATCGAAAACCGTGCGCTTGTCCTGACCGATGAAGTCCATCGTCAGGCGCTCCCGCGTCGTGGCAACCTCGAAGCGAATCCGCTTGAGCGCGTCGGTCTGGTTCTTATGCGACCAGAAGGCTCCAGTAATCGAAGCGTCGACCGTGATCGATTTGATCTTGTTCCATCGATCCAAGCCGCCGTGCGCGGCAACGGCGGTTCGAGTAGATCGTTCATGTTTGTTTCCTCCGTAACTAGTAGCCGACCGTGAATCGGCGCTGAACGTGGCGCGGCATTTCAGCTTCGTCGATGACCGCCACCGCGACATCCTCGGCGGACATGTCGCCGATCGTGCCGTCCCCGGCCACGAGCAACTGGTCATCGCCGATCCGGAAGCGACCGGTTCGCTTGCCGGAGGCGATCTGGCCCGCCGATGGGCTGAGATAGGTCCAGTTCCGGTTCGACAGGCGATAGAGATTCAATGCGTCGCGGTGCGCCAGCATGACCGTGAAATACTCCGATGGAACGCCGAGCATCTCCGGGAGTTGTTCGGCGAAGCCATCGACGTCCATCGCTTGCAACCCGGGCTGCACCTCCAGGCTGGCGCCACCTCCGACGACGATCAGCCGCGTCGACAGGTGGTGTTCCAGCGCTTTCAGAAGTGAACGCGCCGCCGCGGGCAAGGCGACGGCGTTAGCGATCATGTCAGGTAAGTCCTTGCCCGTGTTGATGGCGTTGATGACAACGTCAAGCCCATCGATCGCCTGTCCGACGTTCTGCGCGTCGAGCACATTGGCGACAGTCCAGGTCACGCTCCCCGTGTCGACCGGGATGCGCGACGCGTCGCGGGTAAACGCCATCACACGATGCCCGCGGCTCACTGCTTCAGCCACAACGGATCGGCCGATGGTGCCGGTCGCCCCGAAGACTCCAATGTTCATCATGAACTCCGCTATTTCTGAATGAGCGTCTTGAGTCCGCAATTTGACCGTCGAGGTCAGTCAGGCGTCTCACCACCCGTCAGGTTGACGACCGCACCGGTTAGGCCATTGCCGAGATCCGAAGCGACGAATACGGCCGCGCCGGCCAGTTCCGCGAGCGTTGTGCTGCGCTGCGTGTGCGCCCTGGACTCGAACATCTGCTGGACCTCCGCTGACGTGATGCCGAGCGCCTTGGCATGGATGCCAAAAACAACGTTGATGGTCGGCGTTTCTGGCAATCCCGTGGTTCGCAGGCAAACGGCGCGAATGCCCCGCGCGGCGAATTCGACGGAGAAGCCACGGCACAGGGACTCGATAGCACCCCAGGCTGGACCCATGCCGCCGATGAGCGGGGCGCCGATTCGCCCAGGCTCCGGAGTGTGCATCAGGATGACGCCGGGTCGTTGCGCGCGGAGCATCTGCCGTGCCGCCGCACGACCCGTGAGAAAGTGCGACCGCGCGTAGGTGGCCAGGGGTTCGACAAAACTCTCAACTGGTAGTTCCGTGAGCGACAGCCCTTGCATGCCAAGCTCCTCTACGCGCCTGGCGGGAATACCTGTCGCGTTGAAGGAAATGTCGACCGCACCGGCTTTTTCCAGCACCGCCTCGAGGTGCGCTTCAACGGCAGCTTCGTCGAGAGCATCGACCTGCGCCGCTTCGGCCGTGCCTCCATTTGCAGTGATGCGGCTTGCCACCGCCTGAACGTTGTCGAGTTTGCGGCCGGTCAGAAACAGTCTTGCTCCATCTCGCGCGAAAGCCTGTGCGATAGCGCTACCGACAGCGCCTCCAGCCCCGTAAATGACCGCGGTTTTGTTTTCGAGCAGCACGTGCTATCTCCTCTTTGTTTGTCTTGCTTGCGCCGTGCAGGGCGTGCAACGGGTATAGACAAACAGCCAGCCCGAAACTCATCGGTCCAAAATCGTCGGGTGAGCCCGTGGCGCAGAAGTAGAATCGGCAGGTTGCGATGAGCACGCTGATGCCGAATCAAGGGGCTTGGGATGGCTCCGTCGCCGCTGGGCACGAGCGAGATGGCGACTTCCAACGCCTGGTCGAACCGTATCGGACCGAGATTCGACTCTACTGCTACCGCATGACTGGTTCGCTGCCGGACGCGGAGGATCTGGTTCAGGAGACGTTCCTGCGCGCGTGGCGTGCGTGGGGCGCCTTCGAAGGACGTAGTTCCCCGCGAACGTGGCTGTACAGGGTCGCCACCAACGTCGTGCTGAATTTTCTCGCCAGTCGCGGACGGAAAGTCAGAACCCTGCCGGACCTCCTGGGGCCCGCCACGAATATGGTTCCGGAGGGCGAACCGATGCCGCGCCGGGCGTGGATCGACCCGTATCCGGACAGTTGGCTGAACGGCATCGCGGACGCCGGCCCTGGGCCCGAAGCACGATACGAGACGCACGAGGCGGTACAGCTGGCGTTCGTCGCCGCTATTCAGCGGCTTCCGCCGCGGCAACGTGCCGTCCTGATCCTGCGTGATGTTCTGGCGTGGTCAGCACCAGAAGTGGCTGTCTTACTGGATGGAACGGTCGCTGGAGTGAACAGCGCATTGCAGCGCGCACGCGAAACCATGGAGAAATCGCGCGGACGGTCTGTGTCCCGGACTCTGTCAAGCGACGATCTCAGTGCGCTCCTCGACCGCTACGTGCGGGCATTTGAAGACGCTGACGTCGAGGCTCTCGTCGCCACGCTGCGTGAAGATGCCACTTACAGCATGCCGCCGTGGGCGCAATGGTTCGTGGGGGCCAGGGCGATCGGAGGCTTCTTCCGTCAGAAATTGGCCGAGTATGGAGGAATACGGCTGGTGGCCATCGGCGCAAATCAGCAGCCCGCATTCGCTGGCTACACGCCCGCACCATCAGGGTCGTTGTACGTTCCGCACTCGCTTCAGGTGCTCACCGTCGGGACTGACGGTATTGAGGCCATGACATGGTTCGTGCCGCCGCTCGGCCCTGAGCTATTTGGCGCGTTCGGCTTGCCACCTCAACTTAGCGCCTAGCCCGGAGTATCGCCTTTTCGACGGCGGGGCTGCAGCCAATACGTGTGCGACACGGAGAACCCGAGCATGCTGGTCGAGCTCTATCAGCGGCCCGATACAACTCGGCGAGC
>JAFAOS010000566.1 GCA_019247515.1 Chloroflexota bacterium | reverse complement strand
ACGCGGCGATCATCCTGCTGCGCGAAGGCCTCGAGGCGCTGCTGGTCATCGTGGCGCTGTCGGCGGTACTGAAGAAATCCGGCGCCGCGGCCAGGGGTCAGGCGTGGCTGTGGACGGGCGCGGTGGCCGGCCTGGCGCTGAGCATCGCTCTGGGACTGGCAATTAAGGCCTTCTTCGGCACGATTATCAACCCGGCTAATCGCGAGCTCATGGAAGGTGTCATTGGCCTGTTCGCCGCGGTCATGCTGATCTGCGTCAGCTACTGGCTGCACAGCAAAGCCAGCCTCTCCGGCTGGCAACGCTACATCGGCACCCAGACACGCGACGCGCTCAATGGTGGACGGTTGCTTGGAATCGCCATACTGGCCTTCCTGGCGGTCTTCCGCGAAGGCGCCGAGACTGCACTCTTCTACCTGGGAATGCTCGGCAACATCTCGAATGCCGACCTGCTCGTGGGCCTGGCGATCGGATGCGGCGGGCTCGCCGTCGTCGGGTTCTTGATGGTCGTGGTCGGGGTGCGCATCCCGATGCGCCCGTTCTTTACCGTCGCCAGCGTGCTGGTCTTTTACCTGTGCTTCAAGTTCATCGGGACCGGCATTCATGCTCTGCAGGTGTCCGGATTCGTGCCCGCCGGGAGCGCCGCGTTTCTGCCATCGCTGGATGCCGTGGGTCTGTACCCAACGTGGCCAAGCACCATTGCGCAACTGGTGTTGCTCGGTCTGGCCGCGTGGGTGCTGCTCCGCAACCGTGTGAATCGGCCCGCGCGCGTCGTGAGCCTGGCGGCGGCCGGCGCGCTCGTGCTCGGGACGGCGAGGCCATCCGCCTGTCAGACGCGGGTGTGCCGCTGAGCCCGATGTTCGACGATCTGGCGACATTGCGCACGGTCCGCGCGCCGCTGCGCGGCATCGGCTCCGAGCTCCAGGCGGGTGATTCCGACAGAGCCACGGCCGCGTTGCCGAGTTCCAGTCGCGCTGGCCGACCGCCGCGCCGCTCCTGGCGAAGTACGCGCCGGATGCGCTCCAGCAGACGAACGCCGCGCTCGGTCAGGCCACCGCGGCGATGGCGACGCCTGCTGCGGACGCGACGCCTGCCATCGACGCGCTCCTGACCAGCTACAACGGCGGCGTGAACGTGGTGAACAACGCCGCCCGCGCGGCCGGCTACCAGAGTCCGTCGTCCTAGCGCGCCTGGCGCGAGCTTCAGACCGACGTCGTCTGCCGCGACGCCAGCCGCGCGCCTTCTGCCAGGGCCGCTAGCTTGGCCCACACGATGGTGGGCGTCTGGCGCTGGATGCCGGCGCCCTGCGCGAAACCGCAATCGCTGCTGGCGATGACGTTCTCGCGGCCCACGAGGTCGCTGAAGCGCCGCAGACGCTGCGCGATCAACTCCGGATGCTCCACATGGCTGATCGCATGACTGATGACGCCGGGTATCAGGATCTTGCCGGAAGGCAGCTTGACGTCCTGCCACACCGTCCATTCCCACTCGTGTCGTGGATTGGCGCCTTCTATCGAGAAGCCCTGCGCGTTGATCTTCAAAATCAGGTCCACCAGCTCGCGCAACGGCACGTCGCTGGTGTGGGGACCCGGCCACGAGCCCCAGCAGACGTGATAGCGGACCTGCTCTTCGGGAATGCCGCGCAAGGCGTGATTGATAACTTCAACGGCGTGTCCGACCCACTGTCGATAATCCACGCCCTCGGCGATCATGCGGTCGTAGAAGTGCGTCAGGATCGCGTCGTCTAGCTGGACGATCAGCCCCGCGTTGGTAATCGTCGCGTACTCCTCGTGGAGCGCGTCGGCCAGCGCGGCGAGGTACTCGTCATGTGACGCGTAGTACTCGTTGGTGTGGTCCACCGAGATGCTCGTTGGAGAAACGACCGGCAAAAACGCGTCCTGAACGGAGACACCCCGCAGCGCACGGAGAAAATTGTCGACGTCGCGCTGCATGTACGCTTTGCCGACGTACCTGATCGGCGCAACGCACACGTGGCGCTGCGTGCCCAGGCCAGCTGCGATCTCCGCGCCTTTGAAGAAGTCCGGGTAGCGCGATTCGTCGCGGCCCAGAAAACCGATCTCCGGTTTCTGCACGCGCCGGACCTCGTAGCCATCCAGGCGCTGCATGACGTACGTGAACCAGCTCTCCTTGCCGAACTCGCCGTCGCTGACGACGTCGACGCCCAGCTCCGCCTGCTTGCGCACGACCTCGGCGACGGCCTTCCTGAGCGTCTCCGTCTGGACTGCTTGATCGACGTCGGGTCCGAGCGCCAGCACTTCAGGTGGCCGAATCATGCTGCCAGCGTGTGTGGTGAGAATGCGGTCAGTACTGCGCTTCATTGTTGCCCACTGTGGCGTGATCGCACGAGGTTCGTCAAGCCTCGCATACTGGTGGAGTGGCGAAGTCCGTGCGCAACGACGATCCTCTGGCGGTTGCAGTGGCCACGGCGATTCGCAACGGTGATCTTGCGACGCTGGAACGCTTGCTGGCAGACGATGCGGAGCTCGCCAACGTGCAGATCGAGGGACGACGAGGCGGCTACCGGACACCGCTGCACGTCGCGGCGGATTGGCCTGGCTATTTCCCGAACGGTCCAGCCGTCGTGCGCTGGCTGCTCGCCAATGGCGCGGACCCCAACGGCGGCGCGGAAGGCTTCGGGCGACAGGAGACACCGCTGCACTGGGCGGCCAGCAGCGACGACGTCGACGTGGCGGAGGCGCTCGTCGACGGCGGAGCTGACATCGAAGCGCCTGGCGGCTCGATCGCCGACGGCGCCCCGCTCGACAACGCCGTCGGCTACGGGTGCTGGCGAGTAGCACGTCTGCTGGTCCAGCGCGGAGCGCGTGTGGACAAGCTGTGGCATGCCGCCGCGCTCGGCATGCTCGGGCGCACCGAGAAACTGCTGGGCGACGCCAGCCCGCTGGACATCAACAACGCCTTCTGGCAGGCTTGCGCGGGTGGCCAGCGTCGCGCGGCCGAGCTGCTGCTCGCGCACGGCGCCGACCTGAACTGGGTCCCCGACTACGCGAAAGGCACGCCGCTGGACCAGGCGGGCAGCATCGATACTGGCCGGGCGGCGCTGGTGACGTGGCTGCAAGAGCGCGGCGCGCGCCCGGCGAGTTGAAGCCAGAGGAAGCTGACGAGCATCGCGGCGGCCGCTTCAGGCACACTCAGACGCGCAAGGAGATCGCGTGGCGCAAGAATATCCGTTCTATAAAGCCGAATACATCTGGGTCGATGGCACTCAGCCGGTGCACAAGCTGCGCTCCAAGACGAAGGTCGTCCCAACTGGTCACGAGCCTCCAATCTGGGGCTTCGACGGTTCGAGCACCCAGCAGGCAACCGGCGATCGCTCGGATTGTGTGCTCAGGCCCGTCTTCGTGTGCGACGACCCGATTCGGGGCGGCGCGAACAAGCTGGTGCTGTGCGAGGTGGAGCTGGTCAGCGGCGAGCCGCATCCGTCCAACACGCGCGCGGCGTGCCGTGAGATGGCCAGCCGCTACGCCCACCACGAGACCTGGTTCGGCATGGAACAGGAATACACGTTGTTCGACGGCATCAAGCCGCTGGGCTGGCCGGACAACGGCTTTCCCGCGCCACAGGGTGGCTACTACTGTGGCGTCGGCGCGGACGAGGTCTTCGGACGCCCGGTCGTCGAGGCGCACCTCGAAAACTGCCTCGAGGCCGGCCTGAGCATCTCGGGCATCAACGCCGAGGTCATGCCCGGCCAGTGGGAGTTCCAGGTTGGGCCGCTGCCGGCGCCGCTGGCCGCCGATCAACTGTGGGTCGCCCGCTGGCTGCTGTACCGCACCGCCGAGGACTTCCCCACGTCTTCGGGCAATCGTGTCTCGGCCAAGCTGGACCCGAAGCCGGTCAAGGGCGACTGGAACGGCGCCGGCTGCCACACCAACCTGTCCACGAAAGAGATGCGGCAGAACTACCAGGCGTGCATCGCGGCCGCCGAGGCGCTGGGCACCCGACACGACCTGCATGTCGCCAACTACGGCGTCGGCATCGAGGAGCGCCTGACGGGCCTGCACGAGACGGCGTCGTGGCGCGAGTTCAGTTATGGCGTTTCACACCGCGGCGCGTCGGTGCGAATCCCGTGGCAGGTGGCCAAGGACGGCCACGGCTACGTTGAGGATCGGCGGCCCAACGCCAACATGGACCCGTATGTGGTGACGCGGCTGATCGTCGAGACGGTGTGCGGCACTGCCGACGGCCATTTCAGCGCCAGTCGCGACGGCGAGGCGGTAGTCGCGCGCTGAGCGCAAGTCTACCTCTCCCTCTGGGAGAGGTCGCGCGACAGCGCGGGTGAGGGCTGCGTATGAGCCTCAGCAGCCCTCACCCCTGGATAAAGCCTCTCCCAGGGGGAGAGGGAGACGGAGCCGTCGGAAACTCGTGGATTGACACCCGCCAGTGGACGCGCTCCTCCTCGGGCGGGTAGTCGCCGGCGGCCAGGTGGTAGGAGCAGCGGTTGTCCCAGATGACGATGTCGCCGACGTGCCACTGGTGACGATACTGGGCGTCCGGCTGGATCATGCGCTCGGCGAGCTCGTCGATGAGCGCGTCGCTCTCGGCGGGCTCCAGCCCCTCGATGCGCAAGATCTTGCCGGGGTCGAAGTACAGCGCCTTGCGGCCCGTCTCGGGATGCGTGCGGACGATCGGGTGCAGGACGGGCTTCCAATCGCGATCCGCCTCGTCCAGCAGCAGCGAGGGATTCCTGCGGCCGCCGTAAGTGAACGCGCCCTGGCGACCGTCGAGGCGGGTTTTCAGGTGCTCGGGTAAGGCGTCGTACGCGGCATACATGCTGGCGAACAGCGTGTCGCCGCCGCGGCTCGGGATCGCGACCGCATATAGCTGGGTAGCCTTGAACGGCACCGCGTCGTAGGCGCCGTCGGTGTGCCAGCCCTCGGCGCCGCGACGATAGATGGCCACGTTCAGGTTGCCCTCGGCGTCCCACTTGTTGGCGCCGAGCATGGTGATCTCCGGGTAGTCCGGGTGACGGGTGGACTTCGACGGGTGTGGCTCGAGCACACCGAAACGCCGGCTGTAGCGCAGGTACGCGTCGATGTCGAGTGCCTGGTCAGGGATCACCAGCACGTTGTGATCGAGCCACGCGCGATAGATGGCGGCGAACTCGGCATCGCCGATGGACTTGACGTCGACGCCTGAGACCTGGACGCCAATCTTCTCTGCCAGCGGACGAACCTGGATCATGCGACTACCTCCCGAGCGTGAGACCAGGGTAGTGGATCGAGGTGGTTCCCCAGAGGGGACCCGGACATCCGTGACATAGCTGGCGTCCTCCCGCGCCGAAGTGGTAGGGTCCCCGAGGGGAGTAAGGTTGCTTGGCGCTGCCACTGCAAGGCAAGATCGCGATCGTCACCGGCAGCTCTCGAGGCATTGGCAAGGTCCTGGCGTTGCGTCTGGCCCAGGATGGCGCGGACATCGTCGTGTGCGCCCGCTCGCAGACGCAGGGCGAGCTGCCGGGCACGATTGGCGAGACGGCCACCGCGGTCGAGGCCGTCGGCCGGCGGGCCTTGCCGCTCAGGCTCGACCTGGCCAATGACGCGGACATCGACGCCGTCGTCGATCGCACCATCGGCGAATTCGGCCGCATCGACATCCTGGTCAACAACGCGGTCATCGTCGGACCTCGCCGCAAGTTCGTGGGCGGCGACGCCGAGTTCATTGACCTGGCGTATCGCGTGAACGTGCGCGGGCCGTACCGGCTGGCCGAACGCGTGAGCGAGGTCATGGCCGGCCAGGGCGGCGGAACGATCGTCAACATCACCTCGGGCGCGGCGCGCCATCCGCAGACGCCCGTCGTGGCGGCAACCGCGGCCGATCTCGACGCGATGGACCCGTCGTATGGCATCACCAAGGCCGCCCTGGATCGGATCACCACCGCCTATGCCGGCGAGCTGAAGGCGCACAACATTGCGATCGTCAGCATCTCGCCTGGCCTGGTCATCACCGAGCGGATTCGCCAGGCGGCCATCCGCCGCAACGTCGACTTCGGTCGCGCGGAGTCACCCGAGGTGATCGCTTCGGCGGTTGCGACCATCTGTCGCGACGGCATGCAATACACCGGCCGCGTTCTCGCGACGCGCGATTTCGCATCCACTCAGTCCAGGGAGGAGCCCAGTCATGCTCAGCGTTGAAGAAAACGAAGCTCTTACGCACGTCGGACCCGGCACAATCATGGGCGACCTCTTGCGCCAGTACTGGGTGCCCGCGCTCCTTTCCGAGGAAGTGAAAGCGCCCGACTGTCCTCCGGTGCGCCTGCGGCTGCTAGGCGAAAATCTGATCGGTTTTCGGGTGACCTCGGGCAAGGTCGCGCTGATCCAGGACGCCTGTCCGCACCGTTCCGCCTCGTTCTTCTTTGGTCGCAACGAAGAAGAAGGTATCCGCTGCGCGTATCACGGCTGGAAGTTCGACGTCCACGGCAACTGTGTCGACCAGTTGAACGAGCCCGAGAACTCGAAGTTCGAATCCAAGGTCCACGCGACGACGTATCCGTGTGTCGAGCGCGGCGGGCTGGTGTGGGCGTACATGGGTCCGCGCAAGGATCCGCCACCGCTGCCGGACCTCGAGCCGAACATGATGGTCGAGGGTCGTGGGCGGGTGAGCCCGAACATGTTCAACTGGAACTGGTTCCAGTGCATGGAAAACAACATGGACACCTCGCACCAGGGCATCCTGCACTTTGGCGCGGTGCCGCTCGAGGACGCGCTCGATCCCGAAAAAGCGCAGCAGGCGTACGCGGGTCCAGTTGAAGACTTGAGGTACATCGTCGGCAACCGGTCGACGACCTTCGTCGTCAAGGACACCGATTTCGGCTGCAGCTACGGCGCGTATCGGCCCGGCGACGAGGACACCAACTACTTCCGGACCATGCACTGGATATTCCCCTGGGTGACGATGACGCCGGTCATCAAGCTCGGCCAGATGGCGAATTGCGTCATCACCGTGCCGCTCGACGACACCCACACCATGTCCTGGGGGATGAGCACCGGCCGCTTCGGTGCGCCGGCCAACGCGCCGCAGCGGGCCGGCGGCGGTCGCGACGTGCTGCCCAACACCGCGGACTTCCTGGGCCGCTTCCGTCTCAAGTTCTTCTATGACACCGCCGCGTCCGGCGACTACGACTTCGGCGTGGATCGCGAGGAGCAGAAGACCGGCAGGACCGTCACGGGCTACACGGGTTTGCCAAGCGTGATCGTCCAGGACAGCGCCATCACCTGGAGTCAGGGCGCGATTGTCGATCGCAGCAAAGAGGCGCTGGGCTCGACGGACGCCATGATCATTCGCGTCAGACGGCGGCTGCTGACGGCGGCAAAGGAATTGCACGAGCACGGCACGATTCCGCCGGGTGTCGACGCGCCC
Organism: Chloroflexota bacterium; assembly: GCA_019247515.1. Taxonomy (GTDB): domain Bacteria; phylum Chloroflexota; class UBA6077; order UBA6077; family CF-72; genus CF-72. The sequence goes on along the minus strand of JAFAOS010000566.1, from coordinate 2,832 downwards.
GAGATGTATCGGCAGCGCTCGGGCTGGGCGATGGTGCCCAAGGACCAGGACTTCTGGGAGTACCTGCGCCCGATGCGAGAAGCCTTCTCCGCGGAACACGTCAACGGTAGCAACGGCACGGTCCCGACCAACGGTGCCGTGAAGGTAGCAGCCGAGTCGCCGAAGCAGCCCGTCTGAGATGCCGCGCGGCCTTCCGGCAGATGGCGTCCCCGCGTCGCTGAGCCGCCGGGTGGCGCTGCGTCTGGTCCTGAGCACCGCGTCCGCCGCGCTGCTGGCCGCGTGCGGCGGCGCGGCCACACCCGCGTCGCCGGGGCCCACGGTCGCGCCAACCACCCCGCCCGCCGCCGCTCCCAAACCCACTGCTGGTGCGGCTGGAGCCGCGCCGACGGTCCCCGCAACCACCACGTCGGCGGCACAGCCCACTGCCGCCGCGGTACCGACGGTCACCTCGGCGACACCCACCCCCGCGGCCAGCAGTCAGGTGAAAACTGGTGGCACGCTGCGCGTGGGCATGGTCGGCGACATCACCGGCCTCGATCCGTTCGTCTGGTCGCCCAACAACAGCAATACCGTCGGCCAGGTCCACGACCAGTTGATCACCTTCGACGAAAAGTTTGCGCCCCAACCGCGTCTGGCCGAGAGCTGGGAGCTCAGCTCCGACAACAAGCAGATCAAGTTCAATCTGCGCAAAGGCGTCCAGTATCACAACGGACGCGAGTTCACCAGCGACGACGTCAAGTACACGCTGCTCAGGGCGCAGGATCCGAAGACCTTGAACCGGGCGACGGTGGGCCCCGGCGCCGCCTACTGGAGTGGGGTCGACACACCTGACAAATACACGGTCGTTCTTTCCTCCGACTTGCCCCGGCCGGGCGCATTCGATTCCATCCTCTACCTGCGCATTCTGGACAAAGAATTGACGGAGAGTCCGGACGCGGCGACCAGGATGAACGGCACCGGTGCATTCAAATTTGTCGAGTGGTCGAGCGGCGACCACATTACCATGGCCAGGAACCCCAACTACTGGGAGCCGGGGCTGCCGTATCTGAACGAGGTGGACACCAGGATTTTCAACGACCAGTCGTCCATGGTCGTCGCGCTGGAGTCCAGCGCCATCGACATGGCGTTCGCGCCGTCGATTCAGGACTCGGCGCGGCTCAAAGCCGATCCGCAGTGGAATGTCTACAACAACGCCGAGCTGGGTCAGTACTTCTATCTACAGATGAACGTCGGTTCGCCGCCGCTGGACAACAAAGTGCTGCGTCAGGCGATCGCGTACGCCATCGACCGGCAACGCTTCGCCGACGTCATCATGAAGGGCTTCGCGGGTATCCCCAAGGACCTGCCCTGGCCGACGGCCTCGGCAGCCTACGAAGCCGACAAGAACAACCACTACGCCTTCGACCTGGACAAGGCCAGGGCAATGGTGGCGCAGTCAGGTGTTGCCGATCCACAATTCGACCTGGCGTATGCGCTCGCGAGTTTTGCTGGCGAATACGCGCAGCTGGCCCAGATCATTCAGGCGGACCTCGCGCAGATCGGCGTGCAGACGACGCTGAAACCGCAGGAGATCGCCGCGTTTACCCAGGCGGGTATCGGGGTCAACCCGCCGTATACTGGCGCGCGCTTGAGCGCGTCGGCGTTTACGAATGTCAGCGAGCCGACATCGCACTTCATCCTGTCGTCGACGTTTGGATCGGCGATCAATCAGTCCGGGTTTTACGACGACGCGTACAAGGCGTTGATTGCCGCGACGACAGATGAGCCGGACCCCGCCAAGCGCAAACAGGGCTATTCGAAGATCAACGACTATCTGCTCGACCAGGCGTACTGTCTGGTGATCTCGGGGTATCCGAACATCCTGGCGCAGGCGCCGAACGTGCGCGACCTGGGGTACTACCCGGTCCTGCAGTGGACGCTGCGCACGACGTGGATGGCGTGAGACCTGGCTAGTTGATGCAAAACCTCTCGGAGGGCTCCACCGTAGGTGGATTCACTGAACCTGCGTTCTTCAGAGGGCGCTAGCTCACGTTGGTGGCCGCCACCTTTGGGCGTGCCGGCAACTCTTCTCTCAAGAGAAGCAGACTTTTCCGAAGCCTAGCAGACTGTTAAGAGCTCACTCAAGGGCTCCACCGTAGGTGGAATTTCTTCGACACTCGGGGCCGTACGAGCGCGCTAGCGTGATGGCGGCCAACTATTCGCCGATACCTTTCGAAGTATCAACACGTTCTCTTGAAAGAGAACCAGAACCTTCTTCAAGAGACTGCTAGGTGGGAAAGCCGGGTGTAGGACCGCGGGACTCCACCCAACCCGTGTTGCCGTCGTAGTGGAGGGTGAACACGGCGCCTTTGCGGTTGTCTCGCGCTGGCGCCGGCTGGCCCCTCTTGGCGGTCAGGTGATCCAGTAACGCCGGCACCACGTCGCCGTAGGAGCACAGCACCGCGCGGCCATCGGGGACCGCGGCGTGGATCTCGTTCAGTGCCAGCAGCGCCTTTTCGGCGGTGTCCTGAAAACCCGGCAAGACCTGAACGGGCAGGGACAAGCGCTGAGAAAGCGGCGCCAGGCTTGCACGGCAGCGGAGCGCCTGGCTGCTGTAAATGGCGACCACCGTTCCGGCCGTGAGCTCCTCCGCAATGCGCTCCGACTGTTGCTCGCCAAGCGGCGTCAGCGGCCGGTCGTCAGCCGCGCCCTGCCACGCGTGGCGATCGACCGCGTCCATGTGAACGAAGATCTCGAGTGTCAACACGCGACGCGCTCGAGCACCACCGGGGCGATCTTGCGCGGCAGCCATTCGCCGTCGCCTGGCTTGCCGAGCAGCTCGCCATTGTGCGT
>JAFAOS010000541.1 GCA_019247515.1 Chloroflexota bacterium | reverse complement strand
CCCGCCGCCCTTACGGGTGGACCGTCAACACGGAATTCCCCAGAGGGGACCCGGTGGGAGAGAACGGACGGTGTCCCATGGTTCACCCGCTTCGCGACGTGTGGAGTCGCCGGAGGGGACCCAACTGGGAGCGAACGGGCGATGTCCCGTGGCTGGCCTGTTGCTCTACACATTGACCATCAACAGTTCATCGAGCCTCCGCCTGGGGCGCGGCGCGTTGATTGTCGGCGGCCGGCGTGGCATCTTGTCCGACGTGTGGCGGGTGCCGATGGGCTTCTTGATCAATGGCGTGCTGCTGCTGCTTATCGCCGCGGCGATCCTTGGCGTCGAGGTCCGGCAGCGGCCCGCCACGGCCGTCGAGGCGGGGGTGCGGCGGTATGCAGACGCGGTCACCCGTGGGGACCTCGACGCGGCGATGGCCGAGATTGCGCCCGATCAGCGGGCGCAGTGGAGCGACTTCGTCAGCAACCAGCTTGGCAACGTGTACGACGTCACCGGCGTCGCCGTGCGGACCGGCTCCGTGCTTGGCCAGCCGACTGACGTGACCACCGACCTCGACATCGACCGCGCCTACCCGGACCAGTTCTATCAGGCCTCGCCGAGAGTGCCCGTCGAGCAGGTCGATGGGCGCTGGTACCTGGCCGCGCCGCTGCTGGCCCAGTAGGGGTTATTCGGACCTGGGGGTGCCGCTGCGGGCGCGGAACTCCAGGCGGATTGGGGTGCCGCGGAAGCCGAAGGCGGCGCGCAGCGTGTTGTCCAGGTAGCGCACGTAGCTGAAGTGCACCAGCTTCGGCTGGTTGCAAAAGCACGTGAAGCGCGGCGGCGAGGTGCCCGTCTGGGCGGTGTAGTAGATCTTCAATGCTCGGCCGCGCTCCGTCTGGGGGTGCGTGTCGACCGCGCGGCGAATGACCTCGTTCAACCGCGGCGTCGGCACGCGCTTCGTGCGCTCGGACTGGATCGCCAGCGCCTCGGTCACCACGCGCTCGACCCGCTGGCCGGTTTTCGCCGACAGGTAGACCACCGGCGCCCAGTCGGCGAACTTCAGCTCGCGGCGGAGCATGGTCGTGTACTCGTCCTGCGCCTTCGGGTGCTTTTCCACCAGGTCCCACTTGTTCACCGCCACGATCAGTCCGCGCGCGGCCTCGTCGACGTAGCCGGCGACGTGCGCGTCCTGGGCCAGCACGCCTTCGGTGGCGTCGATGAGCAGGACCGCGACGTCGGCACGCTCGATGGCACGCACGGCGCGCAGCACGCTGAACTTCTCGACGCCGGGCTGAATGCGGCCGCGGCGGCGGATGCCGGCGGTGTCGATCAGCAGGATGGTCTGCTGGCCGCGGACGATCGGGGTATCGATGGCGTCGCGGGTGGTGCCCGGCTCGTCGCGCACGATCGAGCGCGGCACGCCGACCAGGCGGTTGATCAGGCTCGACTTGCCGACGTTTGGGCGGCCCACAATGGCAATCGAGACCGCGGGCGGCTGTTCTTCTTCTTCGAGGCCCTCACCCCTTGATAGAACCTCTCCCAGCGGGAGAGGGTGTGCGCGGGGTTTCGGGAACCACTCCAGGATGGCGTCCAGCAGGTCACCGGTGCCTTCGCCGTGCAGCGCGGAGATCAGTATCGGCTCGCCAAGGCCCAGCGGCGTGAATTCGGCGATCGCGTCGAGCTGGCGGCGCTGGTTGTCGGCTTTGTTCGCCGTCAGGATCACGGGCTTGCGCGAGGGGCGAAGCTGCTCCGCGACGACGTCGTCGGCGGCAGTCAGACCGCCCGAGGCGTCGACGACCCATACGATGACGTCGGCTTCGCGCATGGCCTCCTCGGCCTGCAAGCGGACGTCCGCGAGCAGGTCGCCTTCGCCGGTGTCCAGGCCGATGCCGCCGGTGTCGATGACCGTGAACTCCCGATTGCGCCACTCGGCGGCGCCGTACAGCCGATCACGGGTGGTGCCCGGCTGCTCGTGGACCACGGCGCGGTGCTCGCCGATCAATCGGTTGAACAGAGTTGACTTGCCGACGTTGGGTCGGCCGACGAGGGCGACAATCGGCATGGGTCAAACACTTCCCCCAGCGCGGACCCATTCGGGTGAATTGACGCATGCTCGACGGGCACTGTGCATATCGACCACTGGCGAACTCAACCGGGCTGGCTCGCTGGCGTCGGCGAGGGCTGGGGGACGGGCGTAGGCGTGGCCGGCGCCTGCTCCAGATCGACCTGCACCTGTTTGGGGGTGAAGTCCTCCATCGTCAGACCCGCCGGGACCTGCTGGACTTTGACGTCGAGCGTGTAGCGGCCTGGTCCCTTGCCGCTGGCATCGACGACGACCTTGAAATCATTCGGGCTGAGCGTCAGGTTCTGGAGCGTGGGCGCGGGTCCTGAGATCGTCACCGACACCAGGTCCAGCGGGTGGGCAAGTTGCACGGCGCCCGACAGGTTGATCACCGATGGCGCCACGCGCACGGTCTGGGTCATCGGCAGCGTGGTCACTCGCATCGTGACCGTCACCGTCTGACCATCCTGGAGCAGGAGCGTGCGCGGCGGCGGCGAAAGCGCGATGTTGCGCACGACCGTGCTCGAGATGCCGCTGATGTCGATCGGGGCGGTATCGACGAAGTTGACCGCTTCCAGGCTAGCCGAATCACCCACCAGCGTCGTGGTGGGCGGGTTCACCTCGACCGGCTGCAACGCGTAGCCGGGCGCCGGCTGGCCCTGGATGTTCGGCCGGATGCCAACTTGCTTGTAAAGCGTCTGCTGGGTGATCGGCACCTGGACGGTGACGGACTGCGGCGACGCGCGCAGGTTCAGGTCCTTCAGGTCGTTGCCGCGGTCGTCCAGGATGCGCGGGGTGAATGCGCCGTTGATCGAGACGGTAACGTGGTCGATGTTGACGTCGACCACGGCTTCGCTGGCGCGGCCGACGAGGCTCGCGGCGCCGGTCACGGTGATCCGGGGTGGGTCGACCGCCGCCGTCCCGACCGTGTAGCCCGAAGCGGCCTGGCCCTGCAGGTTGGCGCGCACGGGCACCACCTGATCGCGGACCTCCTCCAGGTGCAGCAGCAGATTGGCAGGATCCGGCGACACGCTGCGCACCTCCGGGTCCGTCGACGAAGCGCTGATCGGCAGCTGCGTGTCACCCGCGGCCGCGCCCGTGGCATCGACCTGGGCGGTGAAGTTCTCGGGCTGCAACCGGGTGAACACGTTTTGCGGCGCGGTCACCCACAGCCGAACCGACTGCTGCGGGGTGGTCACCACCAGACCGGGCGGCACGTTCACCACCTGAACCGGGACGGAGTAGTTCGTTTCGCGCTGATCGAACGGATTGGTCTCGCTGAGGGTGACGAAGTAGAGCAGAACCGCCAGTCCCAGGGCGAAGGCGCCCCGGCCGAGGTCAATCGTGAATGGGAGGCGCATGGAACGTTACCGGACGGGTCGACGGCTCAGGCCGCGTCAGTCTCGGAATCATCGCCCTTTGCGGACGAGGCTGACGACTTTCGGCTGGCTCCGCGCGGGTCTCGGTGGCGGCCCAGGCCCGGCAAGCTGAGCAGACCCACCACCGGGCGCCCGTTGGTGCCGAAGGCCGCCGATCGATCCAGGATGGACAGCACTTTTTGCAGGCGAGCTTCGCCCAGGTTGCGCACCATGCGGCCGGCGTTGGCCAGCGAGATGGTGCCGGTCTCTTCCGAGACGACGACGGCGATCGCGTCGGCGATCTCAGTGATGCCGATACCCGCGCGGTGGCGGGTACCCATGTGCTCGACCGTCGGTGATTGCGACAGCGGCAGGACCACGCCGGCGGCCACGACCCGGTCGCCGTGGATGATGACCGCCCCGTCGTGCAGTGGTGAGTTCGGCCAGAAGATGTTGAGCAGCAGCTCCGACGACAGCAGCGCGTCCATGGCCACACCCTTGGACGCGTATTCGCCCAGCGGCGTCGAGCGCTCGATGACCAGCAGCGCGCCGAAGCGTCGCTCGGCCAGTTGCTGCGCGGCGCGAGCGATGGTCTCCGCCAGCCGGGTATTGGGCGAGACAGCAGTAGTACGCGGAATGAGCGATCCGGCCCGACCCAACTGTTCGAGCGCCCGGCGGATCTCGGGCTGGAACAACACGGGGATGGCGATGATCAGGGCGGGGATCGAGTTGCGCAGCAAGAACTGCAGCATGGTCAGGTTGAACACGTTGCTCAGGACGAAACCGAGCACCAGCAGGATCAGAATGCCGCGCACGATTGGCGCGGCCGAGGTGCCGGAGATCAGGCTGAGCAGCCAGTAGATCAGCACCGCGACGATGGCGACGTCGACGATCGTGCTGAAGCCGAAGCGGCCCGGGAATGACTGCCAGACGCCCTGCAGCAGCGCGACCGCCCGATCGATCGGTGCTGCGAAATCCACGTTCAGTCCTGACCGAACAGTTTGAGCAGTAGAGCCTTTTGCACGTGTAAACGGTTCTCAGCCTGATCGTAGACAACCGAGGCAGTGCCATCCATGACGGCGTCGGTTATTTCCTGGTTACGATGCGCCGGCAGGCAGTGCATCGCCAGCGCGTCGGGCGCCGCCTCGGCAAGCAGCGCGTCGTTGAGCTGGAACCGTCGAAAGATCGGCGCTCGCGCTTCCGCCTCGCTCTCCTGGCCCATGCTGTACCAGGTATCGGTATACACCGCGTCGACGCCGCGAACCGCCTCTTGTGGATCGCGAAACAGCTCGATGCTGCCCGAAGCCGCGCCGGCCTGCGCCTCGGCCATGATGCCGGGATCGGGCTCGTAGCCGTCCGGACACGCAAAACACAGGTCGATGCCCAGGCTCGGCGCGACCAGCGCCAGCGAGTGCGCGACGTTGTTGCCATCGCCGACGTAGGCCAGTCGCAAGCCCTTCAAACTGCCCCGCCGTTCGTACAGGGTCAGCAGGTCAGCCAGAATCTGGCACGGGTGTTCGCGATCGCTCAGCGCGTTGATCACGGGTACCGACGCATTCTCGGCCAGCGCGATGACGTCCGCATGCAGAAACACGCGCGCAACGATGGCGTCGACGTAGCGGCTCAGCACACGCGCCACGTCGACCGCGCCTTCGCGCTGCCCGAGCTGGACCTCCGCGGGCGACAGGTACACCGCGCTGCCCCCCAGTTGGAGCATGGCGACCTCGAAGGACACGCGGGTGCGGAGCGAAGGCTTCTGAAAGACCAGCGCAGCCGTGCGGCCGGCCAGACGCGTGTCGGTGGGCTTGCCGAAGCGCTTCAACTCGAGCGCACGATCGAGCAGGTCGAGGATTTCCTGTGGAGACAGGTCCGCCACGCTGAGATAGTGGCGCGGCGCCAGGCGCTGAGCGGGGGACGCCACGGGTGCGGCTTGCGCCGCGTGAGGCGCAAGCGGCGGCAACACGCGCTGAGTATAAGCGCTCGTGGCGCGGCCGAGAATCTCGGTGGGGCCGCTAGCGCGAGGCAGGCGTTCGGGCGGTCGTTGGCTGCGGCTGGACGGGTTGGAGAAGAGCGGTTGGCTGTGCATTCTGCGTGGATGGACCGGCCTGGGCTCGCGTGGGCACGGCGGTCGCGGCGGCGGGCTTGAGGAGCGGCGTGGGTTGGACGGCGGCCTGCGTCGGCGCCGGCGTGCTGAGCTGTTGCGACGGCGCTCGCGTCGTCGGCGCTGACGTGGCTTCACGCACGGGCTCTCGGACCGAGGTGGCCACGACGGCGGCGGTTGGCACGGTGCGTACCAGGCGCGGCGGAGTCGCGGTGGCGAGCGCTGGCGCCGGCCCGGTTTCGACGTTACGCGGTCTGGCAGGCGCGGCCGTGGCACGCGCGCCTGTGCCGCTCAGGGCGGGCGCCGCCGGCGCGGCGGGCAGCTCGCGCGGAGCGGCGGGCGGCTCGGCAATGATGGGTGCGCTGAACGGCGTGGCAGTCGGCGTTGCCGTCGGCGGGCGGGGTGTGGGTGAGGGCACGAGCGTATTCGTCGGCGGTGCCGTGGGCGTGGCGGGCAGCGGGGTCTCGGTCGGCTCGGCGGCGGGTGCGTCGGTGGGCGTCAGCGCGGCGGCCAGGGTCGGGTCCTCGGCGTCGACGCGCGCCAGGACGACCGCGCTGCCCAGCCCCAGCAAATAGCCGCCGCACGCGAGCAGGAACACGATGGCCACCCCGGCGTACCGGATGCGCTGCCAGTCGGTCAGCGAGTCATACCAGAAGAAGACGCGCCGCAGCGCGGGCGGGTAGCTGCCCAGCGGCGGACCCTGCGGCGCGCGGATCGAGCGCGCGTTGACACTGAACTTTTCGAGTGTGTGTTTGAGTCTTGAGAAGTTCAAAGCTTGATGACTTTGATGGTTTCGATACTCGCCGCCTGGCGGATGCGCTCGACGACGTCGACCGGCACCGGCTCGTCCACCGACAGCAGCATCAGCGCCGCGCCTCGCGGAGCGCGCCGGCCGACCTGCATCGACGAGATGTTGATGTCCGCTTCGCCGAGCAACGTGCCCACCCGACCGATGATGCCGGGGCGGTCGACGTGCTGGGTGACCAGCAGATAGCCCGGCGTCGGCGGCAGGTGCAGCTCATACTCATCGATCTGTACCACGTTGGCTCGGCCATCGGATATCACACCCGCGACACTGGTCAAGCCGTCGCGCGTGAGGACCGCGACGCGCACCAGGCTGGTGTAGCGAGCGGGCGTGCTCGACCTGCTTTCAACGATCTCCAGGCCGCGCTGTTGCGCCAACAGGCGCGCATTGACCAGGTTGACCGGCGTGGCGGAGACAGGCTCGAGCAGCCCCTGCACGGCCGCCGCGGTCAAGACGCCCACGTTCCGTTCGGCAATCTCACCGCGATAGCTGATCTCGGCGGACCGCAGGCGACCGTCCGCAAGCTGCGTCGCCAGCTTGCCGAGCATCACCATGAGCCCGAGGTACGGCTCGAGGAACTCGACATCCTCGGGCCGCAGGCTCGGCGCGTTGACCGCGAACTGGGTCGGCCGTCCGTCGAGGGCCGCCAGCACCTCGTTGGCAACCTGGACGGCGACCTGCGCCTGCGCTTCAACGGTGGATGCGCCCAGGTGGGGCGTGGCGACGACCCGAGGATGCCTGGGCAGCGGGTCGTCGGCGTCCACCGGCTCATGGGAATAGACGTCGATGCCGGCGCCGGCCAGGTTGCCGGCGTCGAGGGCCGCCCGCAGCGCCTGCTCGTCGACCAGTCCCCCACGCGCGCAGTTGATCAGCAACGCATCCGGTCGCATGCACGCCAGGCGCGCCGCGCTGAGAATGCCGCGCGTGGCTTCGGTGAGCGGCACATGCAGCGAGACAATGTCGGCGCCCTGGAGCAGGCTTTCAAGGTCCAACGGTTCGAGCCCGAGTCGCTGGACGTGCTCGTCAGGCACGTAGGGGTCGTACACGAGCACGCGCATGTCGAGGCCGAGCGCGCGTCGGGCAACCTCGCCACCCACCCGACCAAGGCCGATCAGGCCCAGCGTCTTGCCCGTCAACTCCGAGCCCATATACGCGGCCCGATGCCACTCGCCGCGCTTCATCGACGCGTCGGCGGCGGCAACCCGCCGCGCCAGGGCAAACATCAATGCCAGGGCATGCTCTGCCGCGGCGACCGCGTTGCCGCCCGGCGCGTTGACCACCACGATACCGCGTGCGGTGGCCGCGTCGACGTCGATGGTGTCGACGCCGGCGCCGGCTCGCCCGATGACCCGTAGACGCGGCGCGTGCTGCAGGACGTCGGCGGTGACGCGCGTTTCGCTGCGGACGAGCAGCGCATCCGCCTCCGGCAGGTAGCGATCGAACCGCTCGCGATTGGCGACGGCCACCTCAACTCGTGCACCCGGTCGGAGAAGGTCGAGTCCGACTTCGGCGATCGGGTCGGCGACCAGGACCAGGTGCTTCCGCTGGGAAGTGGTCGTCAACGCGCGCTATCTGGCCTCGGGCGAGCTCACTGGGGAAAAGCTCCTGGCGGTGGGCGCGCGGATGGAGTTCAGCTCGACCTGGAGCGCGCGCAGCACGGCGTCCAGCTCGGCCTGGTCGACCCAGCCCATGTGCCCGACGCGAAAGATCTTGCCCGACAAATTGCCCTGGCCGCCGGCCAGCACCACGCCGTCACGTTCGTCGAGTGCGGTGAGCAGGGCCTTGCCGTTCACTCCATCTGGCAGCCAGGCGGTGGTGACCGTTGGCGAGGCGAAGCGCGGATCGGCCAGCAGGCGGACGTCGAGGTCCGCCAGGCCCTCGCGCGTGTAGCGCGCCAGGCGCTCGTGACGCGCGAAGATGCGCTCGAGGCCCTCCTCGCGCATGAGTCGCAGTCCGGCTTGCAGCGCGTAGAAGAGGCTGATGGCCGGCGTCCAGGGCGTCTCGCCGGACTCGGCCGAACGTCGGGCGAGCCGCCAGTCGAAATAAAACTTCGGCATCGTCGACCGGGCCTGGCGCTCCCAGGCACGCGGCGAGATGGAAACGAAGGCCAGCCCGGGCGGCGTCATCCAGCCCTTCTGCGAGCCGGCGACGACCACGTCGCAGCCCCAGGCCTCGGGCTCGACGGGCACCGAGCTGACGGAGCTGATGCCGTCGACGAGGATGAGCGCATCGGCCCGAACCTGATGGACCGCTTCGGCGAGCGCCTGCAGCGGGTTCAGGACGCCCGTGGAGGTCTCGTTGTGAGTGACGAAGACCGTCTCGATGCGCGGGTTGGCGCGCAGCGCGTCGGCCAGCAATTGCGGCTCCAGCGCCTGCCCGGGCTGCACGTCGATCTGGGTGACCTCGGCGCCGAACACGCGCGCGATCTGGGCCATGCGCTCCCCGAAGTTGCCGATGCTGGCCACCAGCAGCCGTTGCCCTGGACTGAGCGTGTTGGCGACCAGTGATTCGAGGCCGCCGGTGCCCGAAGTGGTCAGGATGACGACGTCGTGCTCGTTCACCTGGTAGGCCCATTTGAGGCCATCAATGCATTCGCGCAGGATGGCCGCGAACTCGGGGCCGCGGTGGTTGACCATGTCGCGCGAGAGCGCCTCGCGGACGGCTGGCGGCAGGGGCGTCGGGCCCGGCGTGCGCAGGTTCTGGGCGACCATGCCTTCGCGACTATAGGGGAAAGTGTCGGGTCACCAATAGCAGGCCGGCGCGCGTTTGAACGGTCACCTGCGCCTCCACCGGCTCGTTGCTCACGCCCCGCGTATCGCCGAAATACAGCGGTTCGTCGCGCAGCGGCCATCGCAGACCCGCCGTGCTCACGCCATCCACCGTGGTGGCAAGCGGAATCAGCGAGATCACTTCTTCGGGGTCGGCCGTCCAGGTCAAGGGTGTCCGCGGGCGCAGCAGACGGCATTCGTTGCGGGCGTCGAGGAGAACCGTCGGCGTCTCGATCGTCGTCAGCAACAGGACGTTGGCCAGCGCCTGGTCGAGTCGGGGACCGCCCAGGAAGCCGACCAGAAAGAGCTCGGAGGGCCGCGACTCGAGCGCGCGCTGGATCGCCAGCTGGCCATCTGTCGCGTTCTTGTCGCGCGGAAGCGTTTCGACGGGCACCTGGCGGCGCCGCAGCTGCTCGAGCGTGGACGCGGCGACCGAGTCCAGGTCGCCGATCACCAGGTCGGGTGTCAGGCCGAAGGCGAGCGCTGTCGTGGCGCCGTCGTCCGCGGCGATGACCGATGGCGAGTCCAGGCCGGCGAGTCGGGCAGCGAGACGCGCGGTGGGCTCCAGCGGCGCCGCGGCGAAGACCAGGGCCGCTGGCACGATTTCATAGACTACCGGGTATGCCCGAGCCGCGGGTCTTCTGTCGCGCCGTGATGCACGAGTACGAGCGGCAATGGTCGCGCGCGGCGGGCCACAGCGTGCGGCACCCGCTGCGGCTCAAGATGGAGCGTCTGGCAGCTCTGTGCGAGGACGCGCCCGACGCGGGTGGCTTCGATGCCCGCCTGAGCGAGCTGCAAGAGTCGACCGACATGGGCGACGAGCTGCTGGCGGATGAGCTGGCGCCACTGTGGCGGGCAGTGTGCGCGGGTGGCAGACTGCCCTTCGAAGATTCCTGAAGGTCTATCCGGGTCGGGTCAGGCAGCGCGAAGGGCGCTGCTCTGGAGGCTGGCTTTGGCCTGTTGCTGGGCGGCGGTGCGCTGGGCAGCGATCTGCGTAGCCATGAACGGGGTCACCGACTCGTCCGGCTCCAGATAAAGGTTGCCGCCGCATTCGCCACAGCGAGACCCGTTCTTAGCCGCGACGGGACGTTTGACGCGCTGATTGGGGACGAAGGCGCCGTTGATCAGTTGACCTGAGGCGCGGCCGCACATCACGCACTGGACGTTGAAGACCTGTATGAGGCCTGGAATCTTCACCACGAGTTATGCCCTCCCGGGGACGAGTCGGCGTAGGGCCGGCGTGAAGCAAGAGCTGTGCCAGGGAGACGTCAGAACTCAGGCATACAGTCCGCGGAGCTTGCGTGCCTCCATGATGCGATCCACGGCCAGGATGTACGCCGCGGTGCGGGCGTCGACCTCGAATCGTTCTCGCGTGTTCCACACCGCGTCGAAGGCGGCCACCATCTTTTCTTCGAGTCGCTCGTTCACTTCGGCTTCTTTCCAGAAGTAGCCGTAGCGGTCCTGCACCCACTCGAAGTACGAGACGACTACGCCGCCGGCATTGGCCAGAATGTCAGGCACCACCAGCACGCCGCGGCGGGCCAGGATCTCGTCGGCGTCGGGCGTCGTCGGACCATTGGCGCCCTCGACGATGATCCGCGCCTGGATTTCGCCGGCATTGTCGCGCGTGATCTGGTCTTCCATGGCCGCGGGCAGCAGCACGTCGACGTCCAGGTGCAGCAGCGCCGCGTTGTCGAGCTTGCGCGTACCGGGGAAGCCGCACAGTCGACCAGTCTCGCGGTAGTACGCGCTCACGCGCGGCAGATCGAGGCCGCGTGGATCGTAGATGGCGCCGCCCACGTCCGAGACGGCGACCACCTTTGCGCCGGCGGCGTGCAGCAGCCTGGCCGCGTTCGAGCCGACGTTGCCGAAGCCCTGGATGGCGACGCTGCTGCCGGCCAGCTCGCGGTCCACCCGCTTGAGGGTTTCGCGCATGATGAACAACAGACCACGGCCGGTCGCCTCCAGGCGGCCGCCCGAGCCGCCGAGCGGGATGGGCTTACCGGTGACGACGCCCGGCTCGACGTAGCCCTTCTTCATCGAGAAGGTGTCCATGACCCAGGCCATGACCTTCGGACTGGTGCCCACGTCTGGCGCCGGAATGTCGACGGTCGGACCGATCAGGTCAAAGATCTCGGAGATGTAGCGGCGGGTGATGCGTTCGACCTCGCCGTCTGACAGTTTGAGTGGATCGCACGCAACGCCGCCTTTGGCGCCGCCGAACGGGACGTCGACGATGGCGCACTTCCAGGCCATCCAGGCGGCCAGCGCCTTGCAGTCGTCCAGGTTGACTTCCGGGTGGTAGCGGATGCCGCCTTTGCCGGGTCCGCGCGAATTGTCGTAGACGACACGATAGCCCTCGAAGATGCGCAGGTGACCGTCGTCCATCATGACGGGCACCGAGACGACGACCTGGCGCCGAGGGTGACGCAGAGGTTCTAGAGAATCGGGGTCGGGATGCAGAACAGCAGCGGCGCGATCGATCTGCTCAAGGACGTCATCGAAGGGGTTGCGGTGAACCCGCGCGGGAGTGCCTGACTTGAACGCAGACTGCTGGCGCCGCGACGCCATTGTCGTGGCCATAACACCTGGATCATAGGGGATAGGTCACCGCATACCGTAAGAACAGTTCGCCGTCGACCTCCACCAGCGAGCGCAGCTGCAAGCGCAGCATGGTCGGGAAGCGCGGGCCGCGGATGACGGTCAGCGGGTCCTCGCCGCCGAGCAGCTTCGGCGCGATGGTGAGGAAGACCTCGTCGATCAGCTGCTCGCGGAAGAGCGCGGAATTGAGGGTCGGGCCGCCCTCGCACAACACGCGCCGCACGCCGCGGCGAGCCAGGTCGCAGACCACTTCGCGCACCCCGCCGACGCGGAGGATCTCGACGGTCGGCAGGTCGACGGGAACGGGCCGGTCAGAGCAGACGTAGATCAGCGTTGGCGACTCGTAGTACGGGTGGCGCGGTGGCAGGTTGCCGGTGCGAGTCGCGATTGCCCCGATCGGCTGCGGGGTAAGGCCTCGCGCGGTGCGCTGCGCGACCAGGTCCGACGGCACCCGCGCGGAGAGCGGGTCGGCACGCACCGTGCCGGCGCCATGCAGCACGACGTCGGCTTCGGCGCGCAGCTCGAACAGCAGCCGGTGGTCGGTCGTCGAGCCGATGCCGACCGCCGAGCCGTTGAGGGCGGCCCGCCCGTCGACGGTGGCCACCATGTTGATGGCCAGGAATGGCCGGTCGGGGGCGGTCGGCTCCCCCAGCAGTGGTCGAGGGTGAATCACCGCGTCAGGCCGGTGGAGCTGGTTGCGCCCTGGCCGCCAGACCGCGCGAAATACGACACGCGCTCGACGACGATCGGTCGGTCGGACGTGACGCGCATCGCCACGTTCGCGCTGGGCACCTGCTGGTTGACGTCGAGCGTCAGGCGCGAGGTGGCGCCGACGCTGAAACGCTGCGGCGGAGGTGGATCGCCGCCGCCGGCTTCGGGTCGGTACTCGACCTGGACGTTGGCAGGTTGCGACTGGGGATTCAGCACGTTGAGCTGCTCCTCGAATGAACCGGTGGTGCTGCCTTCGGGCAAGAACCACTCGGTGTTCGGCGCCGATACCGCGGCAGAGTCGAAGCCGGCGCGCCCGTTGTCAAAGTACACGGCTCGCTCGGCCACGATCGGCTGATCCGAGTCGACGCGAATGCCATAGGCGGCATTGGGCATGAGTGGATCGGTGTACAGGCTGTTGCGCGCGTGGGGCAGGACGAACAGCGGCTGCGTGACGACGCTTCCAGTGTCGGTGATGAACGAAACCTTGACGTTGGCGGGCGCCGCGCCGGGATTCTCGATCAGCACCCAGGTATCGAAGCCGCCGCGGCTGGCGCCGGCGGCCATGTACCAGGTCTGGCTGGGCGTGGCGGTCGCCAGCGTGTCGTGGCCCGCCTGGTCGTTGTCGAAGTACATCGCCCGCTCCACGACGATCGGCTGATCGGCGGTGATCTGAGTGGCGAAGCCGGACGTGGTGAACAGGGCGTTGACGTACACCGACTTGCGCGCCATCGGCGGCACGAGCTCGGTATGGTCGACAACGCTGCCGTCCTCGCGGAGGAAGTGCATCTGGACCTGGGCCGCCGAGGAGTTCGGGTTCATCACCAGAACCCACGTATCGAAGGGCGGCAGCGTGGAGCCCTCCGCCAGGTACCAGGTTCTCGAGGCCTGGCGTGCGCCGGCCGCCGAATGGCCGGCGTGTCCGAAGTACATCGACCGCTCGAGGTAGGCGGGCAGGTCGGTGGTGACGATCGTGGCGAACTCGGAATTGGGCATCACGCTGCTGGCCTTGAGCGTCAAACGCGAATTTGCCGGCAGCGGCAAGTCGTAGGGGGTAGGTTTGCTGCCGTCGGCTGCCAGGAACAGGAAGTGGGCGACCGTGGCTTGCGGGTTGGGGTTCTGCAGCGCGAAGGACACGTCGAATGGAGAACGCGTGCTGCCCTCGGCGAAGTACCACTTGCGCTGCTCGCTGGGCAGCGGCGGCGGCGCGGGGACGTCGGCGGTCGCCGGGCGGGTGGGCTGGAGCGCGACGGTGTCGGTGCCGGGCGAGGCGACGCCGAGGCGCAGGGCGGCGACGGCGCGCGCGACGTTGAGGATGCCCGCGCCATAACCCGGGTCGCTGCTGGAAACTTTGTCGGTGTTGTTGAGCAACGCATTGGCGATGTCGCCCGCGGAGAGGTCCGGTCGCAAGGCCCACAGGATGGCCGCCGCGCCGCTCACGTGCGGAGCGGCGATCGACGTGCCGGATTGGCTGGCGTACAGGCCGCGTCCCGCGCCGGCCCACGCCGTACTGGGCACGTCGACGCCTGGCGCCGCCAGCGACACGTACGACTGCCGCTGCGAGAACGAGGCGAGCTGGTCCTTGGGGTCGGTCGCCGCCACGGCCAGGACTCCGTCGAACGCGGCGGGGTAGTCGACCGCGTTGTCGCCATTGCCGGTGTTGCCGGCCGCCGCGACAATCAGGGCGCCCTTGTCCTGCGCGTATTGCACGGCGGTCTCCAGCGCCGCCGAGTAGCGGGTGCCCGTCGAGCTGATGTTGATGATCCGGGCGCCGTTGTCGGCGGCGTACATGATGGCCTTGACCATGGCGCTGTCCGGGCCGCGGCCCTGCGAGTTGAGCGCCTTGATCGGCAGGATCTTGACGTGCCACGCGACACCGGTCACCCCTTCGTGATTGTTGCCGAGCGCGCCGATGATCCCAGCGACCGCCGTCCCGTGTGACTCGTCGTCCTGAGGGCTCGGCGCGTCGTCGAGGAAGTCGTAACCCGCGTCCGTCATCAGGTTGGCCCTCAGGTCCGGATGCATCAAGTCGACACCCGTGTCGAGGACCGCGACGATCACGTCAGATGCATCCGGGCGCAGGTCCCAGGCGCGCTCCATGCCGATTCTGCGCAGGTTCCACTGGAACTGTTTGTAGAGCGGGTCGTCCGGAACGATCTGCGCGTCCTGCTCGCCTTCGACGTCGGCGCCTTTGATCAGGTCGTCGCGGGCGCGCAACGCGTCCAGGTCGACCGCCGCGACGTCCGCCGGAAACGCCACGCGGTATACCGACAGCGGCTTGAGCTGTTCGACGAGGCGTCCCCCGTCGGCGCTGATGAGCGCTTGACCGGCCTGCTCGCTCGCCAGCGGTTGCAGGGTGACCAGCGCCAACGTGTCGGGCGGGGAGGCCAGCGCGGCGCCGAGGCCAAAGACCAGCCCGGCCGCCAGGGCTGAGAGCAGAGCGATGAGCCAGCGACGACTACCTGCGCGCGACATGACCTGCGGCGCGAATCAGCGCCAGCTATGGGCCGCCTGCATGCGTTCGTCGAACATGCGTTGAATCTCGCGGATGCGGGCGGACGTCAGCGCGACGTTGGTGCCCTTGCCAGCCATGCGCCGCAGGACATCCTTCAACTCTTTGATGCGCGTAATCGTGGACGAGGCGCCCTCGACGCGCAACTGCGCCTTTGGATTGGTGAAGACGATCACGCTGGACGTCGGAACGTCCTGGAAGTTGCGTTCCGTCAGCAGCGCGCGCAGTTTCTGCAGCGCGCGAGCGGCGTCGGCCGTCGGATTGCCGAGGCCAGGTCCGAACAGGCTCATCAAGCGTGAACCGGATGACTTCCACTTGTCGCGGATGCAAGAAATCTGACCGCCGTCGGTCCGCGCGATCAGCACCTGGACGCCAGCCGGGCTGACCAGGATGTAGTCCGGCAGGGACGAGGACAGGAAGGCGTACAGCTTGTAGCGGTCGTCGAGACCGCGGATGGCCTGTCCGAGCTGCTCCTCCTGGCGTTTTCCGGGGCCCCAGCGCCGCAGCTGCGTCTGGCCCAGGGTGTACAGCCCAAGCCCGGCGACAAACGCGAGCCACGTTTGCCACGCGATTTGGCGGCTGGGATCGAGCTGCGTGGAGAGCACCGCGCCGCCGATGAGGACGGCCATGGCTCCGAAATGAAAGACCAGACCGAGGCGAACCCGGTTTTTGACCAGCTGCTGGTTGGCAACAAGCTGCATGATGATGCTTTACCGGGACTACCTCAGGGGCGGATTATCTTTGGCGTGGTGACAGGCCGTCAACGCGCCGTTCAGCCTATCCTGGGGGCGTTGCTCACCCTGAGCGTCCTGGTTGGCGCGACGGCCTGCGAGGCGAACAACAGCGTTGAAGCGGCTCAGACCGCCGTCGTCGTGGCGCAGACCGTCGTGCCGGGCGCACAGGCGACCGTTCAGGCCGGCGCGACGATCGTCGGCAACGCGGTCAGCGTTGCCCAGCCGGTGTTCCTGGCCGTGCAGGGGCTCTTGCAGGGAGTATCGCTGAACATCACGACAGCCCCTGCCGGCGCCGACAGCGGCTCCGTGACCGACGTGTCGATCCAGGGCATCGACAACCAGGGCCGCCTGGCGCAGATCGATCCCCAGACGCGTCAGACAGCCGCCTCGGCGGCGCTGGTCGCCGTCAGCCAGTACTACCCCAGGGCCAACGTCGCGCTCAAAATTGTGGACGGCTCGGGCGTGACGCTGGTCAGCGGCAGCCTCGCGCCAGGCCAGTCGCCGTCGGTTCAGTAAACAACCGCCGCGCTGGGCCGCGAACCGGTCGCCAGGCCCCACAGCGCGTCGCTCAGCAGCTCGACGCCATGTCGCAGCTCGGTGGGCGCCAGCGCCGAGTAGCTGAGGCGCAGCCCACGCAACGCCGCGGCCGAAGCGGGTCCGCCGCCGCCGGCGCTGAAGAAGAATGGCCCGGGCACGAACGCCACGCCGCGCCGCACCGCTTCGAGAAACAGCTCGGTGGACGACGGGCCGTCACGGGGAAGCTCCAGCCAGAGGTTGAAACCACCTTCGGGCGGATCGAAGCGTGTGCCCGGTGGCAGCGCGTCAGGCTCGCCCAGCGCTGCGACCAGCACGTCGCGCCGATGGCGGTACTCGGTCCGCGCGCGGCGAAGGTGGGCGTCCAGCGCGCCTTCGACCAGCAAGCGGTGCACCGCGCGCTGGACCAGCGCGTCCGACGACAGGTCGCTGGCGTATTTGGCGGCGACGAGCTTGTCGAACACGGCCGGGTCCGCGACCAACCAGCCGAGGCGCAGGCCGGCGGCGATGACCTTGGAGAAGGTGCCCAGGTGGATGACGTAGCCGGCGTGGTCGTCGGCCTTGATGGAGGTCGGCGCCGAGGTCGTGGCGTCCAGGTTGAAGAACCCGGCGGAATCGTCTTCGACGATGGGCAGGTCGTACGCGGCGGCGATACGCAGCAGCGCGCGACGTTTTTCGGAGCTGAGACTGCGGCCGGTCGGATTCTGATACGTCGGCATGCAGTACAGCAGCTTGGGGCGGTGCCGCTGGATGAGCGTCGGCAGCGCCTCTACGCGCAGCCCGTCGGCTTCGATGGGCACGCCGATGACCCGCGCGCCTCGGGCGCGGAAGGCTTCCAGTGCACCGAGGAAGCTGGGCTGTTCGACGAGCACGGCGTCCCCGGCACCGACGAAGACCTTGGCGGCCAGGTCGATGCCCTGCTGGCAGCCGCTGGTGACGCACACGATCGACTCGTCGACGTCGAGTCCGCGCTGCTGGAGCAGGTGGGCAATGGCGGCTCGCAACGGCGGATAGCCCTGGGTCGCGCCGACCTGGAGCGCGCTGGCGCCTTCGGTTTTGAGGGTGTCGGCGAGGGCGGCTTGCAGCTCTTCGACCGGGGTGAGGTCCAGGGCCGCGACGCTCGCGGCGAAGGAGACGACGCCGGGGCGGCTGGCCAGGCGCAGGAGCTCGTTGCTGGTCGACGCCTGGGCAAACGGAGGCAGGCTGCCAGCCGCTTCGAAAGGCGCCAGCGGGTCTTCTTCAGCGCGCAGCGGCGGGGCGGCGACGAAGGTGCCGCGGCCGACCTCGCCGCGCAGGTAGCCCTCGTCGACGAGGCGCTTGTAGGCGCCGGCGACGGTCTCGGGGGTGACATTCAGGGTTGCCGCGAAGCCGCGGACGGGCGGCAGTCGGTCACCCGGCCCGAGGGACCCGGCCTGGACGCGGCGGCGGAGCTCGTCGGCGAGCTGCAAGCCGAGCGGGTAGCGGCGCCCCGCGGCGCGGTCAAGAGTGAGTTCGAGAGCTTGCGTGCTCCGTATTGTACGGGCTTGCGTGGCGGCTAGCCGTACGCTAGCGCGGCGTGCCTCGGATCCTGTCGGTGGAATTTTCTCCTACGTTCAGCCCTCACCCCGCCCTCTCCCAGAGGGAGAGGGGGCACTCTCCCGTGTAAATAGGGTCCCCTCTGGGGAAACCTTCTATGTCACTTCGATGCGCCCCGCGCGGGCGGTGAATTCGCCAATCCATGCGGCGGCGGGCACGCCATTGCCCTGCAGATCGGCCAGCAGACGGTCGACTCCGGCGGAATCGACCGCGATCAGCAGGCCGCCGCTCGTCTGGGCGTCGGCCAGCACCAACTGCTGTTCGGGGGTGATCCGTTCCGACCACTCCATGAAGCTCGCCACGCCCGCCAGGTTGCGCCGCGTGCCGCCGGGCACTACCTCGCGCTCGACGAACGTCCAGGCATCCTCCAGCACCGGCACGTGCCCAAGTTCGAGCGCCGCGCCGACCGTGCCGTCGCCGAGCATCTCGGACAGGTGGCCGAGCAACCCAAAGCCCGTGACGTCTGTCGTCGCGTGGACAACAGAGCCGGCCCGCACCACGGCCTCCCCGGCGGCGCGATTCAACGCCGACATCACCCCGACCGCCGCCGCGATCGTCTCATCCGAAGCGAGCCCGCGCTTGATGGCCGTCGTCAGGATGCCCATGCCGAGCGGCTTGGTCAGCAGCAGCGCATCTCCGGGCCGTGCGCCGACGTTCCTCAGAATGCGTGACGGCGCCACCGTGCCGAGCGCCACCAGGCCGAACTTCGGCTCGGGGTCGTCCACGCTGTGGCCGCCGAGAATCGCCACCCCGGCTTCGGCCACTTTGGCCGCGCCGCCCTGGATGACCCGCTCCAGCACCTCCATCGGCAAGGTGTCGCGCGGGAAATTGACGACGTTCAGCGCAAACAGCGGCGTGCCGCCCATGGCGTAGACGTCGCTCAGCGCGTTGGCCGCGGCGATGCCGCCCCAGACGTACGGGTCGTCGACCACGGGCGTGATGTAGTCGACGGTCGCGACCAGCGCCAGGTCGGGATTCAGTTGATAGACCGCGGCGTCGTCCGCCAGGGCCGCGCCGACAAGCGCGTTGGCGTCCAGGACCGGTGGCAGGTGGCGCAGGACCTGCGCCAGCTCAGGCTTGCTGAGCTTGCACGCTCAACCGGCGCCGTGGCTCAAACTGGTCAGCCTGGGCAGTGAATCTGTCAACGCGCCACCTCCCTTCGGGGCCGAATGCGTATGAACGTACCACGTCGACGGTGGCTACACTCGCCACGTGCACCAGCGCCGACCCGTCGCCATGACCATCGCTGGCTCCGACTCCGGCGGCGGGGCGGGGATACAGGCCGACCTCAAGACATTCCAGGCCCTGGGCGTCTACGGCGCCAGCGCGCTCACGGCGATCACGGCGCAGAACACGGTCGGCGTGACGGCCGTCCACGAGATTCCGACCGAGGTGATTGCCGCGCAGATCGACGCGGTTGCCGACGACATCGGCGTCGACGCGGCCAAGACGGGCATGCTCTCGAGCGCGGCGATCATCGCCACCGTCGCCGAGCGCATTCGCCACTGGCGTCTCGATCGGCTGGTGGTCGACCCGGTAATGGTGGCCAAAAGTGGCGATAGGCTGCTGCGCGAAGACGCGGTGGACGCGCTGATTCGCGACCTCCTGCCGCTGGCGACGGTGCTGACCCCCAACCTGCCGGAGGCCGAAGTGCTGGTCGGCCGCGCGCTCGAGACCGACGACGACGTTCGGCAAGCGGCCCGTGAGATCGTCGGGCTCGGCACGCGAAGCGTGGTGATGAAGGGCGGGCATCGACTCGGCGCTCGCGCGGTGGACCTCCTGTTCGACGGCCAGAATTTCACGCTCTTTGAATCCGAGCGGTTCGATACGCCCAACACACACGGGACCGGCTGCACGTTCTCGGCGGCGATCGCCGCGGGCCTGGCGCGGGGATTGGAGATCGTCGAGGCGGTCGGCGAGGCGAAGCGCTACGTCAGCGAGGCGATTCGGCGCTCCCAGCCGCTCGGCGCGGGCCACGGGCCGGTCGCCCACGATTGGCTGCTGTCGCGCCAGTCGCTGCGTGACTGAGATCGTCGTCCGTGCGGCGGAGCCGTCGGACATCGAAGCGATCCACGCCATCCTGCGCTGTCCGGGCGTGGTCGCCAACACGTTGCAGCTGCCGTGGCGGCCGCTCGCGTACACGCGGGAGCGTTTCGGCCAGCCGGACGCCAACAAGCATGCACTGGTGGCGGTTGTGGGCGAGCGCGTGGTCGGGCAGCTCGACCTCGAGGTCCAGCACGGCCCGCGACGGCGCGACGTTGGCAAGTTCGGCATGGCCGTCCACGACGACTTTCACAACCAGGGCGTCGGCTCGGCGCTGATGGCCGCGATGCTCGAGCTGGCGGACGGCTGGCTCGGTCTGCGGCGGCTCGAGCTGGAGGTGTGGGCCGACAACCCGGCGGCGATTCACCTGTACGAGAAGTTCGGCTTCGTCATCGAAGGCACCGGCCGCCAGTTCGGCCGGCGCAACGGCAAGCTGATCGACGCGCACTACATGGCGCGACTAAGACCGGCTCCCTCTCCCTCTGGGAGAGGGCCGGGGTGAGGGCTTCCGTACCATTGCGAGCCCTCACCCGCGCTTCGCGCGACCTCTCCCAGAGGGAGAGGTGGTTGACTCGCTAGAGGCCGAGCTCCGCCAGCACTTCGGCGGTGTGTTCACCTAGCTCGGGCACGCGCATCGGCGGTCGCTCCAGGCCGGCGATGTTCATCGGGTGGTGGAAGGCGCGCAGCTCGCCTACCGGGCTGTCGATATTGAACCAGCGCTCGCGCGCGGCCAGCTGCGGATGGTCGAGCACGTCTTCGACCCTGTTGACGGCGCCGAATGGGACGTCCGCCTCGGCCAGGCGTGCCTCGACAGCCGCGCGCGTGTCGTCTGCCAGCAACGCTTCGATCAGCGGCTCCAGCACGTCGCGATGCTTCAGCCTCAGCTCGTTGGTCGCGAACCGCGGGTCGTCGGCCAGGTCGGCCTGGCGCAGCACGATCGCGCACAGTCGGCGCCACTGGCCGTCGTTCTGGACGGCCAGGTTCACGCTGCCGCCGTCGCCCACCAGGTAGCTGCCGTAGGGCACGACGAAGTTGTGCCGCGTCCCCGCTCGTTCGGGCGCCTGGCCCGTGTACTGGGCGACGTACGCGGCCGGCATCGTCCACTCGACCAGGGCTTCCAGCATCGAGATCTGGATGTCGGCGCCCAGGCCGGTGCTGGCGCGCTGGTACAGCGCGCCGAGGATGCTGCTGAAGGCGTACATGCCGCTGGCGATGTCGGCCACAGAGATGCCAACTTTGGCCGGCGCCTCGGCGGTGCCGGTCAGATCGATGACGCCGGCCTCTCCCTGCAGCAGCAGGTCGTAGGCCTTGCGATCCCGGTGTGGACCGTCGGGACCGTAGCCGGAGATCGAACACGCCACCAGCCGCGGATTGCGGACGCTGAGCTCGGCGTAGGCGCAGCCCAGGCGCTCGGCGGCGCCCGGCCCCTGGTTGTGGACGAAGACGTCGGCGCGCTCCAGCAGCAGGTCGAAAGCACGCCGGCCCCCCGCGTCCTTCAGGTCCAGGACGATGCTGCGCTTGCCCCGATTGAGCCACACGAAGTACGCGCTGAGGCCACGCACCGCCGAGTCGTACGCGCGAGCGAAGTCGCCGCCGCCGGGCCGCTCGACTTTGACGACGTCGGCGCCGAGGTCCGCCAGGTGGCGCGTCGCCAGCGGCGCGGCGACCGCGTGCTCCCAGGCCACGACACGCATGCCGGCGAGGGGGCCCACGCGCCGATCTTAGTACGCCAGGCCGCGGAGGGCCTCGGCCAGGACCGTGGCCCCTCGAGCGGCATCTTCCGGGCTCGTGTATTCCGCCGCGCTGTGGGACCGTCCGTCCACGCTGGGCACGAACAGCATGGCCGTCGGCACGCCGCTAGCCATGACCTGGCTGTCGTGGCCCGCGCCGCTGACCATCGGCATCCACTTGACGTTGCACCTGTCCGCGGCGGCCTGCAACTCGGCCTTGATGCTGGGGTGCATGGCCATCGGCAACACGTCGCTGGCAATGTCGTAGGCGATGGCGATGCCCCGCTGGGCGGCGATGTCCTGGCCAAGCTGCCGAATGTCCGCCGCGAGTCGCTGCTTGATCGCTTCGTCGGGGTGCCGCAGGTCCACCGAGAATTCGACGTGACCCGGCACGATGTTCCAGGCACCGGGCCGAACGTCCCACCAGCCGTTGGTGACCACCGCGGGCCGGCCGACGTCAGCCACGAGACGCGTCATCCGTGTCGCGAATTCGGCGGCGGCCTGCAGCGCGTCGCGACGCAGGTCCATCGGCGTGGTGCCGGCGTGGTCAGTGCGGCCTTCGAGCGTGACGCGGAAACGGTACAGGCCGGTGATCGTGTCGACGATGCCCAGCGGCACGTGCTCGTCGAACAGGATGCGGCCCTGCTCGATGTGCAGCTCGACGAAGGCATCCAGATCTGTGCGCACCGAGTCGCGAAAGCGGTCGGGGGCGAGCCCCACTTCGCGCATGGCGTCGGCGATGGTCATGCCGTTGGCGTCGGTGTGCGCCTCGAGCTCCTCCGGCCCGATCAGGCCGAGGATGCCGCGCGTGCCCCAGAAATTGCCGTGGAAGCGGCTGTCTTCCTCCTCGCACAGCGCGACCATTTCGAGCGACTTGCGCGGCTTGCCGAGGTGCTGTTTGAGCCCGCGTACAGCCGCCAGCGCGCTGAGGATGCCGAGCCCGCCGTCGTAACGACCGCCAAGGATGACGGTGTCGATGTGCGAGCCGGTCAGGATCGTGCGCGGGCTGTCGCCTTCGAGACGCCCGAACAGATTGCCGACCGCATCCTCTCTGACTTCGAGGCTGGCTTCGCGCATCCAGGTCGCCACCTGTTCGCGCGCGGCGCACCAGGCCGGGTCGTAGACGTGGCGGATGATCCCGCCGCCTGGCTGCTCACCGATGGTTCCCAGGCTTTCGACGAGGTCGGCCATCTCCGCGGGCGTGATCGTCGGTCCGACGTCAGCCATCACGTGCCTTTTTGCGGGTCTGCGTCCGGTGGGTCACTGGCCAGCTCACGAATGCGCTGGACGCGTGGCGCGATGTCGCTGGCCTCGAAGCCCTGATCGCCCGGCGTGTAGAAGTGGCGGCCGCCCACGTTTTCGGGCAGATATGTTTGCGACCAACGGCGTGGGTCCTCGCTGGAAAAGTCGTGGCTGTAGCGGTAGTCGCGACCGTAGCCCATCCCGCGCATCAGGCCGGTCACCGCGTTGCGCAGGTGCAGGGGGACCGGATCGTTGCGCGTCTCGCGTACCGCATCCATCGCGGCGCCGTACGCCCGACCAACGGAATTGGATTTGGGCGCGGTTGCCAGGTACAGCGTGGCCTCGGTCAGCGGAAACATCGCCTCGGGCATGCCGATGAAGTGGGCGGCCTGCTGCGCGGCGACGGCCACGCTCAGCGCGTGCGGGTCGGCCAGGCCGACGTCTTCGCCGGCCAGAATGACCAGCCGGCGGGCGATGAACATCAGGTCTTCACCGGACTCCAGCATGCGCGCCAACCAGTAGACCGCCGCGTCGGGGTTGGAGCCGCGCACGGACTTGATGAAGGCGGAAATGGTGTCGTAGTGGGCATCACCCGCCTTGTCGTAGAGCAGGGCACGCTGCTGGAGGGCGTCCTCGATCAACGCCAGCGTGATCGTCTTCGCGTCGCCCGCCGCGTCGGCAGCCAGCTCCAGCGCGTTCAGCGCAATGCGCGCATCGCCATTGGCGCGTTCGACCAGGTGCTTGAGCGCGGTGTCCTCGATGTCCAGACCGCGCGCGCCAAGACCGCGGTCCGCATCCGCGAGCGCGCGGCGAACGATGGTCTGGATGTCGTCGTCGCCCAGCGCGCGCAGGGTGAACACGCGCACGCGAGACAGCAGCGCGGCGTTGACCTCGAAGCTGGGATTCTCGGTTGTCGCGCCAATGAGGATGACCGTCCCGTTCTCGGCGTGCGGCAAGACCGCGTCTTGCTGGGCTTTGTTCCAGCGATGGACCTCGTCGATAAACAGGATCGTGCGCTGGTCGACGACGCGCCGCGCCGCGTCAATGACTTTGCGCAGATCGGCCACCCCGGCGGTTACCGCGGACAGGGCCACGAAGCGCGAGTGGCTGAGTCGGGCGATGACTTCGGCCAGGGTGGTCTTGCCCGAACCGGGCGGGCCCCAGAGCAGCATGCTTGGCACGCGGTCGGCCTCAAGGGCCCGGCGCAGCGCGCGGCCGGGCGCCAGGAGGTGGTCCTGCCCGAGGATCTCATCCAGGGTGCGCGGCCGCATACGCGCCGCCAGCGGCATGGTCTCGACCTGGGCGGTCGGCCGCGCGTCGCCGAACAGAGGCGCCTGGCCGGTCACAGCCCGGGAGCTTAACGCCTGCTAACTCGAACGTCACCCCGCGGGCCTGTGGCATACTTGCGCTGCCGTTCCGAGGTCCCCGTGTGAGCGGTGGCACGGAGGAATTCGACGGCCCGCAGGTCTGGAGGAGGGTCAAGACCCCAGGTTATGGTTGCACGCGCACAACGCAAGGCGCGCCCCGCGGAAAGCGACCGGCCGATCCAGGTCCGGCGCATCCTGATCGCCGACGACGACGCCGCCATCCGCGGCACGCTCGTCGAGCTGCTTCAGAGCGAAGGCTACGACACGCTCGAAGCCAAGAGCGGCAGTGAGGTGCTGCGCATCGTCCCCGTCGAGGAGCCCGACTTGCTGCTCATCGACCTGCGCATGCCCGACCAGGACGGCATCCAGATCCTGAAGCGCCTTTCGGCGCAGGACATTGGCGTCGGCAACGTGATCCTGATGACGGCGTACGGCACGTCCAGCACCACCATCGAGGCGATGCACCTGGGCGCCTACGACTACATCACCAAGCCGTTCGACGTCGATCGCGTGCTGTTCACGATCCGGCGCTACTTCGAGCGGCAGCAGCTCGCCCAGGAGCTGGTTCGCAGCAAGCAGGAAAACAAGGCACTCTCGGAGCGCATCGTCGGCAACACGCCGCAGATGCAGGACGTCTACAAGATGATCGGCAAAGTCGCGGCGTCCTACGCCAACGTGCTGATCATCGGCGAGACCGGCGCTGGCAAGGAATCGATTGCCGAGATGCTGCACGAGTACTCGACCTACTCCAAGGGCCCGCTGGTCAAGGTCAACCTGACCGCCCTGCCGGCGACGCTCATGGAGAGCGAGCTTTTCGGCCACGAGAAAGGCTCGTTCACGGGCGCTGACCGGCAACGCATCGGTCGATTCGAGATGGCCCACAAGGGCACCATCTTCCTCGACGAGATTGGCGACATGGCGCTCACGCTGCAGGCGAAGTTGCTGCGCGTCTTGCAGGAGCGCGAGTTCGAACGGGTGGGCTCCTCGCAATCCATCAAAGTCGACGTGCGCGTCGTGGCCGCCACCAACAAAGACCTGCGCGCCGAGGTGGAAGCCGGGCGCTTCCGCGAGGACCTGTACCACCGCCTGGCGGTCATCACCATCCACGTGCCCGCGCTCCGCGAGCGCAAAGACGACATCCCGCTGCTGGTCGAACACTTCCTGCAGAAGCACCGCTTCAGCGACGCGAGCGCACCGGCCCGCATCAGCGAGGAGGCGCTGCAGCGCCTGATCGCCTACGACTGGCCCGGCAACGTGCGCGAGCTGGAGCACACCGTCGAACGGGCGGTCGTGCTGGCGCAGGGCGGCGTGATCACCGCCGACCACCTGGCGATGGACGTCGATCGCGAAATTGCGATCATCGATCTGAATCAACAGCTGACCGACGGCAAGAGCCTGGAGGAGGTGCTGGCGGCGGTCGAATCCCGCTACATTCAGCGTGCGCTGCTGCGCTCGGACGGCAACCGGCACGCCGCTGCCAGGCTTCTTGGCACGGATATTGCAACCCTCGAGAAGAAGCTGGCGGAACACGGTCTCGACGGTCGCGTCTGATGCTTTCCGTTACTCGAGCTTTTTGAATTGCGCGAAGGGAGAGGACTCGATGGTTGACGAAGGCAGCGGTGCCTACGCCAGTTCGCGGCCGTGGGAAGACCGTGGGGGACGTGCAGTGGGCACGGTGCTGGCCGCGGCCATCGCGGCGGGCGTCATCGCCTACATTGTCCGCCGATCTCGTTCCGACGACGACCTCGAAGTTTCCAGCAATCAGCTGGCCCGCCTGGCGCGGGATTGGGCGAGTTCGGACAGTGTCGAAGCCGGTCGCGAGTTTGTCATGGACAAGATCGTGCCCGAATTGAAGCCAGCATTACTGTCCGCGCTCTCAGAAATCGAAGACATCGTCGACCAGACTTTTCGCCGCATAGAACGCAATATTAAGAAGCTCTAGAGTTAGTTCACTGCACGTCTTTTGCGACCTGGTCGATACAGAGACACGGTGGACACACCGGAGTCGGACCGACACGGACACGGCTTGCGACTGCCAAAAAACTTGTTGAGAGCCTGTATCCAATGAGGAGAATCAATTAGTTACTGATGACGATGGAGCTGGAGCTGGAGCTCGGGCAGGAGTACACGCCCAACCAGACGCTCAAGGTTTCGCCGCGCCTGGTGGCGGCCAATTACATCCTCGAGCTGTCGTCCCAGGAGCTCCAGCAGCAGATCGCCACCGAGCTCAATGAAAACCCCGCGCTCGAGCTGGTCGACGTGCCGACCTGTCGGGTGTGCGGCACCGAGCTCCAGGGCTCGATCTGCCCGCGCTGCATCCAGCGCCAGAAGGGCAGCTCCGCCAGCGTCTACGGCTCCGATTCGCGCGGGTACGGCTACGAGGACGGCGATCGCAACCGGTTCTCCGACGACGAGGAGTTCGACCCGCTCACGCGGGTTGCCTCGGAACAGACGCTCAGCGAAAAGCTGCTGATGGAAATGGGCGCGGCGTTGCCCGACGAGGACATGCCCGTCGCCGAGTACCTGGTCGGCAGTCTCGACGAGAAGGGCTATCTGGCCATCAAGATCGAGGACGTCGCCTACGAGCTGAGCGTGTCCATCGACAAGGTGCGGGCCGTCTTGCGCGTGCTTCAGGCTCAGGAGCCCATTGGCATCGGCGCGCGCCGCCTGAGCGAGTGCTTGCTGATCCAGATCGACCATCTCGAAGAGCGCGGACTTTCGCAGCCGCACGCGCGCGAGATCGTCAGCCAGTTCCTGACCGAGCTGGGCGAGCACAAGTTCGGCCGCATTGCGCACGAGCTCCGCATTTCCCAGCAAGAAGTCGCCGACGTGTGGGAGTTCGTCAAGACGAAGCTCAATCCGCATCCCGCGCACGGCTTTTCGCCGACCAACGCCAGCGACCGCGACACTCGGGCGATGTACATCATCCCGGACGTGGTTATCTCCCAGGGACCGGAGGACTTCGAGGTCGAGGTCGTCGAAAGCCGCCGGTTCGTGCTGCGCGTCAATCCGATGTACACGCGGCTCTCGGCAGACCTGCACCGTTCGAGCGCTTCGATGAATCCCGACGAGCGGCGCCACGTGCAGCAGTACGTCGGGCGGGCCAAGCTGTTCATCGCCAACATCAATCAGCGGCGCCAGACGCTCTACAACATCACTCGCTGCCTGGTGGACCAGCAGCGCGAGTTCCTGCAGAGCGGCGTGCGCCATCTGCGACCGCTGTCGCGCGCCGCGGTAGCCCAGCAGCTCGGCGTCCACGAGTCGACGGTCTCACGTGCGACGGCGTCGAAGTACGTGATGCTGCCGAACGGCGAGGTGATTCCCTACGCCCACTTCTTCACGCCTTCGCTGAGCGTCAAAGACATCATGAAGGAAGTCATCGAAAAAGAGGGCAAGCCGCTGACGGACTCCGAAATCGTGGAGCGCCTGAAAGAAAGGGGCATCCACATCGCCCGCCGCACGGTGGCGAAGTACCGCATGCAACTCGCGATCTTGCCCTCCTCGCTGCGCTAGCCCCCTCTCCCCCTGGGAGAGAGTCGGGGTGAGGGCCTGCGCTCACATTCGGGCTCACACGAGGGCCCTCACCCGCGCTGCGCGCGGCCTCTCCCAGAGGGAGAGGCGAGTAAACGTTAGAATCTAATCTACGTTGTCGTGGATTTGACGCTGGAACTCACTGACGAGCAGCGGGCGCTGCGGGGCATGCTCCGCGAGTTTGGTGATGCGGAGATTGCGCCTTACGCGGGGGAATGGGATCGTTCGGGAACGTTTCCGGCGGCCACCATCAGGCAGCTCGGCCAACTGGGCGTGATGGGCCTGCCGTTTCCCGAACAGTATGGCGGCGTGGGTGCCGGTGCCGGGACACTGTCGATGGCCATCGCGCTGGAGGAGCTGGCTCGGGTGGACTCGTCGGTGGCGGTTACCGTCGCGGCCAGCGTGTCGCTCGGCGGCGCGCCGATCCTCAACTTCGGGACCGAAGAGCAGAAGCAGCGCTGGCTGGCGCCGCTGGCCAGAGGCGAGAGCATCGGCGCGTTTGCCAGCACGGAGCCTGGCATGGGCTCGGACGTCCAGGGCCTGTCGACGACCGCGCGCCAGTCGGATGGCGGGTGGCTCATCAACGGCACCAAGGCGTACATCACCAACGCGGGCACCGAGCTGAGCTCGTTTGTCACCACGACGGCGATCACCGGCGAGCGGCGCCCGGGCAGAGCCGAGATCAGCACGTTCATCGTGCCCGTCGACGCGCCTGGCTTCGTGCCCCAGCGACCGTACGCCAAGATGGGCTGGCACGCCTCCGACACCCGCGAGCTGGCCTACCAGGACTGCAGGGTCGCGCCCGATGCAATGCTCGGCGAGCGCGGCGCCGGCGCGCGCGTGTTTCTGGCGACGCTCGACGGCGGACGCATCGGCGTCGCCGCCATGGGCGTGGGCCTCGCCCGGGGCTGCCTGGAGCAGTCGGTGGCGTGGGCAAACCAGCGGTGCGCGTTCGGGCAGCCCATTTCCCACTATCAGGCAGTTTCCTTCGAGCTGGCGGAGCTGAAGGCGCGGATCGAGGCGGCGCGTGGGCTGGTCTTTCGCGCGGCGGCGCTCAAGGACGCCGGCAAGCCAGTGACCGAAGAGGCGGCGACCGCGAAGCTCATCGCCAGCGAGCTCGCGGTCCACGCGGCGAACGTGGCGATGCAGGTCCACGGCGGCTACGGATACATGGAGGAATCGGCGATTCCGCGGTTCTACCGCGACGCCAAGATCCTGACAATTGGCGAAGGGACGAGCGAGATCCTCAAGCTGGTGATCGCGCGTCAGATGGGATTGAGCGTATGACGGACAACAACGACATTTACATCCTCGGAGCGGCGCGCACGCCGATTGGCAAGATGATGGGCGGGCTGGCGTCGGTGCCCGCCACGGAGCTTGGCGCGACGGCCATTCGGGCCGCCGTCGAGCGCGCGCACGTCGACCCGCGGCAAGTCGACGAAGTGATCATGGGTCAGGTGATCCAAGCCGGCGCGGGCCAGGCGCCCGCCCGCCAGGCTTCCATCGCCGCTGGGATTCCAACCTCCGCCAACGCCACCACGGTGAACAAGGTGTGCGCCTCGGGCCTCGAGGCGATCAACCAGGCAGCGCATTCGATTCGGGCTGGCGATTCGACCGTGGTGGTCGCCGGCGGCATGGAGAGCATGAGTCAGGGGCCGCACCTGCTGCCCCAGGCGCGGTTCGGCTACCGCATGGGCCCCGCGACCGTGCAGGACTCGGTCGTGTACGACGGCCTGTGGTCGCCCTGGGACGACCACCACATGGGCATGAGCGCCGAAGCCATCGCCGAAAAGCGCGGCATCAGCCGTCAAGAGCAGGACGAGTTCTCGCTGCGCAGCCATCAGCGCGCGGTCGCCGCCATCAACGAAGGTCGCTTCAAGCCCGAAATCACGCCGGTTGCCGTTCCAGGCCGCAAAGGCTCGACGACGCTGATCGATACGGACGAGGGCCCGCGCGCCGACACCACGGCCGAGGCGCTGGGCCGCCTGCAGCCAGCATTCACGCCCAACGGGACCGTCACGGCCGGCAACGCGCCCGGTTTCACCGACGGCGCCGCCGCCCTGGTGGTAGCTGGCGCCGACAGCCTGAACGGCACGCCCCCCCTGGCGCGCGTTCTCGGCTACGCCAGCGCCGCGACCGAGCCCCTGTGGCTGTTCGAAGCGCCCGAGCTGGCACTGAGCAAGCTGTTCAAGAAGACGGGCACCAGCCTCGCCGACTGGGACCTGCTCGAGATCAACGAGGCGTTCGCCGCCCAGATCGTCGCCAATGGCAAGGCGCTCGACTGGGACTGGGACCGCGTCAACATCAACGGTGGCGCGATCGCGCTCGGCCATCCGCTCGGCGCCACCGGCGCGCGGCTGGTGGTCACCCTCTTGCACGCGCTGCAGCGGCGCGGCAAGTCGCGCGGCATCGCCGGCCTGTGTCACGGCGGTGGCGGCGCCGTGGCGATGGCCTTCGAGCTGATATGACACTCGTCGACTCGCGCGAAGGCACCGCGTTCCGCGGACCGTACGGCCTGAACGAGGACGAGGACCTCTTCAGACGGACGGTCCACGAGTTCGCCGAGCGCGAGATCGTGCCGATCGCACACGAGCTGGACGAGCGCGAGGAATTTCCGCGTGCGAGCGTCGGCAAGATGGCGGACCTCGGCCTGATGGGCCTGCTGGTGCCCGAGGAGTACGGCGGGGCCGGCGCCGACACGATGAGCTACGCGCTCGCCATGGAAGAAATCTCGTGGGCCGACGCGTCGCACTCGGTGGTGATGTCGGTGAACAACTCGCTGGTGTGCGAGCCGATCGTGCGCTTCGGCAACCGCGAGCAGAAGGAGCGCTTCCTGCCCGCGCTGGCGCAGGGGCGCTACGTGGGGGCGTACTGCCTGACCGAGCCCGAATCAGGCTCGGACGCCTCGAACATGTCCACGCGGGCAGAGCAACTTGGCGACGACTTCATCCTGAACGGCACCAAAGCGTGGATCACCAACGGCGGTGAAGCGGGTGTGTACCTGGTCTATGCCCTCACCAACACGGGAGTCGCCAGAGCCCGCGGCATTACCGCGTTTCTGATCCCGGCCGATACGCAGGGTCTGCGAGCGGGCGCGAAGGAGAAGAAGCTGGGCATCCGCGCGTCCAGCACGACCCAGATCTTCTTCGAGGACTGTCACGTGCCGGCCTCGGCGGTGCTGGGCAACGTCGACGAGGGTTTCCGCATTGCCATGGCCACGCTGGACGGCGGGCGCATCGGGATCGGCGCCCAGGCGCTGGGGATCGCCCAGCGGGCGCTCGACGAGTCGGTGCGCTACTCGAAGGAGCGGGCGGCCTTCGGGCATGCGATCGCCGACTTTCAAGGTTTGCAGTGGCGCATGGCGGACATGGCGACGCGGATCGAAGCCGCGCGGCTGCTGGTCTACCGCGCGGCGCGCATGAAAGACGCGGGGCAGCCGTTTTCGAAAGAAGCGTCGATGGCGAAGCTGTTTGCGTCTGAGACCGCGATGTTCTGCGCGCACGCCGCGGTGCAGAACTTTGGGGGCAATGGGTTCAGTCGCGAGTACCCGGTGGAGAAGTTGTTCCGCGACGCGAAGATCACCGAGATCTACGAGGGCACCAGCGAGATCCAGAGGCTGGTGATCTCGCGGCACCTGCTCCGCGGGTGAGCGCCGAAACGCGACGGCGTCGAATCGCTGGCCAGACTCTCATCTTCTACGGCGATGGCAAGGGCAAGACCTCCGCGGCGTTCGGCGTCGCCTTGCGGGCAGTCGGGCGCGGCTGGAAAGTGCTCATGATCCAGTACACCAAGATGGGTGAGTGGCCCAAGGGTGAGCCGATGGGCGAGATCAACGGCGCCAAACGCCTCGCGCCCGACTTCGAAGTGGTCTCGACCGGCATCGGCTTCGTCAACATCTTCGGGGATACCTACACCTTCGACGAGCACCGCAAGGCGGCCCAGGACGGACTCCAGCTCTACCACGAACGGGCTCAGTCGGGTGACTACGATCTGATTATCCTGGACGAGGCCATCGGCGCCGTGTCCCAGGGCCAGTGGGACCTGGACCAGCTCCTCTCGCTGATCAGGGACAGGCCGCGCGAGCTGAATCTCTTGATCACCGGTCACGACGACGAGAAGAAGTTCATCGACCAGGTGATCGCCATCGCCGACCTCGCCACCGAGATGCGCAAAGTCAAGCATCCGTTCGATGAGGGCCATCAGGCGCGCAAAGGTCTGGACTACTGAAGGAGCCCATGATGGTTGACGCGCCAGTGCAGCTGCCGCTCTTCGAAGACGCCCTCGAGCAGTACCAGGCCGCATCCGCGCGCCAGGTCGAGCGCCAGACGCGGTTCATGACCACCTCGTCCGATCCGGTCGAGCGCCTGTATACGCCAGCGGATTTTCTCCAGGACGAGTACATGGAGAAGCTGGGATTCCCGGGTCAGTGGCCGTTCACCCGTGGCGTCCACGCCACCGGGCACCGCGGCAAGCTGTGGACGATGCGCATGTTCGCCGGCTTCGGCAACGCCGAGGAGACCAACGCGCGCTTCAAGTACCTGCTGGCCAACGGCAACGCCGGCCTGTCGGTCGCCTACGACATGCCCACGCTCTACGGCTACGACACCGACGACCCGAACGCCGAGGGCGAGTTCGGTACCTGCGGCGTAGCCGTGTCGAGTCTGGCGGACATGGAGGTCCTGTTCGACGGCATCCCGCTCGACCAGGTCACCACGTCGATGACGATCAATAGCCCCGCGGCCATGATCTGGGCCATGTACCTGGTGAATGCCGAAAAGCGCGGTATCGCCTGGGACAGGCTGAGCGGCACGACGCAGAACGACATCCTGAAGGAGTACATCGCCCAGAAGGAGTACATCTTCCCACCGCGCCCGAGTACCAAACTGGTGGTCGACACGTTCGAGTTTGGCGCGCGGCGGGTGCCGCGCTGGAACACGATCTCGATCAGCGGCTACCACATGCGCGAAGCAGGCGCGACCGCGCTCCAGGAGCTGGCGTTCACGCTGGCGGACGGCATTCAGTACGTCCAGTCGGCCGTCGACGCGGGGCTCGACGTCGACCAGTTCGCGCCGCGCCTGAGCTTCTTTTTCGACATCCACAACGACTTCCTCGAAGAGATTGCCAAGCTGCGGGCGGCGCGCCGCATCTGGGCGCGAGTGATGCGCGAGCGATTCGGGGCACGCAGCGAACGCTCGTTGTGGTGTCGGTTTCACTGTCAGACCGCGGGTGTCAGCCTGTTCGTCGAGCAGCCCGAGAACAACATCGTGCGTACGACGATCCAGGCCCTGGCGGCCGTGCTCGGCGGTACACAGTCACTGCACACCAACAGCATGGACGAGGCGATCGCTTTGCCGTCGGAAAAAGCCGTGCGCATTGCCCTCAGGACGCAGCAGATCATCGCCTATGAAAGCGGCGTGGCCAACAGCGTCGACCCGTTGGGCGGCAGCTACGCAATTGAGGCGCTGACCAATCGCATGGAAGCCGGCTGCTTCGACTATTTCAAGCGTATTGACGAACTGGGCGGCATGCTGTCGGCGATCGAGCGCGGCTTTCCACAACGTGAGATCGCCGACTCGGCGTATCGGTACCAGCAAGAGATCGACAGTCAGCAGCGCATCGTCGTCGGCGTGAACGACTTTACCCAGGGCAACGACGAGCCGATTGCCATTCCGATCCACACGATCACTCGCGACAGCGAGGAGCGGCAACTCGAGCGTCTGCGACGCACGCGACGCGAGCGTGACCAGGCGGCCGCTTCAGAGGCGCTCCAGCGCCTCGAAAACGCGGCGCGCGCCGGGCGCGACAACCTGATGCCGTACATCGTCGACGCGGTGCGCGCCTACGCGACGCTTGGCGAGATGTGCAACCTGTTGCGCGGCGTGTACGGCGAGTACCGCGAGCCAGCGCTCGTCTAGACCTGAGATACTGCCTGCAATGGAGCAGTCGCCGCTGGCGATCGATCACGTCGGCGTTGCGGTGCCAAGCATCGACGATGCCCTGCACTTTTATGGCGACAAGATGGGATTGAGCGTCGTCGAGAAGCTCGATCTTCCCGAGCGTCAGCTCAAGGTCGCCTTCGTGCAGGCAGCCAATATGTTGATCGAATTGCTCGAACCGACCGATCCCAACTCGACGGTTTCTCGCTTTCTCGAGCGGCGCGGGCCAGGGCTGCACCACCTGTGCTTCGGCACCCCTGACATCCGTCGGCACCTGCGGGACCTGCAGGACAAGGGCGTCGATCTGATCGACACGGAGCCGCGGCCCGGCGCGCGGGGCGAGGTGGCTTTCCTGCAGCCATCCGCGGCGCTGGGCGTGCTCGTGGAGTTGACCCAGCCGCCGGGGGAGACGTCGCCAGCCCCGCCGGAGAACGCCGCTCCTTCCGAGGTCGTGGTGGATTCTGGAGCAGACGCGGCGCCGCCCACGGCCACGGAGCCGCCGCCGCATGACTGACGCCCCACCGCTGCGCGTGCTCATCGCCAAACCCGGGCTCGACGGGCACGACCGCGGCGCCAAGGTGATCGCGCGTGCACTGCGTGACGCGGGCTTCGAGGTCATCTACACCGGCATCCGCCAGACGCCCGAGATGATCGCCGAGGCCGCCCTGCAAGAGGACGTCGACGCCATCGGCCTGAGCATCCTTTCCGGCGCGCACATGACGCTGTTCCCGCGCATTCTGGACGAGCTTCGCAAACGCGGGCTCGACGACGTGGTGGTGTGGGCCGGCGGCATCATTCCCGAAACCGACGTACCCCGGCTGCGCGAGATGGGCATCCGCGCGATTTTCGGTCCAGGCTCGCCGACCACGGAGACGATCGAGTTCCTGCGCAGCCTGCCACGCGATCGAGCGGCGGCCGCCACGCGTTGACGACCTCGCTGCCGCGGAATGCCTCGGCCGACCAGCTTGCGGAGCGGCTGCTCGCGGGCGACCGGCTGGCGCTTGCCCGGCTCATCTCGGCCGTAGAGGCCGGCCGACCGGATGCGCGCCACACGCTGCGCTGCCTGTTCCCGAAGACGGGCCGGGCGCACGTCGTCGGCGTGACCGGGCCGCCGGGCTCCGGCAAGTCGACGCTCGCCACCCGACTGGCCATGACCTATCGCGAGCGGGGCAGCACAGTCGGCATCGTCGCGGTCGATCCCACCAGCCCATTCACGGGCGGTGCGATTCTGGGTGACCGGGTGCGCATGATGGAGCTGCACAGCGACCCGGACGTCTTCATGCGCAGCATGGCCACCCGCGGCGTGATGGGCGGACTGGCGCGCAGCACGCTGGACGTCGTGCTGCTGCTCGACGCCTTCGGCAAAGATGTGATCATGATCGAAACGGTCGGTGTGGGTCAGGACGAGGTCGAGATCGCCCGCGCGGCGGACAGTACAGTCGTGGTCGGCGTGCCGAACCTGGGCGACGACATCCAGGCCATCAAGGCCGGCATCCTCGAGATAGCCGACATCCTGGTGGTCAACAAAGCCGATCTGGCCGGCGCGGACCGTCTGGTCGCCGACCTGCGCACCATGCTCCAGCTCTCGACAACCGCGCCGCGCACGGGCTGGACGCCGCCGATCGTGCAGACCGTAGCGACCGAGGGCAGCGGTGTGTCCGAGCTGGTAGACACGCTGGCGGAGCACCGCGCGCACCTGGAGACCAGCGGCAACTGGCGCGTGCGGCGAGCAGAGAGTGCGCGACGCCAGGTGCGTGCGATCGTGGAGGACCGCGTCCAGCGGCGGCTGGAGGCGGTCACCGCCGGGGAGGAGTGGCAGGCGCGGTTCGCGTCGATCGCGGCGCGGGAGCAGGACCCGTATTCGGTAGCCGAGGAGGTGCTGAGCGCGGTGGCGGACCTGCATGGCCAGTGACACTCTCCCTCTCCCCCTGGGAGAGGGCCGGGGTGAGGGTGAGGGAGCCTCGACGCGGGAAAAAATCGAGCACCTGCGCGCGCTCCGCGATCAGGCACGCGAAGGCGGCGGCCAGCGGCGCATCGAGGCGCAGCACGCCAAGGGCAAGCTGACCGCCCGCGAACGACTCGACCTGCTGCTGGACCCCGACACGTTCGTCGAGATCGACCAGTTCGTGCAGCACCACTCGACGTCCTTCGGACTCGAGAACGAGCACTACTACGGCGACGGCGTGGTGACCGGCTACGGCCAGATCGACGGACGGCTCGTCTACGTCTTCTCCCAGGACTTCACCGTCTTTGGCGGCTCGCTGTCGGAGAGCCACGGCCAGAAGATCTGCAAGGTGATGGACCTGGCGCTCAAGAACGGCGCGCCGATGATCGGGCTGAACGACTCGGGCGGCGCGCGTATCCAGGAAGGCGTGGTGTCGCTGGGCGCCTACGCCGAGATCTTCCTGCGCAACGTGCTGGCCTCAGGCGTGATCCCTCAGATTTCCGCGGTCCTGGGCCCGTGCGCGGGCGGCGCCGTGTACTCGCCGGCGATGACCGACTTCACCTTCATGGTCGAGGGCACCTCGTTCATGTTCGTCACCGGCCCGGACGTGGTCAAAACCGTCACCCACGAGGAGGTCGACTTCGAAGACCTGGGCGGCGCGACGGTTCACAATGCCACCAGCGGCGTGGCGCATTTCGCGGCCGAAGACGAGGCTGCGTGCCTGGACCAGGTGCGGCGATTGCTGAGCTTTCTTCCCTCGAACAACGTCGACGACCCGCCGCTGCTCAGAAGCGCCGACCCGATCGATCGGATGGACGACGCGCTGAACGACATCATTCCGGACCAGCCGACGCGCAGCTACGACATGCACCAGGTCATCCGCTCGGTGGTCGACGATGGCGATTTTCTCGAGGTCCACGCCCAGTACGCGCAGAACATCATCGTCGCCTTCGCGCGGCTCGGCGGCCGCAGCGTCGGCATCGTGGCCCAGCAACCCACCGTGCTGGCGGGTGTGCTGGACATCAACGCGTCGGTGAAGGCCGCGCGGTTCGTGCGCTTCTGCGACGCGTTCAACATCCCGCTGGTGACCTTTGTCGACGTGCCCGGCTTCCTGCCGGGGGTCGGCCAGGAGCACGGCGGGATCATCCGTCAGGGCGCCAAGCTGCTGTACGCCTACTGCGAGGCAACCGTCCCGAAAGTGACGGTCATCACCCGCAAGGCATACGGCGGCGCCTACGACGTCATGTCTTCGAAGCACATCCGCGGCGACATCTCCCTGGCGTGGCCAACCGCCGAGATTGCGGTGATGGGTATCGAAGGCGCGGTCAACATCGTCTTCCGCTCCGAGCTATCGTCCGCGGCCGACCCCGAAGCCCTGCGACTGCAGCTAGCCCAGGACTACCGCGAAAACCTGGCCAACCCCTACG
The DNA here is from genome assembly GCA_019247515.1 of Chloroflexota bacterium. Lineage (GTDB taxonomy): Bacteria > Chloroflexota > UBA6077 > UBA6077 > CF-72 > CF-72. Next base: position 7,429 of record JAFAOS010000541.1, on the reverse strand, counting down.
TCGCCGCCGGCCGTGGCTACATCGACGACGTCATCGAGCCGCGCGAAACCCGCCCCAGGCTGATCAACGCCCTGGAGATGCTGCAGAACAAACGCGACACAAATCCGCCGAAGAAGCACGGAAACATCCCGCTCTAACGTCTCCCTCCCCGTCCGCGAGTGCCTCCCTCTCCCTCTGGGAGAGGGCCGGGGTGAGGGTTACCTACCCCGCTCGTACGTAGCCCTCACCCGCGCTGCGCGCGACCTCTCCCAGAGGGAGAGGTGGTCATGAGCGCAGCGCCCGAAGCACCGCCTCCAGCGTTTGGTCGATCTCAGCCAGCACCTGCGTATTGGTGAACCGCAACACGCGTATGCCATTGCGCTCGAGAAACCGAGTCCGCTGCGCGTCCTGCGCAAGACCTTCCGTTGTCAGATGCTGACCGCCGTCAAGCTCCACTGCGAGCTTTGCCCTGGCGCAATACAAGTCCAGGACGTACCCGCCGTACTCATGCTGACGGCGGAACTTGAAGCCCTCCAACTGCCCAGCCCTTATCCGCTGCCACACGATGCGCTCGGCGTCGGTCTGGGTCATGCGCAATTGGCGCACAACCTTGAGGTGCTGGACCCTTGATTCACCGCCTCGATAGGTGTCCATGTGCCCAGCCCTCACCCCGGGCCTCTCCCAGAGGGAGAGGGAGCTAATTCTTCGCCAGGCTGAAGGCGCTGAAGGCGTACTCCGTGTCGCTGGCGTGCATCGCTCTTTGCAGCTCGGCGGCGGTCATCACCCGGTCGTAGCCCGGGCTTTCGTTGGCCACTCGACCACCGATCGGGTCGTTGTAGAGGAACTGATCGCCGACCAGCCCGGTGATGATGACGTAGTGGTCGCCGTAATACTGCGAGTCCTCGCGGCCGGGCAGGCCCCTGTACACCACCTGGACGATGACCGGCTGCCCGTTGCGCACGCTGTTGCGGATGTCGTCGATTGACCAGTGGTGCAGCGTGCCGTCGCCGTCGTACAGGCCGCGCGGCTGCAGGCCGTAGCCGCGGGCAACGTCGGCCAGCGCCCAGATGTAGGAGCCGGCGTCGCTGTCATCCGAGCTGAAGTTCTCCGAGCTCAGAACCTGGCCGCGCAGGTCGGTCGCCGGCTCGTTCAAGCCAAACGACTCGAGCGCCATGCCCAGCACCGTTGGCCCGCAGTTCGCCTCGGCGAAGTCGGAGCCATCCAGCTGCGTGCGGTACGGTACGTTGATGCGTACGTCGGCGCGCAGGTCCGCCGGGTAGGCCCGCGGCAGGTCGCGGAAAGACGGTGTCCCCGTCCGAGCGACGCTGTCTCCGTCGATCCAGCCCTCCGACGGCGGCACCGACCGCCCGTCACCAGGCAGTCGGACGTGGACACGCGTGCCGTGAATGTAATCCGTGCCGATGACCTCCATCAGCGTGGAGCTCGGCAGATCCTCCAGGTGTTTGGCGGAAGCGTCGGCCGCGGACCACAGGGCGCCAGTCCGCGAGGCCGTGAGCCACACGGTTGGCGGGTCGACCCCGCCGACGTCGCTGGCCTTGACCCAGCCAGGCCCGGCTTCGCGCGTGTCGCCATCCCCGCTGTACAGCACTAGCAGCCAGTCCGGCTGGCTGCCAATCTGCTTCAGCAACGTCCACTGCGGCAGCGTGGTGAAGACCGAGGCATTCAGGTTTGGACCGGACCGCAAAGGTGTCTCCATCGTGTTGCGAACCCACTGCGCGGCGCGATCGGACTGAATGCTGGCCAGCACGGACAGGCCCCCGGTGGTCAGCGTCGGCGCGACGACTGGCGTGGGGACGGCCAGCGTCGGCGCCGGGGTCGGCGTCGGCTTGAAGACGATCGCGGTCGGCACCACCGGAACCGCGGCCGCGCCCGCTCCAGACGCGGCAGGCGCCACCGGAGCGGCGGCCGATGCGGTACTCGGACCTGATACGTGCGGCGCCAGGGCGGCGGGGGCCAGCGGCGCCAGGCACGCGGCGCCGATCATCAGGGTCAGGACGCCACCCGCGGCGGCGAATCGCCACCGGGTGCTCTGGCGTCGAGCGCGGACCTCGCGGTGGTCCCGCAGGCGCATGGGGCCTCCCATCTATGTCGGGCCGATTATGTCGCACCCCGTAATCGCAAGAGAAGCCCCTTGACACGAGTTACATTTCCGAACGTGTACGTCGTCGTGTGTCGCGGTCCGAACTGCCGCGCACGCGGCGCGATGCCGCTGCGCACGCGTCTCGTCAAACTGCTCAAACACGATCCGAACGTGCGCTTGATCGGCTACGCCTGCTTCGGCCAGTGCGACTATGGCCCGAACGTGGCCTTCTATCCACCGGGGGAGTGGTACGGCGGGCTCTCCGCGCCCGGCGACGCCGAGCGCGTCGTGCAGCACGCGACGGACTGTGCCCCGCTCGACATGCCGCTGGACTTGCCCGAGACGGAGCGCATCGAGCATCTGCGCAACATCCAGGATCTGGTCAGGACACTTGCACGTGATCGGGCGCGGCCGCGTCGATGGTGGTGGCCCTTTTGATCGGCGCGATGTGCGGGAACAGCGGCTCGCCGCCCAGCGCCCGCGACAAGCGGTAGAGCACGACGCCGGCCACGATGCTGAAGGCCGACTGCAGCAGCACCAGCAGGCACATGCCGTAAAACGCCACCTGGAAGGGCAGCAGGCTCTGGGCGTCCAACCCGAGCACGCCTGGCTGGCTCAGCGCCGCCGCCACGGTGTCGAGCTGCTGCTGCAGTTGGTTCAGGTCGTTGCCGACCTGCTGCACGTCAGTGCCGTTCTGGGCCAGTGCGTCGCGCGTCGCGCCAAGCTGGATGGCCAGCTGCTGCAGCTGGTCGGCGCTCGAGCTGAACTGCGGACCGAGACCGGCCAGGGGCTGGATGCCGAGAACGGTCACGCCCGAGACGCTCGTGCCGAGGCCGCGGAACGTCCCCGCGGAGCTGTTGGCCAGGCGCGAGGCCTGGTCGGCGGCGGCGCGCGCGCGATCGATGCTCTGCTGGAAGCCGGTGGTGGCGCCGGCGGTGTCGTGCAGGGTGGCGGAGACGGTGCGGATGGACTGGACCAGGCTGCCGCGCTCCGATTCGAGGGTCTGCTGCAGGCTGGTGACCTGGCCGAACGTCGAGAAGCCGACGACGAGCATGGCCACGGCGATGATCAAACCAAGCACGCCATACGCGCCGAGGGCCACGGCGGCGACGGTGAGAAACCGATAACGGACCATTCGCGTTCAGCAGACGTTTTCGCATCTGGGGCGCCGCGGGACAAGTACATATTTCCCCAGGGGGGACCCAGAAGTGAACACGTAATTTCCCATCGAGAGAACAGGTTGCCATCGGCTGACCGCGCTTCGCTACGTGTCCCCTCGATCGTGACGACCCTGGGTCTGACGGCAACACCTGGTTCACCGACTGGTACTGACCCATTGGCGCCACGTCGCCCGCCGAACCCCTCCAGTGGGTCCCCTCTGGGGTACAACGTCCTGTCGTGCCCACCGCGCCGTCGAAGGACCTCGTCGCAATCGACAACCCGCACCCGAACCGTGACTACGAAGTCGAGTGCGTGTGCCCCGAGTTCACCTGCGTGTGTCCGATGACCGGCCAGCCCGACTTCGCCACCTTCACCATCACTTACGTGCCCGGCCCGAAGATCGTCGAGCTCAAGAGCCTCAAGCTGTACCTGTGGAGCTTCCGCGAGGAGGGCCACTTCCACGAAGACGTGACAAACCGTATCCTCGACGACCTGGTCCACACGCTGGACCCGCGCAAAATGCGCGTGGTCTCGGTGTGGAACGTGCGCGGCGGCATTACCACAACGGTCAGGGCCGCCTACCCGTAAAGGTAGGCCGCATTGACACACGCCGCACCACGGCCTGATAGTCTGGCGAGATATGGCGAACATGGCGCAGCCAGGCGCGGCCGATGCCCCGGCCGGCCGGCCCAAGACCCTTGGCGAGCTGAAGGCATCTGGTTACCGGTCGCGATCCGTCAAGGAAGAGCTGCGCCACAACCTGATTAAGAAGCTCGAAACGGATGAACCGAAGTTCGAGGGCATTGTCGGCTTCGAAGAAACCGTCGTCCCACAGGTTGAGAACGCGCTGCTATCGGGTCAGGACATCATCTTCCTCGGCGAGCGCGGCCAGGCCAAGACGCGGCTGGCGCGCACGTTGCCCACGCTCCTGGACGAGTGGCTGCCGATTGTCGAAGGTTGTGAAATCAACGACGATCCACTGGATCCGATCTGTTACAAGTGCCGCACGGTCATCGCCGAGTGCGGCGACGACACTCCGATCGACTGGCTCGAGCGCGACCGTCGCTATGGTGAAAAGCTGGCAACGCCCGATATCACCATCGCGGACCTCATCGGCGAAGTAGATCCCATCAAGGTCGCCGAAGGCCGTTACCTCTCGGATGAGCTGACGATCCACTACGGCCTGCTGCCGCGCACGCATCGCGGCATCTTCGTGATCAACGAGCTCCCAGACCTCGCCGAACGCATCCAGGTCGGCCTGTTGAACATCATGGAGGAGCGCGACGTCCAGATTCGCGGCTACAAGGTGCGCTTGCCGCTGGACCTGTTCGTGATTGCGTCGGCGAACCCGGAGGACTACACCAACCGGGGCCGCATCATCACTCCGCTCAAGGACCGCTTCGGCTCGCAGATCCGCACCCACTACCCGCGGACGGTCGAGCACGAGATGGACATCATGGAGCAGGAGCGCGGCATCTATCGCGACGAGGAATACGACACGATCGTACCGTCGTACATGCGCGAGATCGTCGCCGAAGTGACCCACCTGGCGCGCAAAAGTCCGGAGATCTCGCAGCGGTCCGGCGTCAGCGTGCGGGTGAGCGTCGCCAACTACGAGAACATGCTCTCGAGCGCGCTGCGCCGCGCGATTCGACTGCACGAGCGACAGGTCGCCCCGCGCATCTCCGACCTGACCGCCATGGTCCAGAGTACTGGCGGCAAGATCGAGCTCGAGACGGTAGGTGACCGGGACGAGGAAAAGGTCATCGACAAGCTGCTCCAGAAAGCAGTGCTGAACGTGTTCAACCGCCACTTCGCGCTGCACGAGTTCGACGACCTCCTGGTCGGCTTCGACAACGGGTTGAAGATCGAAGTCGGCGATTCGCTGTCGTCGCTGGAGTACGTGCGGCAAGCTGCCGAAGTGGCCGGCTTCACGCCGGCGATCAAAAAGCTTGGCGGTCAGGGCAATCCGGCCCAGATTGCCAGCTCGATCGAGCTGGTGCTCGAGGGACTCCACCTCAATCGCAAGCTGAACAAAGACCGAACCGCCGGTCGAATGCGGTATCGGAGCTAGACGTGCCCATCTTCCGGTACGGCGCGTGGGACGGCACCCAGCACGTCCTGGACCTCGACGCCGAAGCGCTCCTCGATGCGATGAGCGACGATCTGCTCGAAGAGGGCGACCTGCTGCGTGCCCTGCAGCGCTTGTTCCGTCAGGGCGCCCAGAACCAGGACGGTCACCGCATGCCGGGCCTGCAGGACCTGATGCAGCAGCTCCGCCAGCGCCGCCAGCAACAGCTGCAGCACTCGAACCTGAGCGACACGCTCAAAGACATCCGCGAGAAGCTCCAGGAAATTCAGAAGACCGAGCGCGAAGGTATTGACAACAAAGTCAGCGACGGTCGCGACAAGGCGCAAAAAGGTGAGATTCCCGAGCAGCTCCAGAAAACGATGGAGCGCATGGCTCAGGAGCACCAGCAACAGTTGAACGACCTGCCGTCGGATGTTCCGGGTCAGATCCAGGGACTCCAGAACTACGACTTCATGGATCCCAACGCCCGCCAGATGTTCCAGGAGCTAATGGAACAACTGCGCCAGCAGATCATGCAGCAGCAGTTCCAGGGCATGCAGCAGGCGCTCCAGAACATGACGCCGGAGGATCTGCAGAGCGTCAAGGACATGCTCAAGGACCTGAACCAGATGCTGGATGAAAAGGCGCGCGGCGGCGAGCCGGACTTCCAGGGGTTCATGGACAAATGGGGGCAGTTCTTCCCGGGCGTCAAGTCACTCGACGAGCTGATCGAGCAGCTGCAGCAGCGTCAGGCCCAGATGCAGAGCATGCTGGATTCGATGAGCGGCGAGCAGCGCCGCGAGCTGATGCAGCTGATGCAGTCGCTGGTCCAGGACCCCGGCCTGCGCAACGAGCTGGCGATGCTCAGCGCCAATCTCGAAGAGCTGCGGCCCATGGACGACCTGCGTCGCCGCTACCCGTTCCGTGGCGAGGACTCCATGAACCTCGAAGAGGCCATGCAGGTGATGCAGGACCTCCAGGAGATGGACCGCCTCGAGCGGCAGATGCGCGAAGCAATCGACACCGCCGATCCGACGACGATCGACCGCGAAATGCTGGAGCGGCAGCTCGGCGAGGATGCCAAGGACCAGCTGGATCAGCTGGATCAGATCACCCGGATGTTGGAGGAAGCCGGACTGGTCGAGCGCAAGGGCGACCAGCTGGAGCTGACGCCGCGCGCTATTCGGAAGATCGGTCAGAAGGCGCTGAGAGACATCTTCCAGCACCTGGCGCGGGATCGTTTCGGCAACCACGAAGCGGACCATCGCGGCCGCGGCGGCGATCGCAGCGACGACACCAAGGCGTACGAGTTCGGCGACCCGTTCCTGCTCGACCTGCGCGCCACGTTGCAAAACTCGCTAGTGCGCAACGGACCGGGCACGCCGGTGCATTTGAATGCCTCGGATTTCGAGGTGTATCGCACCGAGCAGATGAACCAGGCCAGCACCGTGCTGCTGCTGGACCTTTCGCGCTCGATGATCTATCGCGGCTGCTTCCTGGCGGCCAAGAAGGTCGCCCTCGCGCTCCACTCGTTGATCAAGAGCCAGTTCCCGCGCGACAACCTGTACCTGGTGACCTTTTCGCTCTACGCGCGGCAAATCCAGCCCCAGCAACTGACCGCGCTGCGCTGGAGTGAGTGGGAGTACGGCACCAACCTGCAGGACGGTCTGATGCACGCGCGCAAGCTGCTCGCGCGGCACAAGGGTGGGACGCGGCAGATCGTGGTGATCACCGACGGCGAGCCGACCGCGTACTGGGAGCCGGGGCACTCCACGCCCGTGTTCTCCTACCCGCCCACCCCGCGAACGTTGCAGCAGACGCTGTTGGAAGTGGGCCGCTGCACGCGCGAGGGCCTGCGCATCAACACGTTCATGCTGGAGCGCAGCTACGGCCTGATGCGCTTCGTCGACGACATTACGCGCATCAACCGCGGCCGCGCCTTCTTCGCCGACCCCGAGCGCCTGGGCGACTACATCCTGGTGGACTACCTCCAGCAGAAGTCCAAGCGCATCGCGAGCTGAGGAAAGGCTCTCACCCACGCACTGCGCTGAACGTCAACCTTTCACGTAGGCGAATTTCTCCGCGACCAGTCCGTCGCGCACGCGAAAGACGTCGAC
>JAFAOS010000432.1 GCA_019247515.1 Chloroflexota bacterium | reverse complement strand
ATCGAACAGTACAGAAAGGACGAACAGCGTGGGTCGTTTATCGCACTCGACACGCTTACCGCCCGCTGAGGCACCGGATTGCCTGGAGCCGACCTACGCGGCGCGCCGGCTGCGGACGGTCCAGATGGTCAGGCTGAGCATCGACCGGCTGATGGCCGAACGTGCACGCGTCTCTCTTTGCAGCGTTTCGGCGCGCTCAAGAATGCCGGATGTTGACCCAGTCGGCAAAGGCGTTTCAGAAAGCGCCATCCTGAACAACGCCGACGCGCGCGCGTGCTACGAGGCGCACCGCTCGTGGAACGCTGACAAACGGGCACGCACCAGGCCTGAGCCGAGCCGCAATGCCACTCCGGACTCATCAACTCTTCGCATCACTGCGGACCGCGACATCCATCGTGCAGAACGGCGCTATCGACGCTGGCAGCGCAGCGCTCTAGCGGAGCGGCTCGTACTCGTCGAGCAGGCCTGTGCCGCCCAGGAGCGCTACATCTCCCAACTCGCGAGCAATCTCTTCACCTGGATGCTCGTCGCGGACCGCTTGCTTCAGCCCGGCTCACTCCAACCCAGCAATACGGAGGCAACATGATGAACGTAGCCCCGACAAAACTACCAGCGCATGGGAGCGCGAACTGGAGCCCATCTCTGGCCGGTGACACTGGTACAAAGATCGCCACCTGGATTGGTTGCTTCCGGACCGACGACCACCTGAACTGGCGCTCGACCGACGGCGTCTGGCAGGCGCAGTTGGAGCGCTCGAGCAGCGGCAATCACGTCTCACTTGCTGTGTTCTGCCGCGAGGGCTACGTCGGTCGCTTCGATCACCGCGGCTGGCATGCTCCCAGGGCTCAGCGCCGCCAGCACCGACCGCGGCCGCTCGTTCGGTCGCTGCCGCTCCCCCTCGCCAGCTAGTGGGTCATGCCTGAAATAGCCGGAGCTGGAGTCTGTTTCCCGGATACTTGACCGGAAGAGAACTATGCCAACCCCACAACGAGAGCCGTTGCGCCGTTTGAGCCGCGCCGAACGAGCGGCTTTGCAGCGTATTGCCCACAGTCGCAGCGAACGTGTTGACCAGGTGCGTCGGGCGACGGCGTTGCTGGCGGTCGCCCGCACTGGTGTGTTCATCCATGCCGCCCGCGAGGCCGGCTTGCGCAGCGGAACGACCGTTGCTGATCTGGTGGCGCGGTTCAACCGTGTCGGCTTGGCGGCGGTGCGCATCGCGCCTGGCCGCGGCCGCGCAGCCACCTATCCGCTCAGCGCACGCGCGCAGATCGTCGCCACCGCGCAGTGTCAACCAGACCGACGCACGGACGCAACGGCGAGTTGGTCGCTCAGCACGTTGCAGCGCGCGCTGCGCCGGGGCGGGTTGCCACGTGTGGGCACCAGCACCATCCGACGCGTGCTGCAGGCGGCCGGCAGTTCGTACCAGCGCACACGGACCTGGTGTCCGACCGGCACCGCCCAACGTAAGCGCAAGTCCGGCGTAGTGACGGTCGTCGACCCGAAGACTGAAGAAAAGCGCAGCCTGATCGACCAAGCCTACCGCATTGCCGAAGCGATGGGTATCCCGCTGTGGTGCCAGGACGAGGCCGGCCCGTATCAGGCCATTCCGCAGCCCGGTCAATCCTGGCAGCCGGAGGGCAAGCCGCGCACTCAGCCGCACGAATACATCCGTGGCGGCACGGCCAAGTTGCTGACCCTGTTCCGTCCGACCACGGGCGAGGTGCGGGCCAAGGCCGTGCCCAGAGCGCCGAATGCCGTCTTGCACCCCTGGTTGAAACAAGAAGTGCTCGAGATCTTGTCGGGACTGCCCGAGTTGGCCAACCACCGTCACGAGTTCCCGCCGGCGGCGGACTGGGCCACCTGGTTGGGGCATCTCCCACATCTGCCACTGCCACCACTCCGCTTGATTCTGATCTGGGACAACCTGGCCGGACACCTGAGTGCGTCCATCGTCACCTGGTTGTTCGCGCATGGGGTGATGCCGCTGTACACGCCACTCAGTGGCTCGTGGCTCAACATGGCGGAGTCCGTCCAGCGCATCATCTGCGGCCGGGCCTTGAACGGCGAGCATCCCCAGACAGTGGCGCAATTGATCACCTGGCTGGAGGATGCCGTAGCAGGGTGGAATACCAATCCGACTCCATTTGTCTGGGACGGCAAACGAAGAGCGCGCCGGGTCCGTGCCAAACAACGTCGCCTCGCTCGATTGAATGCAGCTGCTACTCCCCAGCTAATTGCGGCATGACCCACTAGGTCACGGGCTGGTGTCCCGCGACGACGACGAACGCCCGGCCCACGGGCCGGGGAGCTTCGTGCATCTCGACGTCCGCTCAGCTTACGCGAGACTTTCGAGCCCGAACACGCCCCTCGAGTATGCGACGACGCTGGCGCGTCAGTTTCCTCTGAACGACCGCACGCCGGTCGACGAACCGCGCCCCGCTATCGCTCTCGCCGACTACGGACTGGACTCCGCGGTGAAAATGGCCGTGGCCTGCGCTCAGGCTGGTGTCGAGCATCTCTGTGCCCTGCGACTGCGAGTAGTACCGGAGGCCTGCTGGCATCCGTGGGCGGAGAAACCGTGCGAGCTGCTGCTGTTCGCCGGCGACGAGGAGGCCTGGCTGTCGTTAGTCGCCCTTCACAACCGCGGGCATCTTTTCGGCGCGGACTTTCGTGGCCCGCGCGTCGACCTGCAGGACCTGGAGGAGCTGTGCCGCGGCGAGCTCATCTGCCTCTCTGGCCGGCCACTCCTGGGCATTCTCGCACCGGCGATCGAGCGGTGCGCCGACCCGAGCAATCCTGTCGAAGCGCTACCACTCGCGCGTCGGCTGCGCGAGCTCTTCCCGCAACACTTCTATCTCGAGCTGGCGTACCACGGGCATCCTCGCGAGAAGGTCATCAATCGCGCGCTCATGGCCGTCGCTGACCGCCTCGAGTTGCCGCTAGTGGCGACGAATGCCGTCCAGTAC
>JAFAOS010000431.1 GCA_019247515.1 Chloroflexota bacterium | reverse complement strand
CTTCGGGACTGTTGCCGTAGGCGGTCGGATCGGTATACGGCTGATCGGGAGTGGTCGGCGTGGTCATCTCACAATTAACGCTCCTACCCTACCAATTCGGACGCCAGGCGAGAATGCTTCACCAGTCTCGCGCGTCGTCATTCCGATACTATGAAGCAGTAGGCGAGTGGTTGACTTCCAGGACTATTACGCGCTGCTGGGCGTACCGAAAACGGCGTCGGAGAAAGAGATCCGCTCGGCGTACCGCAAGCTGGCGCGACAGTACCATCCAGACGTAAACCCCGGCAACGCCGAGGCGGAGGCGACCTTCAAACGCGTCACCGAAGCGTACGAGGTCCTGTCAGATCCCGAAAAACGCAAGAAGTACGACCAGCTCGGCTCGCGCTGGAAAGAGTACGAATCCTACGAGCGCGCCCAGGCCGCCGCTGCGGCGGCGGGGCAGTCGCAACAGCCGTTCGACTTCGACGACTTCGCCGCCCAGGAACCGCGAGATGGCAGACGGTACGAGTACCGCAGCGTGTCGCCCGAAGACCTGGAGGACATGTACGGCACCGACCGCCCCTTCTCGGACTTCTTCGAGACGTTCTTCGGACCGGGCGGCGCCGCGTCGGCTCGCGCGTCGAGTCCAGCTCGCGGGTTCGACCTGGAGTATCCGGTCGAGATTTCGCTTGCAGAAGCGTACAGGGGCAGCACGCGGACGCTCGAGCTCCAGTTGCCGGACGGCCAGTCACGTCGGCTGGAAGTCAAGATTCCGCCGGGTGTGACGGACGGCAACCGCGTACGCATCGCCAGCCAGGGAGCACCGGGTCGCGCCGGAGGAGCCGCGGGCGACCTGTATCTGCTGACGTCAGTCGCCAAAGACCCACGTTTCGAGCGTGTCGGCGACGACCTGCGCACGCGAGTTTCGACTCCACTCGCGACCATGCTGCTCGGGGGGGAGGTGCACGTGCCGACGCCGGATGGTCGGCGGCTGGCGTTGAAAATTCCGGCCGAAACACAGGACGGCCGAGTATTCCGGCTGCGTGGCCAGGGCATGCCACATCTCGGCAACCCCGACCGGCGCGGAGACCTGCATGCCGAGATCCACGCGCAGTTGCCGGAGCACCTGTCCACGCGAGAACGTGAGCTCCTGCAGGAATTCGGAAAAGCGCTCGCCGAATCCGGGGACGCCACATCGATTGGAGGTCGGCCATGAGTGAAGGTAGGCGCTCCACCAGGCGGCGCGCCGCTTCGGTACAGCAATTCGTTTCGATCGAGATTGCCGCGAGCAGCGCGGGGCTGTCGCCGGCGCGTGTCCGACACCTGGTCCGCGTGGGGCTGGTTCAGCCGGCCGCCGTTGAGCTCGGACAACCGCTCTTCGGCGACATCGAAGTGGCGCGCTTGCGCAAGGTCCGGCGGCTGACCACCGATCTCGGGGTGAACCTGGCGGGTGTCGAGATTATTCTGCGGCTGACCGAGGAGCTCGCGGCGGCTCGGGGAACGACCAGTCAGTAACCCGCGTCGCGCGCTACGGCCAGAGTTCCTTGCTGGCCAAGTGCGCGCCTTCGACGAGCGCTTCGAGCTTGGCCCAGGCGACCTCGGCGTGGACCCGGCCACCCAGGCCGCAGTCCGTCCCGGCAATGACGTTCTCCGGTCCGACGAGCCGGGCGAAGCGCACGATCCGCTCCGCCACCAGCTCCGGGTGCTCGACCACATTGGTCGCGTGGCTAACAACCCCCGGGATGAGGATCTTGCCCTCCGGCAGCTTCACGTCTTGCCATACCCGCCACTCGTGCTCGTGCCGCGCATTCGCGGCTTCGACGGAGTACGCGCCGGCATGCACCGACAGCAGGAGGTCCACGATATCCCGCAGCGGAATGTCGGTCGTATGCGGCCCGTGCCAGCTGCCCCAACAAATGTGGTAGCGCACGCGGTCCTCCGGAATACCCTGCAGCGCGTGGTTGACCGCCTCGATCCGCAGCGCCGCGAACCTCTGGTACTCCTCCACGCTCAGCGCCGGGTTGATCGAGTCCCAGCCGTCGGATAGGCCCGGGTCATCCAGCTGGAGCACAAACCCGGCGTCGACAATCGCCTGGTACTCGGTCCTGAGCGCGTCGGCCAGCGCGTACAGGAACTCCTCGTCGGACGTGTAGTACCTGTTCTGACCTCGCCCGAAGCTGCCCGGCGCCACGGAGGTCATGAAGGCGTCCTCGACCTCGACGCCCGCCAGCGCAGCTTTGAAGTTGGCGATATCCGTCTGCAGCGCCGCATGCCCCTCGTACACGACCGGCCCGGTGAAGAACTGCGGACGGCCGGACGATGGATTACTGGACGTGAGCGACGGTTGGTTCAGCTCGGCATAAAAGCCGGCGAAGCGCTGCCAGTCGCGCCGGCGCGCCAGACTGGGCATGAGCCCCGGTGCGCCAAAGTCCCAACCCCCGAGACGCCGCCACGCGTAACTCACCCACGCGCCGTAGTCGGTGGGGCCGCGGCTGGCTTTGCCGAACTCGCCGTCGTTGACCACGTCGATGCCGATCTGGGCTTGCTTGCGGGCAATCGCCGCGACTGCCTCGGCCATGGACCGCTGGTAGGCTTCGCGGTCGTACTCTCGCTCGGCGTAGATAGCGCTGTTCAGCACCAGCAGGTCATCAGGCCGCGGCAGGCTGCCAACGTGGGTGGTGAGGATGCGGTCAGTGTGTGGCAATGGCGACGTCGAAACCTACTTCCCCGGCGCGTTGTCGTCTAAAGAATTGATACAGCAGCGTCAGGTCGAGCAGGCCGGCGCAGGCCAGGACCACGTAGCCGAGCGGGTCGCCGACCAGGCCCAGGTCGATCAAGGCTCGGGACAGACCGAAGCCAACCACCCACACGTCGAAGCTCATGCACACGCGGCGGAAGGTCTCGGCCGCCAGGCGGCGGATCAGGAATACGCCGAGCGGCACGCCGATCAGCACGCTCGGCACGATCAGCCCGAGCAGCGACAACGTCTGGACCGTGTACAGGCCCAGGAACGCGTACGCCACCGCGGTCAGCGACGACTCGGCGATGCGCACGATGGCCAGGCTGGCGCGGAAGTCCCGGCGCGCGAAGCCCTGGTTGTTCAGCATCAGCGCGAGCGGCGGTCCCGAAATGGTGGTGACGGCGTACAGCAGGCCGATGCCGGCGCCGAGCGGCACGCCGACCGCGCGCTCGGCGGCAATCGGGCGCCGCAGCCCGGCCGCCTGCAGCAGGATCAACGGCAGCAGCACCACGTAGGTCAGCGCCTTGATCGAGCCGGCGTTCAGCGTGGACAGCAGGACGCTGCCGACAATGACGCCCGGCACGAGGCCACCCACGATCGGCAGCGTGCGCTTCCAGACGTTGGGCACCGCGCGGCGGTTGATGAACAGCGAATAGCTGTTGACGCCGACTTCGACCAGGACCAGGGCGGGATTGAGGACGCGGTTGGCGTAGAACAGGACGGCGATGGGGACGGTGAGGGAGGAGAAGCCGTAGCCGAGGGCGCCATTGACGGTGGCGGCGAAGAGGGTGACGGCGACGAGGACGAGGGCGGCGGTGGTGCTGCTAGCGGCGTCCACGGCGCCAGTCCAGGCGGAATTGCCGATAAACTCGACTCATTACATCGACTATTGTACTCGACTGCCGGTGCTATAGGCTCGAGGCGCCTTACCGCCGCACCAGTCGCCACAGCGTGCTGACCTCCTCCGAGCGGAACGCCACCGACACCACCCCGTAGACCAGCGCCCCGAAGCCCACGCAGATCAGCAGCAGCAGCGCTTCACCCGGCGTGCCGTACGGCCGCAGCAACGGGTCCAGTTGCGCCGCCAGCCACGCCACGGGCAGACCCATCACCAGGCTCGCCGCCAGGATGCGCAGCGCCGGCCGTCTCAGTCGTCCAATCCGCAGCCCGGGCATGTGCATTCTCAAGAACAGGAACAGCGCGCCGGCCTCGGTCAGCGCCGCCAGCGAGTTGGCCAGCGCCAGGCCGCGGAAGGTCAGCCCCGTGCGCATCAGGATCAAGCTCAGCGTCACGTTGACCCCGACGCCCAGCACCGCCGCGATGACCGGCGTGCGCGTGTCCTGCCGCGCGTAAAACACGCGGTCGACGATCTCGACCGTCGCCAGGCCGGCGAGTCCGAGCGCGTAGAACACCATGGCCGAGGCCACGCCCACGGTCGAGGCGTCGTCGAACTGGCCGTGCTCGAAGACCAGGCGAATGATCGGCTCGCCGAGGGCGATGAGGCCGATGCTGGCGGGAATCGTTAGGAACAGAATCATCCGCAGCGACAACAAAAACAGTTGCTCGAAGCCGGACCGATTCTCCAGCGCGCTTTCTTCAGACAGGGTCGGAAAGACCGCGGTGCCGACCGCCATCGCCAGCGCCAGGGGCAACATGATCAGTTGCCAGGCGTAATTGAGGAAGCCGATGCTGACGGCGCCCAGAAACGAGGCGAGCACGATGGCCGAGAAGACCTGGTTGACCTGGACGACGCCCAGGCCGACCACGCGCGGGGCGAAGAGTCGCACCACGTCGCGCACGCCTGGGTGCTTGAAGTCCAGGATGGGGTCCCAGCGCATGCCCAACTTCAGACAGAACGGCAACTGAATGAGGAAGTGCAGGAAGGCGCCGATCACCGCGCCGAGCGCCAGTCCGTAGATGCCCAGCGAGTCGCTGAGCCCCAGCGCCGCGGCGATGATCGCCAGGTTGTACATGAGCGGCGCCATGGCGGCGATCGCGAAGCGGTTGTAGGAGTTCAACACGCTCGAGCAGAAGGTGCTGACGGCGAAGATGGCCGGCGTCACCAGCAAGACGCGGGTCAAACTCGCCACGGTCTGGCGGAACTCGGCGTCCTGGCCGGCGACCCACACGTCCATGATCTGGCGGGCAAAGATCGCCAGCAGTCCGGAGGTGACCAGCGCGATCAGGAAGAAGATGTTGATGACCGAGCTGGTCACGTACCAGGCTTCGTCGTCGCGACGGGTGGCGTGATAGCGCTTGAAGACGGGAATAAACGCGGCGCCCACCGCGCCGCCGACCAGCACCTGGAACACGAGGTCCGGCAACGCGATGGCCGCGACATACGCGCCGTACTCGGGCCCCGCGCCGAAGTGCGCGGCGATCACGATGTTGCGCACCGCGCCGAGCAGGCGGCTGAGCAGGAACCCGGTCAGGACAACGAGCGCGCCGCCGGCGATCTTGCGCAGGCGATCCGTGCCAGGCGCGGCCGCCGGCACCGTTGCCCCCTGGGCTACCACGCGGCAAGCTCCACGAACTGCGTCCAGCCGCCTACCATGCGCCGCTCTTGACTCGCCCGCCGGCCGCTCGGATGCGGGCGGCCACGGACCGGTGCGCCTCGTCCTCGAGTCGGTCGTCCAGCGGCTCGAGGCTCACCCGCGCTTCGCCCCTTCGATGCGCCAGGGCATCGCGCAGCAGACGATCCGCTAACCACGGGTTTTTGGGTAACAGCGAGCCATGCAAATAAGAGCCGATCGCGCCGAGGTACACGCAGCCCTCGGTGCCGTCCTCACCATTGTTGCCCGCGCCGACGATCGTCCGACCCAGCGGCTGCAGGCCAGGTGCTAGGTACGTCCGACCCGAGTGATTTTCAAACCCGACCAGCGTCCGCGTCTGGCCGTCGAGGTCCGTTTCGACGAGGACGTTGCCGATGTGCCGCCGCGGCCCGGGCACGCTGCGCACCTCAAAGAGCCCCGCACCGGGCAGCTCCCGGCCGTCCACGGTCGTGTAGCTCGTCCCGAGCAGCTGGTACCCGCCACACACCGACAGCAGCGCCGCGCCGCCTTCGACCGCTTCGCGGATCGCCCCGCCTTTCTGCTGTAGGAAGTCGCCGGAGACCACCGTTTGCTCGCGATCCTGGCCGCCGCCGAAGAAAATCAGGTCCACGTCCGCCGCGCTGAGCTCGTCGCCGAGGCTCACCTCGCGCAGCTCGATCGGGATGCCGCGCCATTCTGCTCGCCGCATCAGCGTCAGGACGTTGCCACGATCGCCATACACGCTCATCAGGTCCGGGTACAGGTGGACCAGGCGGATCGCGCCCATCAGTCCTCCCAGAAGCCCCGCACATACCCCGTGCGCTGCAACAGCGCGCGCATGCTGAGCATGGCCGTGTAGGTGGGCAGCACGTAGATCGTCTCGCCTGGCTCGGCAAGCGCGATCGTTTGCTTCAGAGCCCGCTGCAAGTCATCTTCGACCCGAATTCGCTCTGGCTCGACGCCCGCGTACTTGAGTCGGACGGCCATGTCTTCGGCCCGCAGACCCGTGCACACCGCCGCGTTGACCCGCTCGCGGAGGCGCTCGAATTCCACGTCCCACAGCCACGAGACGTCAGTGCCGTCCGCGAAGCGATCGTTGATCGCGATCAGCAACGTGCGTCGGCCCGGCACGTCCAGGATCGTGCGCAGCACTTCCGTAAAGCCGACCGGGTTTTTGACCAGCGCCAGGAACAGCTCTCGCCCGTCTTCGATCTGGACGCGTTCGAGTCGGCCGAACGCGGCGGTAAACGTCTCGAGCCCACGGGCGATCGCTTCAGGGGCGATGCCCAGCGCGACGCACACCGCGATGGCGGCCAGTGCGTTATAGACGTTGTAGAGGCCGGGCAAGCGCAGCGTTGCCCGGACAACACCGAGCGGCGACTCGACGGTGAGATTGGTCCCACGGTCGCCAAGGAGCTCGACGCTGGTGGCCGCGATGGTTGGCCTGGGCTGCGTGAAATCGCACACGGTGCAGGCGTAGTGGCCGATGTGCCCGTAGAAGACGACGTCGTAGTCGAGGGCGGCGCCGCACCTCGGACACAGGCGGGCGTCGGCGGCGTGCGGGAGCGCCCGCGCCGTGCCAACCCGGCAGTCGACGATGCCGTAGGTGAGCCTGGGCGCCAGGTCCGCAAGGAGCGGGTCGTCGGCGTTGACCACGACGGCGGTCGACGCGGGCAGGTTGCGCACCGACTCGCGCCACAAGCCAGCCACGAAGTGCACCTCGCCGTAACGATCGAGCTGGTCGCGAAAGATGTTGTGCAGCAGCAGCACGCGCGGCTGAATGTGCTCGAGCGCGCGCGGGACGGTCGCTTCGTCGACCTCGAACAGCCCGATGTCGCCACGCGGGCGGGCTTGCCAGTCGGTGCCCTGGGCGATCGCCGAATACAGGCCCGAGAGCAGGTTCGCACCCGCGCGGTTGTGAATCGGTCGCAACCCCGAGCCGCGCAGGATATGCGATAGCAATCGGGTGGTCGTTGTCTTACCGTTCGTGCCGGACACGACGATGCTGCCATTGGGGAGCGACCTGGTTACGTCGCGGAGCGCCTGCGGCGCCAGACGCGGCACGAGGTGGCCGGCGATGACCGTGCCGCCTCCGCGTCCCAAGCGCCGACTCAGTGTTGCTGCCGCGCGGCCGGCCATGAGGGCAGCGCTGAGTCGAGCACGCATAAGGTGGCGTGCCCATTGTCGCAAAAGGCGGACGTCGTTCGCGGCAACGCCATTCGTCACCCTCTGTCACGGGAAAGAAACAAAGTCTCGAACAAAACCGCGACACTGGCAGAGTTCTTGCGTTTATCTTTCGATCAACGAAACCTATGGCGGTTGAAGCGCGCTCGGCGCCCAGCACAACACCCAATCCCGGCCAATCACTCCTGCGCTACGCCCTCCTGGCAACCGCCGCGACCCTGGGTGTGTCTGGCGCGGCCACGGCGGCGGTCAGCATGGCCGCCGGCTTCCTCGTGTACCAGTACGCCCGCCCACGCGGTCAGTGGGGCACTGACGAGCCGCCCGACGGCCTCGCCGAAGAGGTCAGCTTCCCGTCCGCGGGCGATGGCATCCGCATCAGTGGCTGGTACTTCCGAGCCACTGACGCGACGCCCGAAACGCCCGCGCCGGTCGTCATCCTGTGTCACGGCATCTGGACGGGCCGGCGCGAATGCCTGCCGCTGGCGCTGCGGTTCTACGCCGCCGGGTACAACGTCCTGACGTTCGACTTCCGCGCCCACGGTCTGAGCGACGGCCGCTTTACCAGCGTCGGACACCACGAGACGAACGACGTGCTTGGCGCGATCGAGTACGTGAAGGCGCGGGCCGACGTGGACAGGGCTCGGATCGGAGTCGTCGGCTTCTCGATGGGCGCCGCCGCCGCGATTCAGGCCGCCGCCCGCGGCGACGACGTGGCGGCCCTGGTCGCCGACAGCGCCTACGCGACGTTTCTCGACGCGGCGAAATACAGCTTCCGGCTGGTCACGCGCGTGCCGCACTTCCCGATCGCGCCGATGGCGATGCGCTGGGCGAAGTGGCTGGTCAACGTCGACGCGGGCAAGCTGCGGCCGATCGACGTCATCGGCCAGCTCTCGCCACGGCCGGTGTTGATCGCCCACGGCGCGCTGGACGAGATCGTGCCGGTCGAGCACGCCAGCAGACTGTTTCAGGCAGCCGGTGAGCCCAAGGAGCTGTGGATCGAGCCCGGCGCGCACCACG
The DNA here is from genome assembly GCA_019247515.1 of Chloroflexota bacterium. Taxonomy (GTDB): domain Bacteria; phylum Chloroflexota; class UBA6077; order UBA6077; family CF-72; genus CF-72. Next base: position 10,061 of record JAFAOS010000431.1, on the reverse strand, counting down.
TCGGGGCGCGGGACATGGATACCGACGGCTACTTCGAGCGGATCCAGCAGTTCTTCGGCGAGGCATTCAGCGCGGTCGGTTCGAATTCTGCTTCCCCGCGCCCCACGTCCTGAGCAGCTCCGGGTGGCTGCGCGGCGGCAGCGCGACCGACGTGTCCTCGCCGAACCAGCTGCCCAGCCGACGACCGAACAGACCCCGAATGACGTCGCGGCGCGCGGCGAGCCAGGTCGGCCGCGGGTCGTCCTCGGGCGGGCGACCGGCGTAGGTCGCCTCGACGTACGCGTCGGTGACCTCGCCAATCGCGGAGTGCGCGCGCGGCACCTGGCGGCCCATGCGCTCGGCGACCTCGAAAGGCGTGTCGCTGGTGCGCGTGCGCAACGCGCCTGACCAGCGACCCAGCTTGACGAGCTCCGCGTAGGGTCGCTGGAAGCCAGTCAGGCCGGACATGCCGCGCCGCCAGGCCACGGCGAGCACGCCGGCCGTGATCAGCGCGAGCGCTGCCAGCACGCCGACGCCAAGCAGCAGGACGCCGGGAAACGTGAGCAGGAACGGGCGCGGCGCCGGCGCGGGGACCACGTCGGTGCTGAGGTTGAGCAATTCGTCGAGCTCGTCTGGCGTGAGCAGATCGGGATTGTCGCCGAGGTCGCCGGACGAATCCGGTGCGGCCGCGGCGGCGCCAGTGGCGTCTTCGACGCGGGGCGGCAGCGCGCGGATCGAGGACGGCTCGAAGGTGATCCAGCCATAGCGAGGGAAATATGCCTCGACCCAGCTATGGGCGTGGTTCTCGCGCACGATCGAGACGCCGGTGTTCGGGTCGAAGTCGCCGGGTGCGAAGCCGGACGCCACGCGGGCGGGCACGCCTTCGGCGCGGAGCATGACCGTCATGGCGGTCGCGAAGTAATCGCAGTAGCCCTGCCTGGATTCGAACAGGAAATAGTCGATCCAGTCCTGGTCGGTGGGCACGGAGTCGACGTGCGTGGTGTAGGTAAAGTTGTTGCGCAGGTAGCCCTCGAGCGTAAGGGCCTTGTCGAAAGCGTCGGGCGCCCCGCCGACCACGTCGTGCGCGAGGTCGACCACTCGGCGCGGCATGGCACGCGGCAATTGCAGGTACCGTTGACGGACCCAGTCCGGATAGTCCTCGCCCGCCTGTCGCAGGTCCTGGTTGGTCGCCGTGGAGACCGCCGAAACCACCGTGTATTGCTGGTTCTGCTGGACCGGGGTATCGAGGCGGATCGTCGCCACGTCGTTGGGATCGCCGCGCGTGTCCACCTCGGTGGGCATGCTGAACCGCAGCGGTGCGTCGGGCGCAAACGCCACCGTCGTGCGGCTGGCCAGCACCGTGATCTGGGCGGTCAACAGGCCGCGGCCCTGGGGGATGGTGTCCTGGCTGAGCAGATCCGCGTTAGTGTCGAAGGTGGTCGTCGACGTCTCGCTGCTGGTGATGGCCTGGCTGGCGTAACGATCGGCGGTGGTCGCCCGCAGGTAGACCGGCACGTCTGCCTTGACCTGGAGCACCGGGGTGTCGCCCAGGTCGAATGCGCCGCGGGGCGCTAGGGTTCGGCCGAAGCTCAGCCCGCGCGCGTTGCGGTCGCTGCCGTTGAGAGCCGCGAACCAGCGATCGAAATCGCCCTCGAAGCCCTGCCACGGCTCGGTCACCCGGTTCCAGCCGATCGCGACCTGCGCGCTGGAAACATTCGACGGCAGCGCCCAGGCCAGCGACAGCAAGCCGCCCACCGCCAGGCCGGTACCGAGCAGCACGTTCATCACCACGCGCCAGTTGACCCTGAGCTGAGCTCGACGCCACAGCTCGGTGCGATTGGCCACGTGCTGCGCCGCGAGCAGCAGGCAGGCTGAGAATGCGAACCAGCCGACGTAGCCGACCATACTCGCGTCGGCGTACGAGAGGTTCATCAGCAGAGCCAGGCCGTTGAAGACGATGGCGAGCCACGCGGCGTTGTCTCTGAAGACGAGCCACGCGGTGACCAGGCCAAGCAGCCACGCCAGGCACGCCATCGCCAGGGCAAAGACCACCGGGTCGTTGCTGACGCCGCCGCCGCCGACGGCGTCGATCCATCCGCCGACGCGCGCGCCCAGCCAGTCGACGCGCTTGGCCATCGTCGCCCCCTCGGCCACGTGGGTATAGACCCAGGTGATGACCTCGCCGCCGAGGATGAGGCCCAGGGGCAGGCCGAAGACCGCGGGCACACGCGTGCGTTCGATGAGGTAGCCGGCGAGCAAGCCTCCGAGCGCGATGCGGGTCAGCGGGTCAAGGTTGGGAACCCAGGCAGACTCGCCAACGGACTGCGGCGCCTGGGCAACAAGCAAGCCCGCCGCCGCGAGGACAACCAGGTCAAGTGGCCGAAAGCGGGTGCGCGCAAGCTTTAGTTGGACTCCCCGCAGGTTCACGATGCCTCCGTGGCCGCTGGCGGCGGATTGTCAAGGGAGTGCCCCGTTGAACCCCCGGGCGGATGAACCCGGGCGGAGTGATCGCCGGTCATGACCGGCTCCAGAGCGCGCTCCGCGGCGCCGCCAGGGCGTTCTCCAGCTTGTCGCCGCGTTTGACCAGGTACATGGTGATGTGCGCCGCCGCCAGCGAGCTCACCAGCAGCAGCGTCGACGGCGCCGTCCCGAACGTCGCCGCCTCGATCAGCACCGCCGTCGTGTGAACCCCGCGGCCATTCAGCGCCTGGCAAAACCGCGCCCACGCCTCTGCCGTGGACGGCGTGACGACGATGAGCGTGGAACTGCGCGCGAAGCGGCTGGTTTCGGCGGAGAGCATCGCCGAAAGCGTCAGCGGGCTGGTGGCCGTCACCAGCGCAAGCACTTCGAGAATGCGTTCGGCCTGCCGCGGCCCGCGGTCGGCCGGCAGCGTGGCGGTCTGCGACACCAGCCCCACGGCGCGACCCTGGTCCAGCAGGTGGCGCGCCAGGCTCGCCGTGGCATTCACCGCGTATTCCTCGGTACTTTCAATGCCCGTTCCCGTGTGCGCGTCCGCGTTCAGGTCGAGCACGATCCAGACGTCGGCCGTCGGATCGAGCTCGAATTCCCGCACCATCAAGCGGTTCGTGCGCGCGGAGGTCGGCCAGTGGATGCGATTGACCGCGTCGCCGGGTCGATAGTCGCGCACCGACGAGACGTTGGGCGTGCTGAACTGGACGCGCACGCCCTGCAGCGCGCCGCCCGGCAGCTCGCCAGGGATGCGGCCAAAGCCGGGCAGGGGCACGGCCCTGGGGTACACGACGATGTTGACTCCGTCGGCGAGCTTGCGGCTGGTGCGGAAGATGCCGAACGGGTCCCCGCTGGTGACCCACACCGGACCCAGGCTGAAGCGCCCCCGGCGCGTGCACTCGGACTTGAGCTGCCAGACCTTTCTACCGAGCGGTCCCAGCGAGAGCACGCCGTCGAGGTGATGGCCGGGCATGTCCGAGGAGTCGTGCAGCTCGAGCCACAGCCGCGGCCACCACTGGCCGAGGCCCGGCAGCGGTTCGAGAATGGCCTGCTCCGTGAACGTATCGCCGACCTGGACACGCGTGATGCGGTGTCGCCGACGCAGCTCGAGGCCCATGACGTTCCAGTTAGCCCACAGCGCCGAGCCAACCACCAGCAGGCCGAGGGCGTAGACCAGGAGCCAGGTGGCGTTCCAGCCGGTGGACAGCGCCAGCAGCAGGAGCACCAGCCAGAGAGCGAGGAGACCGCCGAGTTTACGCAGCATCGACAAGCCATCGACCCATGCGCGCGGGGCTGCGCTCCATGCGTCGGGTTCCACCGGCTTGCTTCGCTCGTGACATCGGGCTTCTCGAACCTCGCTAAAAACCTCTCGGTGGGTCCCCCCTGGGGAAAGACGTCTTGACCGCTCTCAGGCGGGCACGCGGGAACCTGGCACGGGAACTTCCTGCAGCACTGAGCCGATGACCGCCCCGGCGGTGGCATTTCGCATGCGCGCCTCGGGACTCATGATCAGCCGATGCGCCAGGGCGGAAGTGGCCAGCACTTTCACGTCGTCGGGGATTACGTAGTCGCGACCCAGCAACATGGAGCGCGCCTGCGCGGCGCGCATCAACGCCAGGCTGCCGCGCGGGGATGCGCCAAGGTACACGTCCGGATGCTCTCGCGTCAGGTTGACGATGTGCACGATATACCGCTGGAGCTGCGGATCGACGTGGATCGACCGCACCGCCAGCTGCAATTGCTGCAGCTCGGAAGCCGTGGTCACTGCGCCGAGGTCTTCAATCGGGTGGCGGAGCATCTGTCGCTGCAGCACGTTCACCTCTTCAGCTTGAGCCGGATACCCCAGGTGGATCCGCAGCAGGAACCGGTCGAGCTGCGCCTCGGGCAACGGAAACGTGCCCTCGTACTCGATGGGATTCTGCGTCGCCAGGACCATGAACGGCGCGGGCAGCTGCCGCGTGACGCCTTCGACGGTGACCTGGTGCTCCTCCATGGCCTCCAGCAACGCCGACTGCGTTTTTGGAGTCGCGCGGTTGATCTCGTCCGCCAGCACGACGTGAGCGACGATCGGCCCGGCGCGGAATTCGAATTCGCCGCTGCGCTGGTTGTAAATCGAGACGCCCGTCACGTCCGAAGGCAGCAGATCCGGCGTGAACTGGATGCGCTTGAACGTACACCCCGTCGCGCGGGCCAGTGACTTGGCCAGCATCGTCTTGCCCACACCGGGGACGTCTTCGATCAGCAGGTGACCGCCGGCGGCGAGACCGACGATGGCCAGCTCGGCTTCGGCGTGTTTGCCGATCAGGACCTGTTCAACAGCCGCGAGCAGGTCGCGTAGGGTCTGGGTTCCCGCCACCGTCACCTGCGCCCCGCGTCAGGCGCCATGACACCGCTTGTACTTCTTGCCCGAGCCGCACGGACACGGGTCGTTGCGACCGACCTTGGTCGCCGCCGGGACGCGCACCTGTCCGCCGTTGGCGGACGCGCGCTGGACGCGTTTCGGCGCGGCGCCGTTGGTCCCGTTGGACGCGGCGCCCCCCTGTCGATCGGAATTCTCGAATGCGCCTTCGGTTGGCGGCGGTGGGGGCGGCGCCTGCTGACGCATTTGCAGGTGATAGATCGCATTCACCACGTCGGCGCGAACGGCGCCCTGCAGGTCGTCGAACATGCGCGCCGCTTCGACCTTGTACTCGATCAGCGGATCGCGCTGACCGTAGGCCCGTAGCCCGATGCCTTCGCGCAAGTCGTCGATCGCGGTCAGGTGCTGGATCCACAGACGATCCATGACGTTCAGCATCCAGATGCGCTCCAGCAAGCGCATCTGCTCGTGCCCCAGCTCCTGCTCTTTGTGGTCGTAGGCCGCCTCGGCCAGCTCCATCAGGTGATCGACCACTTCCTCGCGGTCGCTAAGTTGTTCGATGTCTTGCCAGTCGAAGTCCTGCGGCATGGGAAAGATGCGCTCGACCTGCTGCCTGAGCGTGTCCATGTCCCACTCGCGTCGGTCGCCCGCCAACGCTTCGTCCGTCAGCTGCACGAGCGTCTCTTCGACCCACTCCATGATGAGCGGCTTCAGGTTCTCTTCGAACAGGACCCGGTCGCGATCGCCGTAGATGACGTCGCGTTGTCGATTGAGGACGTCGTCATATTCGACCACGTGTTTGCGGATATCGAAGTTGTACGCTTCGACCTTTTGCTGGGCGTTTTCAATCGCGCGACTCACCCACGGATGCTCGAGCGGCACGTCTTCCTCGAGGCCGAGCTTGTCCATCAAACCCGCAATCGAGGCGCCGCCGAATCGCCGCATCAGCTCGTCTTCGAGCGACACGTAGAACCGCGAGGAGCCGGGATCCCCCTGGCGCCCCGAGCGACCGCGCAGCTGCAGGTCGATCCGCCGTGCCTCGTGGCGCTCCGTGCCCAGCACGTGCAGGCCGCCGAGCAACCGCACCCGATCCGCGTCGCGGTCGCACTGCAGGTTGGCCGCTTGCCAGGCGTCTGCGCGCTGCTCGGGCGTGGCCTCGTCGGAGCTGACGCCCTGCTGCTTCAGGTACTCGTCGACCAGTCCGTCGGGATTGCCGCCGAGCAGAATGTCGACGCCGCGACCCGCCATGTTCGTGGCGATGGTGACCGCGCCCGGGCGTCCCGCTTGCGAGATGACCCACGCCTCACGCTCGTGCTGCTTGGCGTTGAGGACTTCGTGAGCCACTCCACGGCGGCTGAGAAGCTCGTGCAAGCGCTCGGATTTCTCGACCGACGTGGTGCCGACCAGCACTGGCCGACCCAGCTTCGCGAACTCCGCGATCTCGTCGATGACCGCGCCGAATTTGGCGTCTTCGGTCTTGTACACGAGGTCGGCCTGATCGCCGCGGATCATCGGGCGGTGTGTCGGCACCACGACCACGTCCAGGTCGTAGATCTTCTGGAACTCCTCGCGCTCGGTCCAGGCGGTGCCTGTCATGCCCGCCAGCTTCTCGTACATGCGGAAGTAGTTCTGGAAGGTGATCCGCGCCAGGGTTACGTTTTCGCGCTGGACATGGACGCCTTCTTTGGCCTCGATCGCCTGGTGCAGGCCCTCCGAATAGCGACGGCCCGGCATCAGCCGACCCGTGAACTCGTCGACGATGACGATCTCCCCCTCGGGGTTCACGATGTACTGGTCGTCGCGGTGAAACAGAAACTGAGCTTTGAGGGCGTTGTCGAGGTAATGCGTCAGCAACGCGTTTTGTGGGTCGTAAATGCTGCCCGCGAAATTCGAATTCATTCGATGCAGCATTGCTTCAACTTTGTCGATGCCGCGCTCCGTCGGCGTGACGACGCGATATTTCTCGTCGAACGTCACGTCCGCATCGGGATCGACATCCTCGTCGTCGTCGATCTTCGGCACGGCGACCAGATTCTTGGCGACCATCGCGAAGACGCTATAAAGCTGATTGGCCTCTTCCGCGGGACCCGAGATGATGAGCGGCGTGCGCGCTTCGTCGATGAGAATGTTGTCGACTTCGTCGACGATGGCATAGTGCAACGGACGCTGCACTTTTCGGTCCGCTTCCCACACCATGTTGTCGCGCAGATAGTCGAAGCCGAACTCGTTGTTGGTCCCGTAGGTGATGTCGGCGTCGTAGGCTTCACGTCGCTCGACAGGTCGCCAGTGATTCAGGCGCTCGTCAGGATGCTTGAGCGGGTCGTTGTACTCCGGGTCGTACAGCGCAGCAAACTCGTGGGCAATCACGCCGACCTTCAAGCCCAGCGCCGTGTACACGGGCCCCATCCAGCCGCCGCCCAGCCGCGACAGGTAGTCGTTCGGGGTGACCAGGTGCGCCCCTTTTTCTTCGATGGCGTTCAGATACAGCGGCAGGGTGGCCACCAGTGTCTTGCCTTCGCCCGTCTTCATCTCGGCGATACGGCCCGAGTGCAGTACGGCGCCGGCCAGCAGTTGCACGTCGTAGTGCCGTTTGCCGATGGTCCGCACGGCTGCTTCGCGAACCGCGGCGAAGGCTTCCGGCATCAGGTCGTCCAGGTTTTCGCCGGCCAGGAAGCGACCCCGGAATTCAGTGGTTTTGTCGCGCAGCGCCTCGTCCGAGAGGGCTCTGTACTCGTCTTCGAGCGCGTTGGTCTCGGCCAGGAACGGGCGAAGCTTTTTGATTTCGCGTTCGGAGGAGTCGCCGCCGAGCTTGGTGATCCAGTTGAACATGACGAGGGGGCGCCTCAGGCGCGCGTCTATTGTGACCGATTATGGCCTCGCCGGCCACCATTGATGGCTCAGACGGGCGCCCCGAACATCGCGCCCACCGACTCGCCCGTATGGATGCGCGAGATTGTCTCGCCCAGCAGCAGCGACACGGACAGGACCGTCATGTTCGGCAGCCGCTTGTTCATCGGCTGCTCGACGGTGTCGGTAACGATGAGCTCCTCGATCGGCGAGTTGCGCAAGCGCTCGACGGCGGGGCCGGTCAGCAGGGCGTGCGTGGCCGCGGCGTAGATGGAGCGCGCCCCGGCACGCTCGACAATTTCGGCGGCGCCCACGATGCTGCCGGCGGTGTCGATCTCGTCGTCGACGATGATGGCCGAGCGGCCGCGCACGTCGCCGATCACGCCCAGCGATTCGCTGCTGCTATTGTTGCCCAGGCGCCGCTTCTCGACGAATGCCACCGACGCGCCGATCATGTCGGCGAAGTTGCGGGCGCGCTTGGCAAAGCCCAGGTCGCCGGCGACGACCACCGGATCGATCATCTCCATGCCGTTGACGTAGTCGCGCAGCAAGGGCTGCATGGCGGTCAGCTCGTCGACGGGGATATTGAAAAACCCCTGGACCTGGCCGGCGTGGAGGTCGATGGTCAGCAGGCGATTGGCGCCGGCGGTCTGCAGCATGTCCGCGATGAGCCTGGCGGTGATCGGGACGCGCGGCTGGTCCTTCTTGTCGGAGCGCGCGTACGAAAAATACGGCACGACCGCGGTGATGCGGCTGGCCGAGGCGCGTTTGAGGGCGTCGATCATGATGAGCAGCTCGAGTATCGAGTCGCTCACGTTGGGGTAGGTCGGCTGAATGACGAATACGTCGTGCTCGCGGACGTTCTGGTTGATCTTGGGAAAGATGTTTTCGTTCGAGAACTTGACGACCTCGGCTTTGCCCAGGGGCACCCCGAGGTAGCCGCAGACCGCATGCGCGAGCTCTGGGTGCGCAGTCCCGCTAAAGATCGACAGATCGCGGTAGACCATCGGGAACCCTCTGCTTGGAGACGCGAACGCTTGCGGAGACGAGGTCGCAAGCGAGGCCGGCTGCATACGCCGAGAAGTATAAGGTCGCCGCATCGCCCGTTAACGTTTCAACTGTCTGCCGGCCGGCTCCCTCTCCCTCTCCCTCTGGGAGAGGGCTGGGGTGAGGGCAGGGCTGGGGTGAGGGCAGGGCGGGGGTGAGGGCGCCTAGCCACTCCGCTTCAGCCGGCCCGTCCTCCGCGCATACCGCTCCGCGCCGCGGAAGATCAGCAACCCGCCGGGCACCAGGATCGCGCCCATGACCAGCAGGATCGCCAGGTCGCCGACGACCGCCGATGGCGGCGCGCCATCCAGCAGACCCGCGCGCACCGAGCGCAGCACGTACGTCATCGGCGACAGTGGCGCCAGAGCTTGCAGCCAGCCCGGCAGCACGTCCACGGGCGCGTACACCCCGGATATCAGCAGCAGGCCGGAGTGGATCACGAAAGTCATCTGCGCCCCGCGCTCGGTGAACAGCAGCGGCAGCACGGCCGCGACGATTGCCAGGCCAATCACGCTGAGACTGCCTACGGCGACAACTATGAATGCCGTCGCCAGGTTGGCGTTGTCCAACCTGACGCCAAAAATCAGCGCCACCACCACGAAGATGACCAGCGCCCGCAACACCGAGTAGGTCACCGCGTACAGACACGTGCCGATCAGGTGCAGCGAGCGCCGCACCGGCGCCATCAGCGTGTACTCGATGGTGCCTTCCCAGCGCTCCCAGGCGATCGTCTCGGCGACGACGTCGAAGACCGCGGACAGGTAGCTCCACATCGTCGTACCGATGAGCAGGTACAGCACGAAGTAGTGCGTATCGACCTGTTGACCGGTGATCTGTTCGGTCGCCGCGGCGATGTACAGGATGGTCAGCGCGTTGACGAGCGAATAGAAAATCCAGACCACCTCCCAGCCCAGATACCGGCGGGTGAGGTTCCAGTTGCGTTCGAAGAATGCGTAGGCCGTATTGATTTCGCGAGCTCTGGCCAGACTCAAGCGGCCTCCTTCTGTTCATGCGTCAGTCGCATGAACACGTCTTCCATCGACCCGCCTGCCTGTTTCAATCGCTCGGGGGTGTCCACGGCGATCACTTGCCCGTGGTCCAGCACCGCCAGGCGGTCACACAGACGGTCGGCTTCGTCCATATCGTGGGTGGTCAGTACAACGGTAGCGTCGTGCTCGTGACGAAGGCTCAGCACCAGTTGTTGCACGTCTTTTTTCGACCTCGGATCGAGTCCGGTGGTCGGCTCGTCCAGGAGCAGCAGCACCGGCGACGTCAGCAGCGCGCGCGCAATCGCCACCTTCTGTTGCATGCCGCGCGACATCTCCTCCATCGGTTCCAGGGCGACCTTGCGGCTGATGCC
>JAFAOS010000412.1 GCA_019247515.1 Chloroflexota bacterium | reverse complement strand
TCGCCTGGAGGAAACGTCACCCACAACAGCACCATGCGACCGTTCAGCGACGGGCTCAGCACCTCGCGTGTGGCGTGCGTGCCCGGGTAGCGCACCACCCGGCGGTGGTCGCGACGGACCACCATGCCATTGTCTGGCTCGTCGAGGAAAAACGAAAAGACGGGCACCTGGAGCGCGGATGCCAGGCGGCGCACCGTGTCGATGGACGGCGCGGCGCGGCCTCGTTCGATCTGGCTGACGAGACTCTTGCTCACGCCGGCCGACGCGGCGAGCTCCGCCACGGAGAGTTCACGGCGTTGACGGGCGGCACGGATGCGCCCGCCGAGCAGCAGGTCCGCGTCAACTGAAGACAATATCATTGAACGGATTGACTGGAGTGTGCAGTGACATTACACTGCACGGGGACATCGGTCAAGTCTGCAGCAGGCTGAGCGTATAAAAGCAGGTGCGGATCAGGTTTTAGTCAAAGTGCGTCGTCGACGCCAATCCGCGGACGAAGTCGCGGTACGCTTCACGCCGGTCAGTCCGAGGCGCGTTTCGGGCGCCATAGCCAGGGGCGTGAGCTAGTCCGCCACCAACTGGGCGGTGTGGACCTCTTTGAACCCCGTTTTGGGGGGCGAAGATCGCCCGCCCGAGCTGCTCGATGGCCTGCTGGCGCGTATCGATCGCTCGGCAAACAGCGCTCTTGCATTCGCTCAGATTCATCGGAGAGTTCATCTATGCCAACTGTGCCGGTAACGCTCGCGACGCGCAACTACGCCTACGTGCAGCCGCTCGCCAACGGGGATGTCTGCCCCGCCGGTGTCGACCTGCACCTCATCCGGACCTGGGATGCGCTGCCCCGCGTCGCGGCCAGGTCGCCCGACATTGATGGTGGCGAGGCGTCGTTCGGTCGCTATCTCCTGGGACTGGCGGCCGGCGATCGATCGGCCGTTGGACTGCCGATCTTTTTGATGCGCGGTTTCCGCCAGCGGTGCTTCTTCGTCCGAGCGGATAGTCCACTGCACGAGATCTCGGAATTGGGTGGCAAACGCGTGGGCATCAACGAGTGGCCGGCGAGCGGCAACACCTGGGCGCGGGCACTGCTGCGCGACCAGGGTGTGCCGATCCGCTCGGTGAGCTGGCTTGTCGGCCAGGTCAGCGACGGCTACAAGCCGGTGCCGAACGACCCGTTACCAACCGGCGTGGAGCGCGCGCCGGCAGACCGCATGCTGGTGGACATGCTGGCCTCGGGCGAGATCGACTGCCTGGTCTGCCCGTGGCCGCCAGCCGGCTTCTACGACGCCTCGAGCGCAATTCGGAGGCTGTATCCGGACTTTCTCTCTGTCGAGCAGGAATACTTTCGACGCACTGGCATCTATCCAGGCCACCATGTGATCGTCTTACGGCGCGAATTGGTGGACGCTCATCCGGAAGTCGCATTGGCGCTGTACTCCGCGTTCGACGAGGCGCGGCGTGCGACAGAGTCTGACTTGCGCGCCATCGCCGAAATTCTGCCCTGGCTGCTGGCCGAGCTGGAGCAGGATACGCGACTGATGGGCCAGCAGCTCCACCCGTACGGCGTGGAGGCGAACCGAGCGATGATCGCGGCGTTCTGCGAAGAAGAATTCGCGCAGGGACTGACGTCTTGGCAACTGGACCCCGGTCTGGCGTTCGCCGAATTCGAACGGCTAGTCCGCGTGGCGGTCGGGGTGTAGGTCGCATGCACATTTCACGTCGCGAATTTCTCGAACGCGCCGGTCTTGGCGCGGGGCTGGCGCTGTTGGCGGCATGCGGCCCGTCCGCTCCATCCAGTCCGTCGCAGCCCGTGTCGACTGTCGCCACTCCGCTGCCAACGACCCCAGCCGCCAGCCCCACGTTTGCGCCTACGGTGGCCGCCGCGGCGCAAGCCACCTCGGTGCCGGGCGGTGGGGGTCCGCTCAACGTGCTGTGGTGGCAGGCGCCGACCATCCTGAATGCCTATCTGTCGCTGGCGACCAAGGACGTCGGCGTTGTCCGCATTTACGCCGACCCGCTGGCCGATTTCGATGCCCAGAATCAGCTCGTACCCATCCTGGCCGCCGAGATTCCGAGCCTGGACAACGGCGCTGTCGCGCGTGACGGTACCAGCGTCACCTGGAAGCTGAAAACCGGTGTGACGTGGCACGACGGTCAGCCATTCACGGCCTCTGACGTCGCGTTCACCTATCGCTACCTGAGCGAGCCGTCCACGTCGGCGACCACCCTCGGCTACTACCAGGACGTTGCCTCCGTGGAGGCCACCGCGCCGGACACGGTCAAGATCACCTTCAAACACCCCGTCGCTGCGTGGTTCAATCCGTTCACCGGAATCCCCGGACAGATGTTGCCGGAGCACGTGCTCAAAGACGCGGTCGGCGCCGGCGCCAAGGACGCGCCCTTCAACTTGAAGCCGATTGGCACCGGGCCGTACCACGTGACCGACTTCAAACCGGGCGACACGGTCACCTACGCTCTCAATCCGGAGTACCACCAGGCGGGCAAGCCGTTCTTCGACACGGTCACGCTGAAGGGCCGCGGCACCGAAAAGCTGGTCATCAATCACACGGATCCCGAAACCCTGCAGGACGACCAGTATTCGGATTACCAGGTTCCGCACCCGCACTTCAAAGAGCTGAAGGTGCGCCAGGCGCTGGCATACGCGATCCAACGCGACGTGATCGCCACACAGCTGTATGGGCCTGGCGGCAAAGAGACCGGCTACACGATGAACGAAAACGCGCAGTACATGCCCCAGGGCATCACCTGGGAGTACAACCTGGACAAGGCCCGCGCCTTGCTCGACGAGGTCGGTGCTACCCCCGGCGCGGACGGCATTCGCATCCTCAACGATCGGCGCAAGAGCTGGCTGTATTCGTCGTCGACCAACAGCGTGCGCCAGAAGGAACAGGAGATCATCAAGCAGGCGCTCCAGCAGATCGGCATCGAAGTCGAGATCAAAGCCGTGGACGCCAGCGCCTATTTCAGCGCGAACAACGCCGATTCCTTTCAGCAGCTCGAGGCCGACCTGGGCATGGAGACAAACGGCGCCGGCGTGTATCCACTGCTGTGGTATCTGCGGTATCTCTCAGCTGATCCAGAGAAAGACATTGCGCAAAAAGAAAATGGCTGGTCGGGGCGCAACATCATGCGCTACCACAACCCGGATCTCAACAGCCTGTATGCCCAGGCTTCGGCGGAGGTCGACCCGGCGAAGTACACGGCGATCTTCCAGCAGATGCAGCAGCTGGTCGTCACGGATGTGGCCGATATCGGTCTGGTGGCGCGCAACAACGTGGCGGCCGCGAGCAAGCGTCTGACCGGCTACCAGCCGACGCCGTGGGCGCCGGACATCTGGGACATTCAGAACTGGCGGACAACCGGCTGACCGCGACTGGGGGTCAACCCGTCGGCCGGGCGACTGCCTCGATGCCTGCACAGGGATAGTTGAAGCTGGCCCACACGGTGCGGTCCTGGGGGCAGATGACCAGCGCCGAATACGGCGGGGTCGGACCTTCGCCAGCAGCGTGGCGCACGACGACGTCGTCCTCCGGCTCGCAGACCTGCACGTCTGAGTCCGTGATCTCCAGCGCGTAGGACTTGCGCTCGTCGGTCAGCAACATGTTCATGCCGGCGACGCGCGGCTGGTCGTGGATCATCTGCAAACCTTCGTCGGCCGAACGGGCATAGCGCAGCACCGGCTGAAGATTCGGAATGTGCCACGCGCTGTCGCCCCGCGCGAGATCGACAACCACCCGCGACCACCACTGGCGGCTGGTGCCAACTGCCACCCGTGGCTGTTGACCCCGAGCGGCAACGTCATCTGCCCGGCTGTCTGAATCTCATTCCGGAACGTGCCGTCGTCGAATTCGCGGTGCAGCAGGACGTGCTGGATCGGCCCGCGCGTGAGGTCGCGCGTTTTGGCCAGGTATGTTTTGCCATCGGCCGTCGCGGAGCCAGTCGCCAGCACCTGCGTGCAGTCGAGCACCATGGCGTACGCGCGCGCGACCCACGCCTCGTTGCCAGGCGTCATGGCGGTGTAGCCTCTCAGATTCAAGCCGCTCGGCACATGCGCGCCCGCGCGCCGTACATTGTCTCGAATCAGCTCCGCGGCCGCCGCGCCGAGCTGGAGTCCCTGCTGGTAAGGGGTCCGGTGCAAGTGGAGATGCAGCGCTGAGTCGAACTGTACCACCGTCGCTGATGGGTCGCGGCGCCAGGAAGAACAGACCGAGTAACCCGAGACCCTCGAACAGTATGGCATACAGGCGCCGCGACACCGGCCACGACGGTCAACCCGGCGATGCCCAGAAAGGTAAAGGTGGCGAAGATTTCGCCAGCTTGCAGAAACCACAACGCCACAGCACCGAAGTGCTTGCCGGCGACGGTCCACTCCGTCAGGTTGGGCGCCGGCCGACGGCGGGCGAGGAAGCCGAGCGCGGTCATCAGGAGGACTGTGCACATGATCACGCACAAACATACCCAGACGACCAGCGGCGGTAGCCCGAACCACAGGTTCGGACCGTTGATCGCAGGCCAGTACAGCGCGAAGAGTCCATCGCAAAGGGAATGACGCCCAGGCCAAGTTTCAGCATCATCGGACCGTTGCCCTCGCTCCCACACTATCGGCCTCATAGACGAGATTGCCGCCAACATAGGTGCGCAGAACCTGGAGCTCGCGGATGGCATCCGGCTCGACCTGCCGCGGATCGTGATCCAGCACCACGAAGTCCGCGACTTTGCCCGGAGTAATGGAGCCTTTGGTGTGTTCCTCGAATGCGCACCAGGCGCTGCCGACCGTGTACATGCGCAGCGCTTCTTCGGGGCTGATCGCCCATTCGGGGCCCTGGATGCCAGCGCGATCCGTTGCGCGCGTGACGGAGCTCCAGATGCCGATCAGCGGCTGGAAGGGTGTCACCGGACTATCCGAGCCGCCGCCGACGGGCTGCGTGCTGCGGTCCAGGTACATGCGCAAGGGTTCGATGTCGCGCGCCCGCTCGGCGCCGATGTAGTGGCGGAAGCCGTCGGCCAGGGTGTACTGGAGCGGCTGCTGGGCGGTCACCACCAGACCCAGACGGTTGGCGCGTTCCCAGTGGTCCTCCCGGGCGTACATCATGTGGATCAGGGTCCAGCGTAATCCTGTGATGGGCGATCTCTGGTTGGCCTGTTCGTAGCCGTCGAGCACCCGATCGATGCCAGCGTCGCCCACGCAGTGCGTGCCGACCTGCCAGCCTGACTCGGCGGCCAGTGAGCAGATGGCGCTGAAGTTTTCGGCGGAAACGAGTGGTAGCCCGCGCGGATTGGCGGGGTCGTCTGGATGAGCGTAGGGTTCGCGGTAGTAGCCGGCCTCGACGCCGCCGTCCATGCCCACTTTGAGGCCGGTGGTCCGCAGGTAGGCATCGTCCGCATCAAGCGTCACCACGCCACTCCGCACGGCCTCGAGGGTGGACTCCAGCGATGCGGCATCGAAGCCGGGGCGGAGGCGCCACATCATCGTGACCCGCACCTGGAGCTCCTGGCGCTGTCTCAGGGCACGATAGGCCGCCATTTCGTGCGGCTCCAATCCCGGCTCCAGGACGCTGGTCATGCCAGCCGCGTGATAGCGCTTCTGGAGCGCCAACAGCGCTGATTCCAGCTCGGCTTGACTCGGCCTTGGCACTTTCGAACGCACCGGGCCCATAGCCGCATCAATGAGGTGACCGGTGAGCGCGCCCGTGGCGGGGTTGCGAACGAACGTCCCGCCGTCTGGATTGGTAACGTCCTCCGGTACGCCCGCCAGCGCGAACGCGGCGCTGTTGACGACGACGTTGTGGCCGCCGCGCTGGATCATCACCGGATGCCGCGGCAGGGCGGCATCTATTTCCTCCCGCCGCGGGAAGCGCTTTTCCTCCAGCTGCGTCTCGTGCCAGCGACCACTGCTGAGGACCCATTCGCCGGGTGGCGTCCGTTCGGCCCGCTCGGCCATCAAGCGCAGAACATCTGCGATGGTCCGCGCGGACGAGAGATCGACCAGGGTGGCGTTGTAGGCGGTCGGCAGCATGTGGTTGTGGGAGTCGTGGAAACCTGGCAACAGCGTGCCGCCGGCCAGGTCGTGCACTACGGTGCTGCTCGACGCGTGCCGCTCGGCTTCGGAGCGTGAGCCGACGCCGAGGATTTGCCCCTTGGCCACGGCGACGGCCTCGGCTTGCGGCTGGCGTGAATCCATCGTGATCGCATGCGCATTGACCAGCAGCAGATCGGCCGGACCACCTGGCACGGGCCGCGGCCGCGCGGCGCCCCGAAATTCGCGATCGGCGTGTCTCGGTCTGTCCACACCGGCCTCCTTCACCTGTCTGTCGGGGTTACGAACGTGTCGACCTGATCCCAGGGCACGCGCATCACGCCGTGCTTGCGAGCCATTTCGGCCATCTCTTCGGGGGTGAATGGGCGAGAGCCAATGCGCTGGGTGTCGAAGAAAATCCGCTCGAAGCCCGGCGGGGTGAAGGTTGCCACGAACGTGCACGGCTGGTCGCTGTCGTTCCAGAACGCGTGCAGCACGTTGCGTGGCACGAAGCCCCAGCCGCCGGGCTTCAGCACGCTCCGCTCCTTGCCGACCAGCATGCTCAGCTCGCCGTCGACGACGTAGAAGCCCTCTTCGTGGCCGGCGTGGGTGTGGGGCTCGACGCCGTCCGAGTGTGGGACGGCGTGGTACTCGAGGACGGTCAGCAAACCGTTGCTGTCCTGACCGGTGACCTTGAGGTGGATCATGTCTTCGTTGATCAGGTTGGCGCGGACGGGCGTGCCTTCGCGGGGGCCAAGGACCACAACTCTGAGTCCGATTTCCTCTTTCGGTTCGTTAGTCATGGAATCGTATTCCTCTCGCATAGGCTCCCTCTCCCTATCCCGGATTATTCACCGGGTCTTGACCTGAGCTGAGACGTAGCGGGAATAACCGGCTGGTCGCCCGGTTTGGGAGCTTATGCGTGGACTCTCATCCGGACGACCCAGCCACAGGCCATTCTGCCACCCGGCGTCCTCAGTTTCAGTTGGTTTCTCGCCTGTCGCTGAGTGCGGCGTTCGACGCAGGTCGCCTCACCAGCGACGGTGGTCTGGTCTGGCTGAGTGAAGCCGATCAGGTTCTTGGCATCTGCGAAGCACTGGCAGCGTGTATTCCCGACTGGCGTCGCGGCCCGGTCCTCCACACGTTGTCGACGCTGGTTCGTCAGCGTGTCTTTCAGATCGCGTGCGGCTACGCGGATCAGAACGATGCCACCACGCTGCGGTCCGATCCCCTCCTCAAGGCGGTGTGTGGTCGCCTGCCCGAGACGGACGCCGATCTCGCTTCGCAGCCGACGCTGTCACGCCTCGAGAACGCGGTCGATCGTCATGCGTGTGAAGCCATGGCTGAGGCATTGGTGGCGCTGTACATCCACGAGCGCCAGCGGCGAGGCGCGCCGAGTCACCTGGTGCTGGATGTGGATGGAACC
This sequence comes from Chloroflexota bacterium, assembly GCA_019247515.1. Classification (GTDB taxonomy): domain Bacteria; phylum Chloroflexota; class UBA6077; order UBA6077; family CF-72; genus CF-72. The sequence continues at coordinate 684 of JAFAOS010000412.1, read as the reverse complement.
GATGATCCAGTGCATGGCAGCCAGGAGGGCGGCGCCTATCACGGTTTTTATCGTGAGCACATCTACCATCCGCTGCTGATGTTCGACGGTCACACCGACCAGCTCATCACCGCCGTCCTCCGACCGGGTCGGTGCCACGAATCACGCTTTGTGGTTCTGGTTCTCCGCCGCCTGGTCAAACGCCTGCGCGCGGCCTGGCCGCAGGTCAGCATCGAGATCCGCGCCGACAGCGGTTTTGCCGTGCCGCGGCTGTACGCCTGGTGTGAGGACAACGGCATTGGGTACACCATCGGACTCATTCCGAACCGGCGCTTGGCGGTGATCGCTGCGCCACTGCTCACACAGGCGCTCACCCAGAGCCAAGCGCAAGGTGGCGGCAAGATCCGCCTGGCGGGTGAAACGACCTACCAGGCTCGCACTTGGGCTCATCCACGCCGCGTGATCTACAAAGCCGAAGCCCTCAGCAAAGGACCCAACACCCGCTTCATCGTCACCACCCGCCACGAAGACCCGTTGACCGTCTACAACTGGTACGTCGCCCGCGGCGAGCCCGAGAACTGGATCAAGGCCCTCAAGAACGCCGTCGAAGCCGACCGCTTGAGCGACCACCGCTTCTGGGCCAACGCCTTCCGCTTGCTCATGCATGCTGCGGCTTACTGGCTGTTGGACACGCTCCGCCGCTGG
>JAFAOS010000312.1 GCA_019247515.1 Chloroflexota bacterium | reverse complement strand
CGGCGCCGAGATCTGGCCACTGCCAGGCGCCACTTTCGGTCCGGAGATGAGCTTTTACCACACGTTCGGCGCGCCGGGCCTGTACCGGCTCTGGGGTCAGTTCCAGACCTCCGACGGACGTCTCATCAGCGCGGATTTCGTGGTCCGCGCAAGCCAGTAATTTCAGTTTGTTGAAAGGAACTCGACACATGTCGACTGTTGTAATGAATGTCCCGGATATCTCGTGCGAGCATTGCGAACGGACAATCACGAACGCTCTTACGGCCCTGAATGGAAGCGAGTCCGTACGAGTCAGTATTCCTGCCAGGCAGGTATACGTCGCTACGAGGTGCCAACCTCGTCAGCACCGATCGGATGCGAGAGGTGCTCGCCGAGGAGGACTATCCAGTCGCCGAATGACGTGATCTGCGGCTGTTCTCGCCGCGTGTGAATGGGGCGTGCATTCGTCACACCGTGATGCCATACGGATGCTCGATCAACACAGCGCCGTCCCGGTTCCCTGGGCGGCGCTTCGCTTTCGCGTCTGGCAATCAGCGCGAGCGAAGAACGCCCGCGCGAACAGCCGCCAGAGCAAGCTCGGTTGCGCGATCCGCGGTGGAGGCGTCTATGGGTTCCGCCGTGATGAGCAAGCGCAGGTAGATTGGACCGACCAGCGCTTTGATCACCTCCGCTGCGTCCGTGTCAGCCGGGATCTCGCCGCGATCAATCGCACGTCTGATCATGACTTCATCACGCTGGAGTCGCCCAGCATAGAAGCGTCGCTGGAGATCGGCGATTTCAGGCACGCGGCTAGCATCGGCTACGGTCGCCTGGACGACGGCGTTTCCGGGCGGACTCGTTAGCCAGGCCACCAGTCCGCGCGCGAACTCGCGCAGATCAGTCTCAAAGTGGCCGGTGTCCGGAATGACCAGTCCGCCGGCGACATTCGTCGTCAGCGCGTCGAGCACGAGCCCCTCGCGGTCGGTCCAGTGCCGATAAACAGAGGTTTTGTGAACGCCGGCGCGACGAGCGACGCTCTCGATGGTGAGCGCGGCATACCCACGATCGGCCAACTCTTCGAGGGCGGCGGCACGCACGGCCGCGCGAAAGCGTTGACCGCGGCCAGGAGGACGCTGAGGCCGAGCAGGCGCCGCCGCGCGAGTAGACCGCATCGCTACTAATTGTTGCATTCTGGTCGGACCAGAGTCTATTCTGCATGACGTAAAGCAACTCGGAGTTGCAATGCAGAAGGAGGAGGTCGCGGCATGTCCGTCCTCGATCACTATCCCTGGGCCGTGTTCATTCACATCCTCGGTGCCCTTGGTCTGTTCGTCGCACTTGAATGGCTTGCCGCAAGCGCCACGAGCGCCATGCTGCGCCACGATGCCGATCAACAACCCAACGGCTCGCTGGCGACGGCGAGCGTCTCGCGATCGCGCGGCGTATCGGCGCCGTTTCTATGGCACTCCTTGTCGAACCCGGAGTGCTGATGGCATACACGCGCTGGACATTTCTTACCTGGCCCGCCGCCGGGCTGATCGGTCTGGCATCGATGATCGCTGTTGGGCTCCTGCTGAGTCCTCGACCGACGCTGCAGGTGCAGAGCGTCCAGATCCGTCTCGCGATCGCGTTGGGAGTGGTCGCGGTGATGGTCTTCAAATTGTATCTACTGTCGAGCCTGATGATCCTGGCAGCCGCGACTGCGCTCGGGATTGGCGTTGCATTGATTGCACGCGGCGACCCGCACCGCGCCAGTTCAAAGCTCAGTTCGGGCAGCCTGTTCCCGCAGCACGAGCTTGAAACCATTTCCGGTGAGCACATCCGCGTCCCCGACAACGCACATCTGGTCCACCTCCAGTTCCGGCGCTTTGCTGGTTGTCCGTTGTGCAACCTGCACCTCCGGTCGATTGTCAGGCGGCATCCGGAGATCACCGGCGCCGGCATCCGTGAAGTAGTGGTGTTTCACTCGAGCCGAGAGGAACTGCTCGAGCAGGGCGCGGACGTCCCGTTTGCCGTGGTCGCCGACCCCCACAAAGAGCTCTACTTGGAATTCGGCGTCGAGGCGTCGCCGCGCGCGCTGCTCGACCCGCGGGTGTGGCTGCCGATTATGGTGGGCGTCGCACGTAGCGCGCTCCACATCCTGCAAAACAAAGGTCGTCCCCCAAAGCTGATGCCGACTGGCGGCAGACTCGGGCTGCCGGCCGATTTTCTCATTGGGGCCGATGGGCGACTGCTGGCAGTCAAGTATGGTGCCCATGCGTACGATCAGTGGTCGGTGGACGAGCTGCTCGCTCTGGGGCAGCACGAGACCAGGACCGTGCAACTCGGTGTCGCACCGCAAAGGGTCCGCTCCGCAACGTGACGGATTGATCCAATACGTGCGGTTCTTCGTCTCTCGCGGTTCTTCGACTCTTCGTCTCTAGAGAGGACGGCGCGTGGACGCGCCCGTTGTATTGGCGAAGCAACGTGATGAGCAGGGTCGTCCACCCGTTCGGTGGGCCGCTGGGCGTGACGTTCGTCGCGTTTGTTCTACGCTTCTGTCCGGGTGCTTGTCCTGCGATTCAGGGGCCTGTGGCGACACCCAGAGTTCGTCAAGCTGTGGGTGGGCCAGACCATCTCCCAGTTCGGCACGCAGGTGAGCCAGCTTGCGATTCCGTTGACGGCAGCGCTAGTGCTGCACGCATCACCCGCGCAGATGGGGCTGCTGAGCGCCCTGGAGTTCGCGCCCTTTCTAGCGCTCAGCCTCTTCGCCGGCGTCTGGGTCGACCGTACCCGGCGACGGCCGATTCTGATCGTCGCCGACGTCGGGAGGGCCGTGTGTCTGGGCTCGATTCCCCTAGCGGCGCTCCTGGGCGTGCTGCGCATCGAGCAACTGTATGTAGTCGGGCTGCTGACGGGTACACTGACGGTCTTCTTCGACGTGGCATACCAGGCGTACTTGCCGGTGTTGATCAGTCGCAAGCACCTGGTAGACGGTAACAGCAAGCTCGAAGTAAGCCGCTCCGTGGCGCAAATCGCTGGCCCTGGCATCGCTGGCCTACTCGTACAGATCATTAGCGCCCCCGTTGCGGTAGCCGTCGACGCGGCCTCCTTCGTCGCCTCGGTCGTATCCTTGTTGTGGATTCGAGCCCCGGAACCCGCGCCCGACCGGCGAGCAGGTCCGGCCGGCGCACTGTGGCCCGAGCTACGTGAGGGTCTGGCAGTCGTGCTCGAGAATCCCGTATTGCGTTCCATCGCCGGCTGTACGGCCACCTCCAATCTGTTCGGCAACGCGACCCAGGCAATGTATGTGCTGTACGTCACTCGCGAGCTCGGACTGGAGCCGGCCGCAATTGGACTGATCTACGCGGCCAGTGGATCTGGCGCCCTGCTGGGGGCGCTGGTGGCCGGACCCGTCGCTCGCCGCTTCGGACTCGGGGCCACCATTCTCGGATCGATCACCGCCGCCCAGCTGGGAAACCTGCTGATACCGCTCGCAAGCGGACCTCCAGTGCCGGTCACGGCGATGTTGATGGTGGCGTCGTTCATCAGCGGTGTGAGCAATCCAGTGTACAACGTGAACCAGGTCAGCCTCCGCCAGGCGATCACCCCCGATCGTGTGCAGGGGCGGATGAATGCCAGTATGCGGTTCATCGTGTGGGGCACGATTCCGATTGGCGCGCTGCTCGGCGGCGGGCTGGCGCAAGTCTTCGGCCTGTCCCTCACGATCGTGGCAATGGTCTTGTGTGGGTTGGCTGCGCCCGCCTGGCTGGTATTTTCGCCGGTACGCCGGCTTCGCGTACACAGTGTCCATGTGTGAGTCAATCGGGAGGTCTGCCGCGGAACATGCCGAGCATGGCACCGAGCGCCACGCCTCGAACGCAGTGGTCAAACCACTGCTCGACGAACCCAGGCAGGTCGTCTGGCTCCGGACGACGCCTGAGTTCCGTCTGGCCCGCGTGGACACTCGTCGCACCAGGGTGGGACTACCAGCACAAGACCACTGATCCAGGGTGGACAGACGTAACCTGCTCGAGCGCTGACCGTATGTTTGCCTGTCACCGAGGCGCCAATCGTCAGCAGGCCAAAGCTACGAGCTACGATGAACTGCCATGGCACACACCGTCATTGCGAACGGCAGCAAAACGCGGGATGCGCCAGATGGGGGACAGGACACGATCACGAGGTTGGAGAAGTTCTCGTCTTCGAGCTCCGCCACCCGACTGTGGCGTCTGCGAGTCCAGTCTCGCGTGGATCTAAAGGGCTTTGGGAAAACGCCGGCTTCAAATGGCAATCATCGGGTTCACCTCAGACGCATAGCTGGGGACCCGCTCGATGCGAAGCCAAGCGTGCTGACTGGCAGCCCACTCCAGCATGCGTAGGCTGCGATGCGATGGCAGTTCCGTCGACTCGAGTACAGGACCTTGAGCGGAGTTAGGCTGGCTGCGCGGCTGGGGTCTAATCGTGCGCCTGAGAGGTCCGTCGGAACTTCTCTGAAAACTGGTTGATCGTCAGGGACTTCGGGCGCTTCTGGAGCGTGTCGCATCTTGGGTGAGGGGTTTTGAAGTACGCTGGTGCGCGCGCACGCGCGCGCACACACACACCAATGGAAGGAGGGGGCGGCGACCCTCCGGGGCGAGCAGATGGCCGCTTGTTTCTCCATACTTTCCGAAGATGCCACTCCGTAGGCCCCGGGCTACTCTATCGAAGCGTGGGTTTCTCGCTCGGAATTGGCAGCGAACGGCCGCGCATGCCTCTGCATCGGAGAACCTTCGTCAGACTGCTGGCTGGCTCAGCGCTCGCCCCGGTTGTTTCTATGTTGCAGATTAGCACCTCGTACGCTGCAACGAGCGTCAGCTGTCCGATCTACATGTTTCACCAGTCCGGCGCCGCGGCAGTCGAGAGCGTCATCAGAGCCAATGCCCGGGCGGGCCGCACCGCAGTGACGGTTGCCCAGTTAGCGGCGATGGTCCGCGGCGTGGCGCCGGTATCGAGCCGTCCGCCGTTCTGCTTGACTTTCGACGACGGGTACCTGGTGCAGTACCAGCAGGCGCTGCCCGTTCTCGAGCGGTACCACCTGTCAGCCACGTTCTTCATCATCGGGACGGTCTGGCAAGGCGACGGCGTGCACTCGTATATGAATCTCGATCAGGTAGCGGACCTGTACCGCCGCGGCCATGAAATCGGATCGCATACGGTGGACCATCGAGATCTGGTGCCACTCCGCGCCAAAGACGTAAACGCCTACTGGGCAGAACTGGTTGACTCAAAGGCGCAGTTGGAAGCGTTGATCGACGACGAAGTGAGCACATTCGCGTATCCGGACGGCTCGTACAACCTGCCCATCATGCAGGATGTGGCAGGTATCTATGACGCCGCCGTCAGCACGGCCACAGGCGTGCTGCAGACAACCAGCACCGAGTACGCGCTGAGACGAACGCGAGTCAGTTAGAGACCGGGCACTACCGAACGTGAGCGCGAACATTGGACTGCTCTCTATGACTTTGCAGTGAGTATTTGACGCTAGCCTCGACAAGCTATTTGGCGCGATTTGCTCTTGGTCCCGATTGGCGCGTGGACGAAACCTATGCTCGCATTGGCGGTCAGTGGCACCATATCTATCGCGCCATCGACGGTCGCGGCCGGATTGTCGATGCGTATGTCTCAGCGACTCGCGCATGATTCCAGCCCCGCACCTTCCCCGAACGGCCATCTCTGCGACTGGGACGACCCCGCATCGCGTGATCACCGGGGCGCTCGACGCCGCCGCGCGCAGGCGAATCGAAACGGTCGTGACGATGGGCTCCGATTGCGCGTATCCGAAGTGGGCGGCCATTCCCTTTCGCGAAGGTGACGCTGGAACGGCTATCCGGAGGAGACGAAACCTCGCATACGGACTGGCGAAGAAGATGCTGCTCCTGCAGGCCAAGCCTACCGGTCCCAGTTCGGCTTCAACTCCGTCTTCCTGTTGCCGTGCAACTCCGCGGACCCGCGATCACTTCGACCTCGAAGACTGCCACGTCATTCCGGCGCTGGTGCGCAAGTGCGTCGAGGCGCGCGATCATCAGGCTGCGTCGATCACGGTTTGGGGCAGCGGCGCGGCGGCCCGCGACTACCTGCATGTGGATGACGCCGCCCAAGGGATTCTGCTCGCAGCGGAGCACCCGACGGCACTGAGCCGGTCAACCTGGGCGCAAGCAGCGGCGAGGTCCGCGTTCGCGATCGTGTAACAAAGGTTTGCGAGATGACCGGCAATGGCGGCAACGTCAGCTGGGACCCCTCGCGACCCGACGGTCTACCCAGACGCTGGGTCGATGGCGAACACGCCCGCCAGCTGTTCGGTTCCTCCCCCGTGATGGCCTGGACGAAGGCTTGCGGCGAACGGTCGACTGGTTCGAGCAATCAGCTGAGTTGAGCCGTTTGGTTGACTCTGACGGGTGACGATCCAGCGCGAGTGATGCTGGCAACGGTCGCGGCCGCAGCGGGCGTGAGGATAAAACCGCCTCGCTGGCTATGCGCGGCGAGCATTCCGTCGCGCGCGGGACGGACCAATCGCGTCCGGGAGGCGGCGGCCCGGCTGGGATACGTCGCTCGAGGCGCGCGGCGGCAGGTCATCGGCGTCATCGTGCCGTACATCGGTCACCGCGTGTATTCCGAGCTGTTCGCCCATCTTCGTCGCGAGGCGGCCGGCTATGACTTCACGACACTGCTAAGCATTACCATGCGATGGAGTGAGGATTTGTTTACGCGGCGGGTTGGAGGCCGAGGGCTGCTGAGAGGGGTCCAGACCGGTGTCGACCTCGCGGTAGGCAGCGTCGACGGAATTGAGGTGACGCGCTGGTGTATTCATCTTCGGCTGATAGATGAGGCTGGCGAGAGGACCGCCCACCGTGGCCGCAGCGCTCGCATTTCGATGCTGCACGCCTGCGGTCTGGAGTTGGAGGACCTGGCTGCTTACGCGATTCACAAGAACACCCGGACGATCAAGAAGTATGCCCGCCGGAATCCCATCCACCCTGCACTGTCGAGTCGCACGCGCGGACACGCTCTCGACGGTGATCGAGGGACTGTACGACCCTGACGCGGCAGCGCAAGGCGCGGCATCGGTGCGGTGGTTCATCGGTTCCGACGCTAATGGCGAGCCTCAGTTCTGTGGGTTGGCGGCACATCACACATGCCCACACCGGATGGATTGCTCACGTTGCGGTCTGTTCATCAGTGGCGAGCGGGCGAAATTGGTGCACGGTGATCCAAGCTTGCTCCGGGTGACTGCCGAGATCCCAATGACCAAAGTGCAGCGGCTGCTCAATGAGGGCCAGCGCGAAGCGGCTGCACGCGCGCTGAAGGCAGCGAAGGAGATCTCTGCGCCGGTCCCGCCGAGCGATGGCATTCCTGACGAATCCCGCTGGCTTGAGCGACGCGCATCTGAAGGAATTGGCAAACCTTGCAACACAACGCCTACGAACAAGTGACCCTCGTGGCCAACGACCTGATCGCCACTCTGGCAGAGCACCGCAACAAAGATGGTCGCAACGTCGCAGCCACAGCCCTACGCACGCGCCTAGCGTTAGTTCAGGGATTCATCCAACAGTGCACCCTCAGCTTGATCCGCCCGACGCCGCCACCCTGGGCCCCAGGGCCGGGAGCCATCCTATATAAAACTCGCCAAACGCCAGTTCGGGCGAGCGGCTTCGATCCGCTGCGTAAACGTGTACTGCTCGCCAACTGAACAGCTGTGTATAAGACCGTGTACTTCAGAGTCGACCTGCGATACGGTCCATTGGTAGTGTGAACCAAGCCGCTACCAACGCCAATGCCAACGAACAGCGTCGGGCGGCGCGTAAACGCTACCAAGCTCAGTACCGCGTCCTATACGACCAGTTGCTCGAGATCATGTTCCAACTCGATCCAATTGGCGTCCACCAGGTCGACGCTGACAAATTCGTGCCCGAGCCGGCCACGATGCTGCCACGACCGCGCGAGGCTCGAATCGCGGACTACGTCGAGCAGATCGTCATTGAGGAACTCCGACGCTGGTATGGCGGCCGACGGCTGGCCAGTGTGGATCCAGACCGACTGACCGACTTACCGACGCAAATCGCTATCTGCTCCGCCTGGAATCACTTCCTCGATGTCTCGGCTTCCTGACAACTCCCGTCCATCGATCGAGGCCTGCACGGAACTCGATATTGCTGGCTAATTTCGGTTGGGCTAAGAGCACAAATCGAGGAGACGCGTAAAGCGCGAGTGCTGCGTGGTGGCTCTCGGGCCCCCCGCGATCCAGTCACTCAGGCGCAGGCAATTGATGGCGGTTGCCGTCAACGTGTGGTCCAAACGCGTCTTAGCGAACCCCCGATAACGCGTGCGACGCAATCCGCATACACGCACACCTTGCGAAACGGTGCCCTCGATTCCGGAACGATTGGCGTACAGCCGCATGAACTCGTGGGTCTTCTCACGTTCGCGTGCAGCGCGCAATGCCTCATAGGCTGCCTGCCGACGGACGGTGATCAACCGGCGTGGGTACTTCTTCTTCGACCGAACGCACCGTGCAAGACTCGGACACCGCGAGCAGTCTTTCTCGGAGAAGCGGATCTTGATGACGTCGGTGCGTCGGTTGTCGACCACTGGA
>JAFAOS010000306.1 GCA_019247515.1 Chloroflexota bacterium | reverse complement strand
TGCCACGCGACTCTGGCTGCCTGGAGGAACGCCTTGCTCGGCACGCACCCGAAGAGCGTGCAGTCGCCACCGATACGTTCCTTTTCGATCAGCGCGACGCGTGCACCAAGCCGGGCCGCGAAGGGCGCCGCCCACACTCCTGCCGAGCCGGCGCCGATTACCACAACGTCGTAATCGCTCACCGTTGGTTTCCCGACCTTCTCAGTTCGGGCTACTTGCTCGGAGCGAAGTGCTCCTGCAGCTTCGTCGCGTAGAACTCTTCCCAGCGCTGGCCAGATCTGGTGCGGTTGAACTCTTTATCGAGTCCAACCAGCATATAGGTGAGCTCGCTGCGAACCGGTTGCGACCCAAGTGCCTCAACCAGCGGCGAGTGATTCACCAGCCAGTCGGAATACCAGGATGCCCAGTCAGGGTCGTCACCGTCCGAAAATGCGAAAACTTGATGATGCGTCTCCCCAGCCTGGTGGAGAAGGCGGCTGATTTCCTCGATCCTGTTCTCCATTGCGCGATCCTCCTCGGAGGTGCTCTCTCAAGAGCATACCGCGTGGTGCGGGCGCTCACCGGGGCATGAGGCCTGGGCTCAGGTAGTGACGACGACGCCGTGGCGCTCGTCGTCGCTGGCCGAGCGCGCTACATTCGCTCGCGTGCGAGGTCCTGGCGATCAGGCGGTCGGCGGGTGCGCGAACGTGTAGCGAGTATGGAAGAAGCAGTACACGGTATCGCTCGTGTCGTAGCTCAGCGACACGGGCGCGTGCGCGTCGGCAACGTTCAGGTGCATCGTCACGTTGTCGTTGTCCGCGTAACTGGGGTCGTACAGGTGCAGCGTGAGATCGGTCCCATCCAGGTCGTAGCCGTAGGCCAGCACCTGGCGGTTGTTGCCGAGGCCCTCGGGCTTGTCGGATTTGACCTTGACCAGGCCGAGCACGGCCAGTTGCCACCGTCGAGCATGCCTTGATGCGCCGCCACTCGTCGTTGAGCATGACGCTGGCGCGGCCTGGCAAGCCGAAGCCGCGACCGACATCCGGAAAGGCGGGGCCATGAGTTCGAGAAAGCGGCTGATCCGGGTGGGCAGGTTGAAGCTGTCGTACAGCCGTTTGACGATGTACTGGTACAGGAATCGTCGACCTTGCACACCAGGTCAACTTCTTCTACAAGAGCTCCGTCGAGTTGCGCCAGGAGCGACCCGTTGCGGCGGAACGGAACGAATGTATCCGACGGAGCGAATGCCATCCGTGGCTTCGGGTCCCGATGAGGCTTACTCACCAGCGGCGCTACGTGAATTGGCTGACCGCTTTTTGCCAGGCCAATGTAGCGTGAACGCCTCAACCCAGCGCGTCGCACGGCTTGAGCGTGTGTGCCTTCGACTCCCGCGCGAGCCGCGTACTGGACTTTGAAGTCCTCGGTCTGTTGGTGTCGTCGCGCTGCCTGGAGTGCCTCGTGCTCGACACGTGGCTGGAGTACCAACTCACGCGGCTCAACTTGGCGTCGGGTGCACTGAGTACGGACGGGGCACGGTGAGCAATCCCGACGTGAAAAGCGCACCACTGTGGTTGCAGGTTTGGTCGCATCCGGATTGGTCAACCAGGAAAAGCTGCGTTTGCCATTCGGGCAGATCGCTGTCCGGGCATCCCAGTCGATCATAAAATCGCCCTTCCCGAAGCCCTGACCCAGCCTGAGCTTGCCAACTTGGGTCGTCAGCAACCGGACCAATAATTGCGACGCCATAATCGCGTTCGCTGTCGACCAGCACGTGAGAGTCGGTGTAACCCTTGTCCACCAGGTGCTCGGCTGGCAGCCGATCCATGGCCGCTAGCGAGGCGTGCACGACGGAGAGCATCTTGTCGTCAGGACTCGCTGCGGGCGTTGTCTCGACATTGGTGATCAGATGTGGCGTGTCAGGATCGCAGGCCTCCGTCAAATGCACCTTGTAGCCAACCCATTCGACGCTTCGCTTGGAGCTGTAGCGTGCCTCGGGATCGTACGGTGAACTGATCATCTCCGCTGGGATCGGGATTTCCTTGACTTCTCGCCAGCGGAGCCGTCCCCGTTCTCCGATGAATTGCTCAGCCCAGACCTGCCGTAATACTTGCAGAGCTGGAACCTGTTGCAGCCAGGGCTGCTCGACGTCCGCGTCAAGGGTGTCCAGCAACAGTTGGCCGTCGGCGGCGATCGTCGCGGCCAACTCACGGCGGTCGGCTTCGGCTTTCGGCAGACCGTAGTTCTCGACGCGGTTCCCGTAGCGCTGGTACCACGTCGCCGGAGCGACGCTCTGCAGCCAATCTGGAGCGACCACAGCAAGACAATTGAGCGCCGCTCGCAAAGTCTCACCGACGCGCTCCAGGCGATTAAGCACACGAACGGCCGCCAGCACATGCGTGGAGTCTGTGCGCTGACGACCCCGTGGCCGAAAGAGTCCGAGCTCGCGTGACCGAGCCAACAATGCGTTCAGCAGCACGAGTTCCGCATGGCCAGCGACCAGCCGGCTACGGAACTCACTCAGCACGGTGTGATCGAAGCCTGGATCACTCAAATCGAGGCCGAGCAGATATTTCCAATCGATGCGTCCTCGCACCGCATCAGTTGCTTGGCGATCGGACAGACCTTCAGCGAACTGGAGCACGGTGACCATCGCCAACCGCCACGGTGCCTCCGCCGGCTGTCCTCGGGATGGAAATAGGCTGCTGAAGCTGGCGTCCTCGTAGACGCGGCCAACATGATCTCGCAGCTGGACGTACATGTTTCCGGTCGGAAACGCGGCATGCGCCACGCGGACGGTCTCTTCGGGCACCGGCCCGATGGGTGTGGGCTGCAAGGACACGATCGGCTCTCCTCTCAGCGAGTTCGAGCCAACCTTCTCCGGCGGGCGACTTGACCGGAAGACCCCTGCGCGTCTCAGTCGAATCTCAATTCGCCACCAGTGTCAAAAAGGTTCGTGTACTGCCAACTCGGGCCGTGGGCGTGAGACGCATCTGAGGACGGGTGTGGCCCCTGATTCCTCTGCTTGACGCATGCCGATATCGGCATATATGATGTGCCCATGGCGCGAGCGGCGACGACGTCCGACGTCTTCAACGCGATCGCCGAGCCGCAGCGCCGGCAAATCCTGGTGCTACTGCGGGCAGGTGAGCGGCCGGTCACCGAGTTGGCC
>JAFAOS010000070.1 GCA_019247515.1 Chloroflexota bacterium | reverse complement strand
ACTGCCACCCCCGAGAAGCTGGCTTTTTTGTACGGATCGAGGCGAGGCTTCGAGCATGGAACCCCGCAGGTCCCTACCTACGCGCTGGTCCAACTGGTACAACGACTGGCAATGCCTAGCCGCGGCCAGTGTGCCCAGCGAGACCGCTCTGCCAAGTGTGCACTGGCCGACGATGCCCGAACATCACACTGGCGAAAACTGTCACGAGCTCCAGGTCGGCATGGCCGCCGCTGCCCACTCCGGGCGTAGTCGTCGATGGACCTGCACCAGAAGGAGGTGCCATGCAAGCCTCTGAACCGCTACGTATCGGGATCGTCGGTACCGGCTTCGGCCAGCAAACTGCTCGCGTGTTCCAGGCGCACCCGCGTGCACAGGTTGCTGCCATCTGCGGAAGAGACCCAGACCGCACGGCGGCGGTAGCGGCTGAACTCGCAATTCCATACACGTTTACGGACTACCACGAGATGATCAGCTCGGCACCGATTGATGCTGTCGCCGTCGTTACACCACCACATATCCACCGACCAGTAGCCGAGGCGGCAATGTCGCGAGGGAAACACGTCCTGTGTCAAAAGCCGTTGGCAGAATCGGTCGAATCGGCACGTGCAATGCGGGACCTGGGCGCGACCAGCGGCATCGTTCACGGAATGGATCAGCAGTTCCGCACGATGCCAGTGACCCTCTATCTCAAAGACTTTCTCAACGAGGGAGCAATCGGACGGCCCCACTCCGCGGTGGAGCAAATCCAGATCGATATCTGGGGATATTACGCATACCGTGGCGGGAGCCCGTCAAAGGCGACATGGTTCACGGAGCCTACTGGAGGCGGCTTCCTGCTCGCGCTGGGTTGGGTCTGGGATCGTCAATTGTTCTTATTCGGATCCCCACGCAGCGTGGATGGCTCTGCCCGCATTGCAATTCCGGAAGCAACGCTTGCCGACGGTGCCCGCGTGCGGACCAAAGCACCCGACTCTATACACGCGCATGTCGAGTTCTGGAGCGGCCTGACCCTCATAACCCAGTTAGCACCTGCTCGGTGGGGGCAGCATCGTACCCGTCTTGAAATCCTTGGCGACGAGGGTGCGCTGCTTCTTTCCGGTCCCGCCTCCGCGCCGGTTCTTCAGCACGCGGGTGTGACCGACGGGAACTATCGGACCCTGACGATCCCGGAGCGCTACCAACCCAGCGATTTACCGCCTGGTGTTGACGCAGGGGCATTCATGATTGCGGACCGATTTGTCCGCGCAGTGATTGACGGTGAGCCGATGTCGCCATCGTTCGACGATGGGCTGCGAACCCAGGAGCTCATGGAGGCCATTGGTCGGTCCGACGAAACCGGAACACGTCAGGAGTTGTCCTCGGGGATTCACGCGGGAATACCTTCCTGACCTCTAAACCGGCCGCGCATTGAAGCGACACCAGTGTGGTGCTGTGAGCAGTCATCGGAGCGTCGTTTTTGGAGAGCTACTTGTCAGCTCGCGGCGCGATTCGACAGCGAGGTGTGGCTATCCTACCCGCGACTCGTCCTAACAGGCAGCAGCGCCGTGACCGTTGACACGTGGCACGTGGTCCGTGCTCCTCGCACTCACGGCGTGGTTCAACCGGCATCAGTTCGATACAAGCAGCCCAGGAGTTGTGAAGCATGCGAGTCGCGATAATCGGCGCTGGCAGTCTCGGAGCATTGTTCGGTGGCCTCCTGGCACATGCCGGCGAGGACGTCACGTTCGTCGTACGCGGTGCCAACCTGCACGCCCTGTGCGCCAATGGGCTGATCATCAAGCGCCTGACAGATGAGGAACTGCATCTGGAAGTCAGCGCGACCGCCGATCCGGGCGAAGTTGGCCCCGTCGACCTGGTCTGGTTCTGCACGAAGACGTACGACCTGTATGCCGCCGCTCGGCAATGTGTCCCGCTGATTGGTCCAGAGACACTCGCCCTGACGATTCAAAACGGCGTTGACGCTCCAGATCAGGTGGCGGCGGTGCTTGGTGGCGTGGGCCTACTCGGAGGCGTCGTTCTCGGCGGTGCATCCCTCGTCGCGCCCGGCGTTGTCGAACAGAGGACACCCCGTATGCCTATGCACTTCGGTGAGATAGTCGGCGGCTCCAGCGCGAGAGTGGACCAACTTCACCCGACCCTCCTCGGCGCTGGCATTGACTCGGCAATCAGCCGGGATGTCCGATGTGAAAGTTGGGAGAAGTTCATCCTTTCGTGTGCGGCTCTCGGCCTCAGCTCGCTGACCCGACTTCCGTACGCGCTGATATTCGCCTGCCCGGAGACCGCGGAGTTAGCCGAGGGCATCATGGCAGAGGCAGAGGCCGTTGGACAGGCCAGAGGCGTCGTATTCGAAAGCGGTACAGTTGAGCGTCTGTTGCAGCTGGTCCGAAGCGTCGCCACGACGACTCCAGCAGCACGGGGTTCCATGTACCTCGACCTTGTTGAGGGCCGACGTCTGGAGCTCGATGCGATCAATGGGTGCAGCCGTGCGCATCGGCCGCGAGGTTGGCGTGCCCACCCCCTTAAATTTTGCCGTTTATGCAGCCCTGCGCCCGTATACCCACGGAACTCCGCCTCTCGCCTGACGCTTTCGGCTTTTGACCCTCGCCAATCATGCGAGCTCGGCGAGCTGGTCCGGACGCCGACATCCAAACAGTGGCAGCGTATGGCCTCGGCCCAGCGTTGACTACCGAACTTGACTGCCCGCGGCCGAGAAGCCCGATTACGGTTGTCTCAGCGATCAGCATTCACGCTGCACAGATGATGGGTGCCAAGTGCGTGGACGTCCAGCATCTCAAGCAGCGCGCGCTCCAGGGGGCTCACCAAACAGGGCGACGCCGTGCCGCAGACCCAGGGATCAAACCGAGGGCCACCCGAGGGCTTCGCACCACAGAATGGCCTCGAAGGCGTCGGGTCGGTCGGCCCATTGCTGTACCTCAGCGGCCATGGCTTCCAAGCCGGCAGAGTCGATCCATCCGGCGCCCTCCGCCTGCTGGGCGAAGTCCTCGAGCAGCCACAGCTAGGTCTCGGCCCACTGCTCGGTGGCCACAGCCGTGTTGCGGTAAGTGCCGCCGACGTGGCACGAGGCGGTGACCGACACCTCCGTGCGGGCGAAACCCGCTTGCAGCAGCAGGGCGCGCTGGTGCCGAGCGTACTCCAGGCTCGCGCCGTTGCTGGTCATGACCTGCTGCAGGAGCGCGCGGAACTCCTGTAGCCGTGGCGTGGTGGGCGCCATCAGCCAGGAGCCCCAGTCGAGATCCCGGATCCCAACGATTCCGCTTGGCCGCAGTACGCGCCGCAGCTCGCGCAGCGCGTTCTCGGGCTTGCTCAGGTGCAGCAGCAGGCCGTTGGCGAAGACTGCATCGAACGAGCCGTCGTCGAACGGGAGCTCATAGACATCGGCTACCTGGAAGATCACGTTGTCGGCGCCGCGTTCTACTGCCAGCGCAAGCGCGGCCGGGAAGTGGCCGTTCGACAGGTCGATGCCCACCGTCCGCCCTGGCGCCACCGCCTCAGCCAAGCCAACGGTGATGGAACCGGGGCCGCACCCACAGTCAAGGACCGCAGCCCCTGGCCTCAAATGCGGGAGCAGGAAGCCCGCGTCGACCGGCGCGGTGCGACGGCTGAGCACCCGAGCCATGAACTCACCATGTCCATGCGTGTACGTCTCGCGCGGCCGCCCCTCATCAA
The DNA here is from genome assembly GCA_019247515.1 of Chloroflexota bacterium. Classification (GTDB taxonomy): domain Bacteria; phylum Chloroflexota; class UBA6077; order UBA6077; family CF-72; genus CF-72. Next base: position 2,546 of record JAFAOS010000070.1, on the reverse strand, counting down.
TCACGCGCTCCTCCTTGTGTCCGGACGCTGCCGCGGTGCGACCACCCGGCCCACTGCTGGATCCCACCACTCTACCCAGCTGCCAAGCGAGCCAGCGATTAAAATGTGCCTGTGACGCTGGTCCATGATGTGGGTGGCGGATGACTCAAAGCTCGAGTTCGCGCGGAGTACGCCGCTCCCTGACTGATAGCGCGCTCGACAACCTGGCCTTGGTACCTGGCCCTGTCTCAACGGAGTCGGGGTCAGGTCTTTCCGCAGGTGGGCGTCGGTGACGAACTGACGTACCAACTCATACGCGCAGCGGGTGTATACCCGCCGGGCCGCGGTGTTCCAGCCGTAGACGCGCAGGTACAGCGCTTCAACGTCCTCGGCGGCCAGCCGCTCGTGCCGCGCCTCCAGCAGCGCCTGGCCATACCCGCGCCCGCGCAGCTCCTCCCGCACCGTGATCTGGCTGAGCCACCGCACGCGGGCCAGGTGGCGCACGCCATACCGTTCGAGCAAGGCCGGCGCCGGACTCACCCAAAGCCAGCCGATCAGCACATCGAGTGCAGGGTCGATGCCTTTCAAGAAGATGTGGGCCTGGTTGCGTGGGCCTGGTTGCGCAGTCGGTCGTGCAGGAGGTCGGCCAGGTCGGCGCGGGCGCGTTGCTGGGCGTCTGCGAGCATCCATTCGCCGGCCGCGACCCGCTGGCGTGCCGCCTCGGCCACCTGGCGCTCGGCGAAATCGGCATACTCGGCATTTGTCAGCGGAAGCAACCTGAGGCGTGGCACCACGAGCGGACGGCCGCCACTCGGCAATCTACCAGGCCGGTGCCACGGCCGCGGCGGCTGGGAAACCGGTGCATTCGACCCAGTATCGCCACGTTCGGTCTTCGAGCGCCGCGACGTCACGGCGACGCCGTTGCGCGAAGAGTCCAGGTCCTCGTCGTCGAGGCTGACCAACTCGCCGCTGCACGGCAAGCCCGGGCCGAGTTCGCGCAGAGTACGCCGTCCCTTGACTCTGATAGCGCGCTCGGCAACGTGGCGTTGGAGCCGCGCCCTTCAGACCTGGTCAATCACTTCGAAGACCATGATCGGCTCGGGTTGGAGGCCTAGAGCTTGGCGACGTGCCCTGGCGTCTGAAGAAGGCGCGAGGCTGGCTTGTTCTTCTGTGTCCCAAGTACTGATGGTCACCACACGCCCACTCGTGCGATTGACACCGACATACGCGTTGCGAAATCCGGGCTGCTTGCTGGCGGCTGAGAGTGCGGTTTGCAGGTCGCCCAGTAGATCGCCCAATCGGCTTGCGTCGATGTTTCCCTGGCCCAGTCGAATGTACATGGGCAGCAGAGTACTGCTGGGCTGCGTCAAGGCCTGACGAGCCAAAAGGAGTGATAGCGTTCGCTCGATGACGCCTTATCGGGCGCTTCGGATCTCAACGCGGTATGACCGTGGCGAGCAGGTCCCAGTTGGGTTGCCGGCGTAGAGCAGGACTCGGACGCGGTGGTTGAGGCAAGGTGAAGCCGAACCCGACCCCATCTTCATCCGGGCGCAGCGGGCCAGGGGCCGCTGGACATGACAAGTCCGTGTGGCAACGTGAGGCGGAGGAACCCGCAGTCGAGTTCCGAAGGTTGGCCCGGACCGAGCTGTCGCGCGTCGTCGAAATCGACCGTAAGCAACGCATCACCGTGCTCTACGCCCAGCATGGCACTCAACTCGTCGCGCGGCACGGCAATTCGACCACCCGGGAGGCGGGCACGGCGAACACTCCGTCGAGGCCAAGGTGTACGAACTCCAGCAGTACGTCGACAAACGGCGGTGTCGCGCTCGGGGCCCTCGCCAGCGGGCGGCTGGTTGGCGTCGGTGTGGCGTGCCACACCTTCGGCCCGGGGATCGCCCAGCTGGCATTCCTCCACGTCAGCGCACCGTTGCGTGCGATGGATATCGGCAGCTTGAGCAGACCGCCCGCACCGCCGGCGACTCCGACATGGTCGTCTCGGCGACGCCATCGGAGAACACCGTGCGGTTGTACCTCGGTCGCGGCTTTCAGCCCATGGCGGACCCGTTGGCCGAGTTGTTCGAACTCGAACCCGAGGACGTACACATGCGCAAATGCTTTTTTGAGCGTTCTGCGGATCTCAGCCGGGCGTGATGGTGGGGGTTCACCATGAGGGTCATCGACAGCATGCACACGGTCTTCACCGAAATCGGCGAAAACGACTCAATCCATCGTCAGAGGTGCGCGATAGAAGCCGGCGTTGGCGGATCGTCGTCGGCTGTGCAACTGAGAGTTCGGAATCGCGCCGCGTGGCTCGGTAACGGATTAGCAAGGACGCCTAGTGGGTCACTTGACCGGAAGTACGCCATTGATCCATGAACTGGAGTCGGCGGCGTAATGGTGTACGTGTGCATGCGCCAGATTCGCCGAGTGGATGGCGGCGTTGGTGGGCGCGTTGGCGGCGGAGTTGACGGTTGCCACCCCACTCGAAGGGAGTTGGATCGGTGTTCCAGGCCCGAGCAGTGGCCTCCAACCATTCGATCAACTCCGCCGTGTTGGTTGGGGTCTGA
>JAFAOS010000335.1 GCA_019247515.1 Chloroflexota bacterium | reverse complement strand
TAGGAGCCCATCATCCGGCCCCGCTTGAGCAGCACGAACCGGTCGCCTACCGGGAAAGCATGATGGGGATTGTGAGTGATGAAGATGACCCCCCGGCCGATGGACCGAGCCTGGACGATGTACTTGAGCACGATGCCCGACTGGCGCACGCCGAGGGCCGAGGTGGGCTCGTCGAGGATCAACACCTTGGCACCGAAGTAGACTGCGCGGGCGATCGCCACCGCCTGCCGCTCTCCTCCGGACAGCGTCCCCACCGTTTGCTCGGGATCGCGGACGTCGATGCCCATCTTGGCCATCTCCTCCCGCATCGTGACCTGGGCCTGCTTGACGTCCAGCCGCTGCAACGGGCCCCGCCCCTTGACCGGCTCGTTGCCGAGGAAGAAGTTCCGCCACACCGACATCAGCGGAACCGTGGCCAGGTCCTGGAACACGGTCGCGATCCCCGCGGCACGCGCCTCGCGCGGACCGGTGAAGTGGACGGGCTGGCCTTCGAAGAGCAGCTCGCCCTCGTCGGGAGCGTGCACGCCGGAGAGGATTTTGATCAGCGTCGACTTTCCGGCGCCGTTGTCGCCCAGCACGCACGTCACCTCGCCCTCGTTCACCTTCAGGGTGATGTCCTGCAGCGCGTTGACGCTCCCGAAGTACTTGGACACCCTTCGCGCCTCCAGCAGCGGGCCGCCCGAGGCGCCGTCCCGGGCGCTCGGCGGGGCGGCGGCAGGCCGACCCGAAGGCGGCGAGGCAGACTGATCCGGAGCGCCCGAGGCCGGCTGACCAGGAGAGCGCGAGGCCGGCTGATCGGCAACTCGGGTGTCGCTCGGCGTGCCTGACGTGGTCTCGTCCATCTCCTTATCTCCCTCGCTCATCGCCGCGCCTTCTGGGCACGCCGGTAGATGATCGTGTTAACGGCGACGGCCATGAACAGGATCGCTCCGAGGAAAACAAAGTTCCAGGAGCTGTCCCAGCCGGCGTAGATGACGCCCTCGAACGCCATGCCGATGATGCACGCCCCCAGCGCGGCTCCGATCGCGGAGCCATAGCCACCGGTCAAGAGACAACCGCCCACCACGGCGGCGATGATGTAGAAGAACTCGTAGCCCACGCCCTGCTCGGAGACCGCCGAGGAGGCTTGGGTGAACGAGATGATCCCCACCAGCGCCGCCGCCAGCGCCGTGCTGACGAACAGCACGACCTTCGTGCGGGCAACCGGGACCCCGACGTTGCGCGCCGCGTTCTGGTCGCCGCCGGCGGCGAAGATCCAGTTCCCGAAGGTGGTCCGACTGAGCACCCACGTGGCGAAGGCCGTCACGATGATGAACCAGATGATCGCCGTGGAGTAACCGTTGGGCAGCGCTCCACTGGAGAAGAACGAGGACCCGAAGATCTTCTTGGCGCTGGTCACCCCCCCGGGATGAAGCTCCGTGACCGTGACCTGCGTGCTGTGGTTGTTCAGCAGCAGGACGGCGCCGACGCTCAGTCCGCGCAGCACGAAGAACGTGGCCAGGGTGACGATGAAGCTCGGGAGCTTCGTCTTGACGACCACGTAGCCGTTGAGCAGTCCGATGGCGATGGCAAAGACGATCGTGCCGACGATCGCCAGCCAGGCGTTCCAGTGATACTTGCCGACCAGCAGCGCCATCACGATGGCCGTCGCGCCCGACATCACGCCGGTCGAGAGGTCGAACTCGCCGCCGATCATCAGCAGGCCGACCGGAACGGCGAGGATGCCGAAGAACGCCGCCTGCTGCGTCCAGGCGGCCAGGCCCGGCTGATGGAGCCACAGGTGATTGGGGCTCGCGTCGGTGATCGTGAACAGGATGAACACCGCGATTGCGCCCATCAGCGATCCGAGCTCCGGGCGACGAAGTATTCGGGTCATCCGGCTGGTCGCGGACAGCCGCTCGTCCGCGGGAGCGGGGGCGCCGGGTGGTGGGTATGTGGTTGCGCTCATCGTCTTGGGGGATCTGGCCTCCCGGGCGGGCCGAGCGCCCACCCGGAGGCCGAGTTGATTGCTCCTTACGGGTTGGTAGTAGTCCTAGTCATCTCCGGCCGCAATCGCCGAGGACACCTTGCTGATGTTCGAGCTGTTGACGATCAGCGGGCCGCTGGCCACGGTCGTCCCGCCGCCGACGCTGTTGCCCTCGTGCTTCTTGTACAGGTAGAGAAACGCGATCGGCAGATACCCCTGAAGCCACTGCTGCTGGTCGATTGCGAACACCAAGGAGTGGTTCTGGAGGTCGGTCTGCACGCCGGCGTTGAGATCGAACGTGGCGATCTTCGGATTGCTGGGCGGGTGACTCGAGACGATCGCGGTGGCGATCGCGTTGTTGAGAGCCAGCACAGCGTTGATGCCGGGATGCGTCTGCAGGTAAGACGTCACCTGCCCAATGGCCTGCTGCGGGTTCGAGGCCGCGTTCGGCGTCGAGAGCGTGATCTCGGTGCAGGCCGGCCCCTTCGAAGGCGCCGCGCTCGTCTTGCAAGTCGATCCGACC
>JAFAOS010000236.1 GCA_019247515.1 Chloroflexota bacterium | reverse complement strand
GTCAGAGTCGTGGCGTCCGCGGCAGTCGACGGACACGAAGATGTAGCCCCGTCGCGCGTACCACAGCGCCTGCTCGACGTAGGGCGGGTGGCCGTTGTCATAGGGGGTCCGAAACAGGATGACTGGTCCCCTCGAGACGCCGGAGGGTCGGTACACATCGGCCGACAACAGGACTCCGTCGCGCATGGGCACCTTCACGTCCATGTCGAAGGTGATGCTGTGGACAGGCTGCGAGCCGCGTTCGGACATCGGCGCGGCTACCCGTGCGTGGCGACGGAGTAGGCGTGCGTCGAGGAGATCAGGCGCTGCGCGGCGAAGCGGCCGGGGCTGAACAGGCCCAGGTCGACCAGCATGGCGCGCCCGTCCACGATCTGCTGCGCGATCAGCTCACCCGTGATCGGGCTGAGTTTGAAGCCGTGGCCGCTGAAACCGGCCGCCACGTGGAGCCCGTCGATGCCTGGCACCGGACCGAGCACCGGCTGAAGGTCCGGGGTGCAGTCGTAGACACCCGTGTAGCCCCGACGCAGGCTGGCGCGCTCCTCGCGCGGGAACCGAGCGCAAAAGCGACGCACGAGGGCGGCCTCGTCGGCCGGTGCTGGCGAGCGGTCAATTTCGACGGCCTCATCCTCCGTTCCGTCCAGCGGCGAGCTGGCGCCGACCAACGTGAGCTCGGTGCCCTCCGGCCGAAAGTAGGCGCCGCTCACGCGATCGGAGATGATGGCGTGCGGCGCGCCGAATCCGGTGGAGCGCTGGACGATCGCAATCGTGTGCCGGATGGGCTGGAGTGGCAGATCGAAACCCGTCGATTTCAGGAGTTCGCGTGTCCGGTAGCCAGCCGCCACAACTACCGTTCGCGTCTCGATGGATCCCCCATCGGTTTCAACACGTTGGATGCCCCGTGTCCCAACAATGAGCGCGTGGGCCGTCACTCCGATACGCTGGTCCACGCCCAGCCGCCGACCCGCCTCGGCGAAGCTGGCAGCGGCCAGTACCGGATCCGCGTAGCCGGAGCGCGGCTCCCAGGCAACTGCGCCGATGCCTTCGACCGACAGCCGTGGCTCGAGCTGGTGGAGCTCCGCCAGGCTCAGCACGCATGCGTCAATGCCGATCTCGCGATGCATCGCCACGTTCGCCGCCACCGCCTCCGCGTCTTCGGGTCCGAGCAGCACCAACAGGCCCGCCCGGTGGAAGCCCGCATCGCCACCGACCACCTCGGCAAAGTTCTCGAAGACGCGCAGCGCCGCCAGCGACATCTGCGCTAGCGCCGGATGCGTGTAGTGCGTGCGAACCACCGCGCTCGAGCGGCCGGTGGCGCCCGCCGCGATCGCCGTTTTCTCCAGCAGGACCACGCGACCCGCCCCGCGCGACGCTAGCTGCCATCCGATGCTGGATCCGCTGCAGCCACCGCCGATGACGACGACGTCGGCAACCTCAGCCACGCGGCACGGCCGTGGGCTGGTCGTCCGGTGTCAGAGGCCGGGGGTCCTTGCCCAGCGCACTTCGGAGGCGAGCGTACTCGTCGGCCGGCGGCCGCTCGAAAAATCCCCGTCGACTCACGGCGGGCATGCCCGCTTTCACCAGGTCCACCCACATCTCGGCGTGCTTGAAGCCGGCGAGCATGCCGTCAACGACGGGCGCCCCCGCGGCGCGCACCGACTCACCCCCAGCGTGTGTCAGCACCGAGCCGGCGAGCGTGCAGCCTGGGATCAGGGCTTCAGCCCCGTCGAGCTCGACGCACTGTCGCGCGGTCTCGATGACGCGCTGGACGACGCTGGTCGCGGGCGTTCGGCCTGCAGCGCGCGTTCAACCGTCGGGCCGATGCACTCGTGCCGAAAGTACAGCCACTGGTTGTTCTTCAACGGATAGAGGTCGCCGATGTTGACGATATCGAAATCGGTATCTGGTCGAGCCACCAGCGCGAGGTTGTCGCGCCCGAAGCGCTCCGTGCCACCGAACGGATTGATCACCAGGATCCGCATCTCTCACTTCTCCCCGGGCGCTTGGCCAAGCCCGTAGACGTTACGCGCGCGTTCGGGAGAAATTAGCCCGTCCTGAACGTCGCGTTGAACCAGTCTCGGATCGCGCATGCGCGCGTCGCCCCATCCGCCTCCGCCCGGCGTGGCAGTCAGCAGGCGGTCGCCTTGTTCGAGCCACGTGGTTACCTTGCTCGGCAGCTCGCGCCGTACGCCGCTGGAGCCGGTGACGACGCAGCGCGAACCGGAGGCCGCTTGACCGCCGAAGACGCCCCAGGGCGTGACCTCCTTGCGGTCCGAGCTGAGGGTCAGGCGCGTGTAGCTGCCCAGCACCTCCAGCTCGCGCAGCAGCCCGCTGCCACCCCGGAACCGACCGGCACCCTCCGAATCCGGCACGAGTTCGTAGCGGAGGACGCGCAGCGGATAAGCAGCCTCGATCGCCTCGATCGGCGCGTTGCGGGTGTTGGTCATGTGGTTCTGAACGGCGTCCATACCGTCGCGATCGCACATCGCTCCCTGTCCGCCACCATACGTCTCGATGTAGTTGAAATAGGTGCCGTCGCTGGGATCGAAACCGCCCACGTTCAACAGATTCATCGTACCCGAGCAGGCGGCAAGCACGCGTTCGGGAATCGCCTGGATCAGCGCCATGAGGAGCGTGTCCACGATGCGTTGGGTGGTGATGATGTTCGCGTTGCACACCGCGGCGGGGAACTGCGCCTCCAGAAGGGTACCGGGACGGGTAATGATCTCGACCGGCCGATACGCACCCGCGTTGGGTGGCAGGTCCGGATCGACGATACATTTGAGCGCGTAGTACACACAAGCCGCGACAGACGGCCAGCGGCAGTTCAGGGGTCCCGCCGTTTGAGGATCGCTGGCGGAGAAATCGGCGGTAATGCGTCCGTCGCCGACGGTGAGCGCGACGCGCAGCGTGACGTGTCCGTCGACGATGCCATCACCCTCCATGACATCCTCGGCGGAAAACGTGCCGCTCGGAATCCTACGCAGCCCCGCCCGCATGCGGCGTTCGGAGTAGTCGAGCATGGCGCCCAGATAGTCGCGCAGGGTTTCCGTCCCGTAGCGGGTGGCGAGTTCCTGTACCCGCCGCTCGGCGATGTGATTCGCCGCGAGCTGGGCCAGGAGATCGCCGCGATTTTCGTGAGGTGTCCGCAGGTTCTGGTTGATGAACGCCAGCAAGTGTTCGTCGAGTTCTCCGCGCTTTTGAATCTTGAGGGGTGTGATCTGCAGGCCTTCTTGAAAGATCTCCGTCACGCCGAAGGGCATGCTGCCAGGGGCAAAGCCGCCGACGTCTACGCGATGCGCCTGGCTGGCCGCCAGCGCAAACAAGGCACCGTCGACGAAAACTGGACCGATGATGCACACGTCGTTGAGATGACCCGGGCCGGCCGGATACGGGGTGTTGAGGATGAGCGCATCGCCTGGCTCGAGCGACTCGGCGGGAAAGGACTCCAACGCGGTGTGCAACGCGGAGTGCATCGTGCCCAGGTGCAGTGGCGTGCCGCCCCATTCGCTCATGGCAACGACTTCGCCACCCAACGTGTAGATGGCGCACGAGCAGTCGCGGCGATCCTTGATGTTGGTGGAGTATGACGCGTGAACGAGCCCGGCGGTCATCTCGTCGGCGATCGAATACAGCGCGTTGCGCATCACTTCGAGCGTGATCGGATCCTCCATCATGGGTTCATGCTGACCATGAGGTTCTGAAATTGGTCGACCCGACCACGATCGCCCGGCAACAACACCGTCGTCGAGTCTACCTGCTCGACGATGGCCGGACCATCGACCGCCATTCCCGGTTCCAATGTGGTTCGATCGTATATCGCGGCCTGCAGCCAGACCCCTCTGGCGTACACGGGGCGGCCCCCGGTCGGCGTGGCGACGCGCCCTTCGACCTCCGCGCTCGGAACGCGTGTGAAATCCGGTTTGGGCAGGTGCGCAATGGCGGTGACCTCGGCGTTGACCAGGACGATGGTCTCGGAACGCATCGCATAGCCATACTGCTGCGCGTGCGCGGCATGGAAGGCCTCGCGGATCCGCTCCAACGCGGCTTCGCCGAGTACGCCGCCAGGTACAGCCACCTCCAACTCGAAGCCCTGGCGCACGTACCGCACAGCCGCGCCACGGCTCAGGACGACCTGCGCATCGGCCACGCCGTCCTGGCGCATCTGCTTTACGGCCCGGTGTTCCAGCGTCGCGTACACCTGTCTCAGACCGCCAAGCTCGACGGCTTCGAGCGGCCGGAGGTAGGTTGCGCTGAAGTCGTAGCGCAGGTCTGCCAGCAGCAAGCCGAGCGCGGAGGTGACACCCGGCGCGAGCGGCACCAGTATGTGCGGCGCGCCGAAATCGCGCGCCAGGTCGGAGGCGTGGACCGGTCCGCCGCCGCCAAAGGCCACCAGCGCGAAGTCGCGTGGATCGTATCCCTTTTCAACCGACACTGAGCGCATGCCGCGGATCATGGTGGCGTTGACGACCCGCAGGATGCCTTCCGCGGCCGCCTCGACGCTCAGCCCGAGTGGGGTGGCGACATGCTCGGCGATCGCCCGTCGAGCAGCCTCGGCATCCAGTTGGATCTCGCCGCCCAGGAAGAACGCCGGATTGAGGCGGCCCAGGACCAGGTTGGCGTCGGTAACCGTTGGCTGGGTGCCACCTCGCGCGTAACACGCTGGCCCGGGCTCGGCGCCGGCGCTCATCGGACCCGCGCGCAACGCCCCGCCGCCGTCAATCCATGCAATCGAGCCACCGCCGGCGCCGAGCGTGTGCAGGTCCAGCATCGGGACCTTGATCGGCAGGCCGGCGATCTCGCTCTCGCGGGTGTAGCCAATCTGGCCGTCATGCGCCAGGCAGATGTCGAAGCTGGTGCCCCCCATGTCCACGGTCACGACGTTGTCGAGGCCCGCCTGACGCGCCAGCCAGACGGCGCCCAGCGCACCGGCCGCGGGACCAGACAGCATCGTCCGGACGCTGTGCTCGCCCGCCGCCCGAGCAGTCATGAGGCCCCCGTTCGACTGCATGATGTGGATTCCGCTACCGATTCCGAGGTCGAGCACCCGCCGTTCGAGCGCCTCCACGTAGCGACGTACACCGGGCAGCACGTATGCGTTCGCCACGGTGGTGCTCATCCGCTCGTACTCCTTGAACTCCGGGAGAATCTCCGACGACAGCGACACATCCGCCTCGGGAAACAGGTCGCGTATGAGCTCCAGCAACCGGCGCTCGTGGCGGGGATTGGCGTACGCGTGCAGCAGACACACGGCAAGCGCCCTCGCTCCGGAGGCTTTGGCAGCTTGAATGGACTTCGCGGCCTGCGATTCGTCCAGCGGGATGTGGACCTCACCGGTGTACAGGACGCGCTCGCGAATCTCGAAGCAGCGGTGCCGAGGTACCAGCGGCTCCGGCCGCTGAGCGAACCAGTCATACAGTCGCGGTCGGTCCTGTCGACCAATCTGCAGGACGTCCCGGAAGCCTTCGGTGACCAGCACCGCGGTGTCCGCGCCGCGTCGCTCGAGCAGCGCGTTGGTGGCTACCGTGGTGCCGTGCGCCAGAAAGTCGACCACCGATGACTCCATCCGCATCTGACGGGCAATCTTGTCGATCCCGGCAGCCACGCCGATGGCCTGATTGTCAGTGGTAGACGGCGTCTTGGCGAACTCCAGAGCATTCGTTTTGGTGTCGAAGAGGACCAGGTCCGTGAACGTGCCGCCGACGTCCACCCCCAGGCGCAAGCTCATCAGTTCGGTCACCGTACGAATGCCTGCTCGCGCTTGTCAACTGCGTGACAGTCCCGGCGCGGTCCAGGCGTGCTGCCGAGAATCACCTGTTCGGTGCTCAATGATGCGCACCAGCAGCTTGCGCAGGCCTCTGCGACCAATCTGGTGTTCCGGAACCAGCTGGACCAGGCGTACACGAGCTTGGGGGACGGTGACCGGCGAGCTTGGCGACGGTGACCGGCGACTCGGCGCGGCAGCCACTGGCTAGCAGTCAGCAACAGGTCGCCAACCTTCAGCCACAGATGGGTGTCAGTCAGCAGCACAGCACTGATTTGGAGAACCAGCACGACGCCGATCGGGCGCGGATCACAACCCTTGAGAATCAGGGCAGCCGGGCCGCTCAGCCCGTCACGCCCGCTTCAAATTCCAGCACAGTCGGTCGCGCCGTCCCTTGAGCGCCTCGCCCAGCACCCGTTCAGACTCGCCGCTTGCGTACACGTCGAGCGTGTCGAACAGATTGACACCGGCGTCCAGACAGCGGTCGACGAGCCGCCGCGC
>JAFAOS010000355.1 GCA_019247515.1 Chloroflexota bacterium | reverse complement strand
GCCCACAGCGCCGCGCGCTCGGCATCGTCGCCCGCCAGCCGCACGCTCAGCGCTCCGGCCGCCCGACACACCTGCTGGACAGCTTCAGACTGGGCTTCCACCTCTTCGCGCAGGCCCTCGACCTCGATCAGCACCACCCCCTGGGCGTCGACCGGGTACCCGGCGGGCGAGCGCGATTCGATGGCCCGAATCGTGAGGTTGTCCATCATCTCGATCGCCGCGGGCACGATGCGCTGGGCGATCATGCCCGCCACGGCCGAACTGGCGTCTTCCATGTTGGCGAACACGGCCAGCAGCGTCTTGACTGTCTCGTTGATGGGCACCAGTCGAACCCAGATGCGCGTGACGATGCCCAGCGTCCCTTCCGAGCCGACGACCAGGCCGACCAGGTCATAGCCCGGCGAATCAGCCGAGGTGCCGCCAAGCTGGACGATGTCGCCGTCGGGCAGCACCACCTCCAGTCCGAGCGTGTGGTTGGTCGTCACCCCGAAGCGCAGCGTGTGCGGTCCGCCCGAATTTTCCCCCACGTTGCCGCCAATCGTGCACGCCTTCTGGCTGGACGGGTCGGGCACGTAGGTGAGTCCGAACGGGGCCATGGCCTGCCCCAATCGTAGATTGACCACGCCGGGCTCGACGATCGCGCGCAGATTCTCGACGTCGATCTCGAGGATGCGGGTCATGCGCGCCAGGCTGATCAGCACGCCGCCCGTGGCGGGGATCGCCCCGCCCGAGAGTCCGGTACCGGCGCCGCGCGCCGTGTAGGCCACCCCGAAGCGGTTGCACATCTTGACGACGGAACTGACTTCCTCGCTCGACAGCGGGAAGACCACCGCCAGTGGACGGTGTTTGTCGATCGAACCGTCGTACTCGTACAGCATCAGGTCGTAGTCGCGCCAGAGGACGCGATCGCTCGGCAGCAGATGCAGCAGCTCGTCGACGAGGGTCTGTTCGGCGACAGTCACCCGCGATCAGCCTGCCATGGCCTCGCGCAGCAGCGGGCGCGTCGGCCAGGCTTCGCGCATCGCGTCGTGCAGCGCGCGGGCGGCGGCGCGCGTGTCCTCGGCATCCACGATCTCGGAGGTCACCGACACGCCATCGGCGCCCGCGGCAATCACCTGGTGGGCGTTGCCGGCAGTGATGCCGCCGCCAGCCAGCAGCGGAAGACGGACTCTGGATTTGATGCGACGAATGAGCGTCGGTCCCAGCGGCGAGCGGTCGAGTGCGTAGTGACTGAAGAAAACCGGTTCGACCACCAGGTAGTCGGCGCCGGCCTGTTCGGCCGCCACGGCTTCGGCCACACTGCTGACCGCCTTGCCGATGAGTATGCCGCGGCCAGCCCGTTTGGCAGCGGCCACGGGCAAGCTGTCGCTGGATACATGCGCGCCGTGCGCGCCGACCGCGACCGCCACGTCGACCCGGTCGTGGACGATCAGCAGCACTCCGCCCAGCGCCAGGCGTCGCAGCCGCTCGGCTTCACCCAGCAGATCGCGGGCATTCATGTCGGCCTCGCGCAGCTCGATCATGTTCAGGCCACCTGCCAGAGCCGACATGAAAATGTCTTCCAGGGCGCGATCCCCGTACCGTGTACGGTCGGTCACCAGCAGCAGCAGCGGCGCCGCGGGCAGACTGTGCTTGGCGGACATGACTGAGGACTAAGAGTCTACGGTTTCGTTACTTCCCCCGGCACATCGCTTGCCATAAAGTACTGGTGAAGGAGACATAGAACTCAAGCTCGAACGCGGTGACACACCACTCCAGATAAAAACAGTAAACCTGTGTGAACTACAGGTAGCGCCAGGCCCCTCGTTCGCGAGGGGTGACGAGGTAGGGGATCTCGAAAGACTCGGCGGGTGACCCTCGGCTCGGCACAGTCGTCATGGGCGGGACAAACCGCGGCGGGTAACCGCTCGACAACACCGTCCCAGTGTGCTCGGCTCCACGCACAAGCTTTTGCGTGGGCGGATGTGGCGCTGCCCGATAGCTCGAGGACGACGTCTTCTCTCGCCATTCGAGAGGAGCACCGCAGAGACATGTGCGGGATATTTGGCTATGTCGGCGACCGCGATGAAGCGCCGCAGTTGGTACTGGCCGGCTTGAAGAAGCTCGAGTACCGCGGCTACGACTCGTGGGGGATCGCGGCTCGACAGGCGTCCAGTGCGCCAGCCCGACTGCTGGTGGACAAGCACACCGGCAAGATCGGCCAGGCGACGACCACGCTACCCGCGGCGCGGGCTGCCCTCGGCCACACACGCTGGGCGACGCACGGCGGGGTGACCGAGGCAAACGCCCATCCGCATGTCGATTGCCAGGGACGGCTGGCCATCATTCACAACGGCATCATCGAAAACCACGCCGAGCTGCGCCGGGAGCTGGTCGCCCTGGGTCACACGTTCGCGTCGCAGACGGACACCGAGGTGGTGTGCCACCTGCTGGAGGAGGAGCTGACGCGCGAAGCGGACGCCGAGGACGCGGCGAATTCGGACCCCTGTCATCGCCTCGCCCAGGTCCTCATGTCCGTCTTCCGTCGCCTCGACGGTCTGAGCGCTATCGGCGTCCTCGATCCCCAGCTCGACTGCATCGCCGCGGCCAAGAACGGCTCACCCCTGGTCCTCGGCTGGGGCAACGGTGGCAACTTTCTGGCCAGCGACTCGTCCGCGCTGCTGGATCACACGCGCCGGTTGACCTTCCTCGAAGACGGGCAGGCGGCGCTCATCACGCGCGATTCGCTGACCGTGTACGACGTGATCAGCGGCGATCCGATTGCCAAACCGAGAGTGTGGGACATCACGTGGGAGCAGGAAGTCGACAGCCTGGACGGCTATCCGCATTACATGGCCAAGGAAATCGCCGAACAGCCGCCGGTCCTGCGGCGTCTGGCCGCCGAGCGCGCCGAGGCCGCGCAGCGCCTGGCCGACTCGATCCTGGCCGCCAGCACCGTCCATCTGGTGGGCTGCGGCTCCGCCTCCAATGCCGCGCGCTGCGGCGAGTACCTGTTTTCGCGCGTGGCAAGTCGGCAGGCGAACTGCGTCGTCGGCTCAGAATTCGGTTATCTCGCGGATTTCCTCGACGAGCGCAGCCTGGTGGTGGGCCTCTCGCAGAGCGGCGAGACGATCGACCTGCTGGATTCGATGAAGTCAGCCCAGCGGCGGGGCGCGAAACTGTCGGCACTCGTCAACGTCGAGGGCTCGAGCCTGTATCGGCTCGTCGACGACCCGATCCTGCTCTCGGCGGGTCCCGAGCGGTGCGTGCTGGCCACCAAGAGCTTCACGGCCAAGCTCGGCGTGCTGGTCATGGCCGCGTACGCGGCGCGCGGCCGCCTCGAAGCGGGTCGGGCGCTGCTTGAACAGGCCGCTGACGAGATTCAGTCGCTGCTGAGCGATGGACGGGTCGAGCAGATCCGTGCTCTGGCCCGCCGCATCGCGGATGCCGAACACCTGTACGTGATCGGTCGTGGGCCGAGCTATCCGATGGCGCTCGAGGCGGCGCTCAAGATCAAGGAAGTGAGCTACATGCATGCCGAGGGCTTCGCCGGCGGTGAGCTCAAACATGGTGTGATCGCGCTGATCGACTCGGGCACGCCGTGCATCGTGCTCGCGCCGAACGACGAGACGTTTCGGGCGATTCTTTCGGGCGCGGAGGAGATCAAGGCGCGCGGCGGCCGCATCATCGGCATCTCGCCGTTCGCCAGCGACGTCTGGGATGAGCACATCCCGGTCGCCGACGTCGGCGAAGCGGCGTCGATCGTCAATGCCGTGCCAGCGCAGGTGCTGGCTTACGAGCTGGCGCTGGCGCGGGGACTCGATCCCGATAAACCGCGCAACCTGGCCAAGAGCGTCACCGTGAAGTAAGCGGCGCTCAGGCCTGTTCGATGCGCTCGATGCGGTAGTGGGCCTTGCCCGAGGGGATGTCCACCTCGACGGTGTCGCCCACACCGCGGTCCTTCAGGGCGCTGCCCACGGGCGACTGGATGGAGATGCGGCGGTTGCGCGTGTCGACCTCGCCGGGGCCCACCAGCGTGTAGTCGAGCTCTTCGTCGTACTGCAGATCACGCAAGACGACCTTGCTGCCCAGCCCCGCGCGCTCGTTGGACGTCTCGCGTTCGACGACGCGCGCTGCCTTGATCTGGCCCCTGAGCCGGTCGATCTGACCCTGCACTTCGCCCATGCGTCGCTTGGCCTCGTCATAGGGCGCGTTCTCTCGAAAGTCGCGATCCTGGTAGGCGGCGGCGAGGTCGTCGCGGACCGCCGGAGCGACCACGTTCTCGAGTCGATCCAGCTCCAGCTGCAGCTGCTCGAGACCTTCGCGGGTGAGCTCGACGACCGCGGCCTCCTCCTTGCGAGCGTTTGCGCCCCCGCCTTTGCGCCGCACTCGCAGCCCAGCGCCCAGATTCGTTTCGGTGATCCGTTTCGCCTTCAGATCAGACAGGAAGGTCTTGAGGGCTTCGACGCGTGTTGCTCCCTCGCCCGCGGTATCGGCCAGGTACTGCTGGTAGCGCTCAACTTCCAGCTTGGTGATCTGAGTAACCGGCCGGTCCGCGCCAACGTGCCGCACGAATCGGTTGATCTCGCTGGCCGCCAACTCGCGCTGGCCGGCGGGGAGTCTGCCGAGGTATTGCGCCGCAACCTGACCCAAGCGCTTCGTGTCGATTTCCTGTATGACTTCACCTCCTGACGGACTCACTGGGACGGTCCGGCAACTGGCTAAATTATAAAGACGCGCATGGCCCGGCCCGAATCTGGATGGTCGCTGGTCGATTCCGCGGCTCGCCTGGGTATTCACCTCAGCGCTGGCCAGCTCGCGCGTCTCGACCAACTGGCGGCGGCCTTGCGTGAAGGCAATCGGCGCGTCAACCTCACGCGTATTATCGATCCGCGTTCGATCGAGGTCCGACATTTTCTGGATTCGCTCTCCGCGGCGGTGCCGTTGCTGGACCGCCTGGTGGCTGGCGAGGCGCCGCGGCTGGTCGACGTGGGCAGCGGTGGAGGCATGCCCGGGCTGCCGCTCAAGATCGCCTTTCCCGCCCTGCGGCTGACGCTGGTGGAATCTGTTAACAAGAAGGCGGACTTTCTCAGGCAGACCGTCGAGCAGCTTGGTCTACCTGAAGTGAGCGTGGTGGCGGAGCGGGCGGAAGTGGCCGGACGCCTCGAAGAGCACCGCGACACGTACGACTGGGCCACTGCGCGGGCGCTGGGGTCATTGCCCGTCGTCCTCGAGCTGTGCGCGCCCTTCCTGGCGCCCGGCGGCCTGCTGGTGGCCCAGCGCAGCGGCGATCTGGACGCCGATGTCCTGGGCGCCGCGCCGGCGTTCAAAGCACTGCGCGTGTGGTCGCGGACGCCGATCTACCTGGAGATTCCCGAGCTGCGCGGGCACGGCCTGATCGTCGGCGAGAAGTACGCGCCGACGCCCGGGGCCTACCCGCGGCGACCTGGACTGCCGCGCAAGCGGCCGCTTGGGTGAAACCCGACTCCCTCTCCCTCTGGGAGAGGGTGGGGGTGAGGGCGCAAGTCACCGCCTGACGGAGCCCTCACCCGCCGCTGTCGCGGCGACCTCTCCCACAGGGAGAGGTGAGCTACGGTGAGCTACACGCCCAGGTCGGAGCACAGCTCCCTGAGAAAACCTTCGACGTCCATGACCAGGCCGATGGCCTGGAAGCTGCCCCGATCGGACAGCTTCGTCACCACGGCCGGATTGATGTCCACACACACGGTGGTGACCGCCGCCGACAGGAGGTTGCCCGTGGCAATGCCGTGCAGCATGGACGACAGCACCAGCACCAGGTCGGCGCCTTTGCGGACCTCCTCGCGCATCAGTCGCTGCGCTTGCAGCGTGTCGGTGACCACCTCGGGCAGCGGCCCGTCGTCACGGATCGAGCCGGCCAGGATGTAGGTGGCGCCCGCGCACACGCACGCGTGCATGATCCCGTCGTGGATCAGACCCTGCTCGACCGCCGCCCGAATGCTGCCCGCCCGCCGCACGCGATTGATGGCCCGCAGGTGGTGCTCGTGTCCGCCTTCCTGGGGGATGCCTTCGCTCAGCGAGACCCCTAGCGAGGTGCCGAACATCGCCACCTCGATGTCGTGCGTCGCCAGGCCGTTGCCGCCAAAGACGACATTGACGTAACCATCGCGGATCAAGCTGGCGACGAGATCGCGCGTGCCCGTGTGCACCAGCACCGGCCCGCCCACCAGGATGACGCGCCCCTGTCGCGCGCGAACGTCGCGCAGCCGCTGGGCGACCTCGCTGATGAGCAGCGCCTTCGGCTTCTCGCTGGAGACGCTGCTGCCCATGAAGGCAAACACCTGTGGCTGAGCGCGCGGGCGTTCGAGGGGGGTGACGCGCACGCCGCGGTGCCCGACGACGATCTGTTCGCCCTGCTTCACGTCGGACAACGCCACCGTCCAGGCGCGCCCGGCGGCCGGGTCGACGGCGATGCCGCAGTCCATCTCCGGCCACTCGACGCGCACCCAGTGCTGGTTGAGCCGCACCGCCGTCTCGAGGTTCGTCGTCGAATAGAAGTCCTCGGGGAACACGCCGTCGGCGGGCGCGGGCACGAGCTCCGACGATTCGACCTCTTCCGGGACGGCGCCGATGCGCTCGGCGCGGTCCAGGAGCAGGTCGAGCAGCTCGCGGGTGGGCGCCGAGATGCGGATGCGGGCATACGATGGCTCGTCTTTGCGACGGCCAACGCGAATCTCGTCGATGACGAAGTCGCCGCCGCGGTCCATGACCTCGTCCATGACGCGCGGCAGCGCGTAGGAGTCGATGATGTGCCCGTGCAGCTCGACGGTCTCCGTGAAGCTCATGCTGGCAGGTAGTCTATCGAGCGATGGACGCGGTCATCCTTGACGTCGGTGGCGTGCTGCTGGTGCCCCACTTCGAAACAGTCAATCCGGCGCTCGAGCCTTTTGGGGCGCACCTGGACCTGGACGGCGCGGAGCGCGCCCACTACTTCGGCGCTCGCGCGTTGGACGAGTCGCTCGACGAGCGGAATGCGTACATCACCGCCTATGCCCTGGCGGCGGGTGTGCCGGAGTCGAGGGTCAACGAAGCGATCGAAGCCATCTGGCAAGGCTGGGCCCAGCCGAACATCGAGGTGTGGCGACAGCACGTCCGCGGCTCGCTGGACGGCATGTGGCGACTGGGCAAGCGTGGCGTCAAGCTCGGCATCATCAGCAACTCGGATGGCACGGTGGAGGAGCAACTGCGGCGGGGCGAAATCTGCCAGGTGGGCGAAGGCGTCGGCGTGCCAGTGCTGGCGATCATCGATTCGGGTGTGGTGGGCGTCTCCAAGCCCGCCGTGGAGATCTTTCGACACGCGCTCGAGCCGATCGGGGTCGAGCCTGAGCGGGCGCTGTACGTTGGCGACACCGTCCGCTATGACGTGCGCGGCGCTCGCGCCGCCGGCCTGGTGCCGGTGCACTTCGACCGCTACGAGCTATGTCCCGAACGCGACGACCACGCCCACGTCACAGACCTGGCCGAGGTCGAGGCGCTGCTCTAACGAACACGTATTCCGCAGAGGGGACCCAGCCAGGCTAGCGGGCGAAGATGGCCGAGGCGGCTGTTGCGGCGTTCAGGAATGGCGCGGCCAGGATGCCGAAGGCCAGCACGCCAACCAGACTCGCGCCCAGCGCCAGCCCCTGGCTGAAGCTGGCTGGTCGCACCACGACGGGCTCGGTCGGCTCGCGCATCCACATGACGTGGATCACGCGGCCGTAGTAGTACAGCGACACCGCCGACATCAGCACCGCCCACAGCACCAGCAACTGCAGTCCCAGGCTGTCGGCGCGAATGGCCGCCAGGAACAGATATAGCTTGGCAAAGAAGCCGACAAATGGCGGAATGCCTGCCAGCGACAGCAGTGCGACGCTCAGTCCGGCGGCCAGGATCGGCGAGCGCTGCGCGAGGCCGCCGTAGCCGGGGATCTCGTCGTCGGGCACGTAGTTGGCCATGATGGTGATCACGATGAACGCGCCCAGGTTGGTGAAGGTGTACGCCACCAGGTAGAACATCACCGCGCTCGAGCCTTCCACGTTCGCCGCGGCCAGGCCGATCAGCATGTACCCGACGTGGGTGATGCTCGAATAGGCCATCAGGCGCTTGATGTTGGTCTGCACGATGGCGATCAGGTTGCCGACCGTCATCGTGATGAACGCGAGCACCCCGAACAGCACCATCCACTCGGCGGAGATACCCGGCAAGGCGCCGTTGAAAATGCGCAGGAGCACGGCGAAGCCAGCGGCCTTGGAGCCGACCGAGAAAAACGCCGTGGCGGGCGTCGCCGCGCCCTGGTAGACGTCGGGCGTCCACAGCTGGAACGGCGCGGCGGCGATCTTGAAGCCCAGGCCGGCCACCAGCATGGTCACGCTGAGCAGCGCGGCCGGCGTCGGCGTGCCGGTGATGACACGCGAGATGTCGGCCAGGGTCGTGGCGCCGGTTGCGCCGTACAGCAGGGCCATGCCGTACAGCAGCATCGCGGTCGACATCGCACTCAGCAGGAAGAACTTGATGCCCGCTTCGGTGCTCTTGAGGCCCTGTCCCGCGATGGTGTCGCGCTTGTTCCAGGCGGCCAGAAACGCCAGCGACAGGCTGGTCACCTCCAGCGCGAGATAGATGGTCATCAGCTCGTTGCCCGAGGCCATCAGCATCAGGCCGCTGGTGCTGAACAGGACCATGATGTAGAACTCGGCTTCGAACAGCTCCTGCCGGTCGGCAAACGTCGTCGCCGACAGGATGACCAGAATGGCCGCCAGGCAGAACAGGGCCTGGAAGAACAGGGCGAAGCCATCCGCGACCAGGAAACCGCCGAATGCTGTCTGGCCGACGAAACCCGCCAGGTCCAGGAAGGCGCACGCGCCCAGCGCAATCAGCAGTCCCAGGCACGAGATCCACATCAGCGGACGGCGCGACAGCCAGTCGGTGACGATCAGGTCCAGCAGCAAGACGACGACGGCGGTGAGCACGACGACGATCACCGGCAACAGCAACGTCAGGCCCAGCACCAGGTCCTGCGGGGTCAGCATCGGCAGTGGGACGCCCTGATAGGTCGGCATCAGCGCTGGGCTTCCTGGCTCACGGCTGCCGCGATGGGCGCGACGCCGCCCGCCGAGAGATCGGTGATGACTGACGGCACGACGCCGATGAGCACGGTCGCCGCGGCGAGGATGCCGACCGCCACGCGCTCACGCCAGATCGCGTCGCCGAGCGCTGCCCAATCCTGGACCAGCGGTCCGTAGAACACTGACCCCAGGCGCCACAGGATGTAGCCCGCGGTGATGGCGATCGTACACACGCAGAGGATGGTCGCCAGCGGCACGACCGAGTAGGCGCCGATGAACGTGGTGAACTCGGCGACGAAGCCCGCCAATCCCGGTAGACCCAGCGACGCGAGGCCCGCGATGAAAAACACGGTGGCGATGAACGGCATGCGGGCGGCCAGTCCGCCCATCAGTCCGATTTCACGGGTATGGGTGCGGTCGTACACCAGGCCCACCATGCTGAACAACAGTCCGCTGTACAGACCGTGCGCGACCATCACCAGCAGCGCGCCGTTGAAGCCAACCTGGGTCAGCGCGGCGACGCCGAGCACCACGTAGCCCATGTGGCTGATGCTCGAGTTGGCGATCATCTTCTTCAGGTCGGTCTGCGCCAGCGCGACGAACGCGCCATAGATGCTGTTGACGACCGCCAGGATGATCAACAGCCACTGCCAATCGTGCGCGGCTTGCGGCAGAAGCGTGATGCACAGTCGCAGGAGGCCATAGCCGCCCATCTTGAGCAGCACGCCCGCGAGCATGACGCTGCCGGCGGTGGGCGCCTCGACGTGCGCGTCCGGCAGCCAGGTGTGCAGCGGGAAGATGGGAACCTTGACCGCGAACCCGACGAACAGCAGGATGAACGCCAGGCCGCCCAGCGACGCGATGCCCGTGCCGTACTGCGCGAAGTTGAACTGGGCGATCTGGGGGATGCCAAAGGTCATCGGCCGTGGCCCGAAGAACGAGACCAGGAAGATGCCGACCAGCATGAACGCCGAACCGCCAACCGTGAACAGGATGAACTTGAACGCGGCGTATTCGCGTCGAGCGCCACCCCAGATGCCGATGATCAGGAACATCGGGATCAGCTCCAGCTCCCAGAACAGGAAGAACAGGAACAGGTCGACCGAGGTGAACACACCGGCGACCGCCGTCTCCAGGACCAGGAACAGGCTGAAGTAGAGCGGGGTGCGGCTTGACGTGCGCCACGAGCCGGCGATGGCGCTCAGACTGAGCAGTGCGTTGAGGACGACCAGCGGCATGCTCAGGCCGTCGACGCCGATCCAGTAGTTGCTGCCGAACGGCAGCCAGGGAACGTCGACGACGAACTGGTACTGGCTGGCGTTGGAGCGGTCGAAGCCGATGAACAGCCACGCCGCCAGCAGGAACGTGACCAGGGCGAAGCCGGTCGCGATGCGCCACGCGCGCAGGCTCAGGGTCTGACCGACACCGGCGTGACCTGTCGCCACTGCCATGGTCGATGCTGTGGCAGATACGTCGTCGGCTGGCGCCGCGTGCCCACCGTCCGCGAGCGGATCGGGATGGCGCTCCGGCTGGCCCGCGCCGGCGATCGCCACGACGATGGCGCCGACCAGCGGCAGCCACAGCACCAACTGCAGAATGATCTTGCCCAGGGTTGGATCGAGCGTCATGGGCGTAGCTGTGGCACGAGCAGAAATACCAGCGCGATCACCGCCATGCCGCCGAACAGCACCAGGCCGTAGTTCTGGACTCGACCCGTCTGAATCTTGCGCAAGCCGCCTCCGGCGCCGCCGATGCCAAGGGCCAGGCCATTGCCGACCTGATCCAGACCACCCCGATCGAAGATCGACAGCGCCAGGCCCACCCCGATGACCAGCTTGTCGATGAGCCACATGTACAGCTCGTCGATGTAGTAGCGGCGGTTCAACACCCGGTACGCCGCGCCGAAGCGCAGCAACGGCTCCCTCACGTACGCCCGAGCGCCGTACCAGACCCAGGCGCCTGCGATACCCAGGATGGCCAGCACGGAGCTGACGGTTGCCAACAGGAAATTCGGTTCGATGTTTTCATAGCTGGCGCCCTCGAGAAAACGCTGGAAACCGTAGTTCAGCAGCGGTGACCCCCAGAAGCCCACGAGCGCGGCCGGGATGGCGAGGATGATGAGCGGAATGGTCATGAAGCCGTCGGACTCGTGCAAACCACCCTCGTGGGTTTCGGCCTCGACGCGCTCCGGATGACTTTCTTCGACGGCGGCCGCGACCGGGCCGCGGTAGGCGCCGTGGAAGGTCAGGAAGAACATACGGAACGTATAGAAGCCCGTCAGAAACACGGTGATGACGGCGAAGGCCAGCAGGATGTACTCGGCGGCCGACGCGTCGGCGGCGAGCACCTCGTCCTTGGACCAGAATCCAGAGAAAGCCGGAAAGCCCACGAGCGACAGAGCGCCAATCAGCATCGTCCAGTACGTGCGCGGCATGTACTTGCGCAGACCACCCATCTCGGCAAGGTCGTTGGTGCCAACCGCATGGATGACCGACCCGGCGCACAGGAACAACAGGGCCTTGAAGAAGGCATGCGTGAACAGATGGAACATGCCCGCCGCGATACTTCCCGCGCCGAGCGCCAGCATCATGTACCCGAGCTGGCTCACCGTGGAGTACGCGAGGACGCGCTTGATGTCGTTGGTGGCCAGACCCATGCTGGCGGCGAAGATCGCCGTGAACCCGCCGATGATCGCCACGACGGTCAGCGCGGTTGGCACGGCCTGGAACAGCGGATACGTCCGCGCCACGAGGTACACCCCCGCGGCGACCATCGTCGCGGCGTGGATCAACGCGGAGACCGGGGTCGGGCCTTCCATGGCGTCCGGCAACCACACGTGCAGTGGGAACTGGCCGCTCTTGCCGACCGCACCCGCGAACATGCACAGACACGCCCAGAACAGGGCGGGCTGGCCCAGCAGGCTGGGATCCCACAACCCGCCGCTGTGCGACTGAGCCTGCTGGAACAGGTCGGAGAGCTGCAGCGTCCCGCCGCGGTTCCACAGGATGATCAGCCCGATCAGGAAGCCGACGTCACCGACGCGAGTCGTCAGGAAGGCCTTCTTGGCCGCCACCCACGGCGGCAGCAGGTGGACGCCGCGGCGCTCGGTCCGCTCGTACCAGAAGCCGATGAGCAGGTAGCTGCACAGTCCGACGAGCTCCCAGCCGATGAAGAAGAACAGCATGTTGTCGGCGAGCACCACCGCGAGCATGCTGAACGTGAACAGCGACAAGTAGGCGAAGAAGCGGCTGTAACCGCCGTCCAGGTGACCGTGCTCGATCATGTACGAGCGCGAGTAGACGTGGACGAGGAAGCTGACGACGGTGACGACGATCAGCATGATGGCGGCCAGGGAGTCGACCGCGATGCCGATCGGCAGCCAGGTCTGCACACCGTTGACAGTGGGCGTGTTGCCTGGATACAGGCGCAGCCAGTTGAACTCAAAGCTGGCGGTCTGGCCGGCCATGACCTGGGCGAAGACGACGAACGCCAGGATCATGGCGATGGCCATCGCCACGATGGCGATGGTGGCCGAGAACATCTTGTTGCGGTGGGTGGCGAAGACGATAAGCAGGAACGCCAGCAGCGGCAGTCCGAGGGTAATCAGCGCAAGAGTGATCAGCATTAGCCCTTCATCAGATCGAGCTGATCGACCTGGATCGTTCGGCGCTGGCGATACACGGCGATGATGATGGCCAGTCCGACGGCCGCCTCCGCCGCGGCTTGCGTGATGATGAAAATGGCGAAGATCTGGCCGGCCATCTCCTGCTCGTTGCTCGGCGAGATGTAGCGGGCGAACGCGACCATGAGCAGGTTGACGCCGTTGAGCATCAACTCGATGGACAGCAAGATGCCGATCGCGTTACGGCGCGAGAGGACGCCGTACATGCCGAGGCTGAAGACGATGCTTCCGAGGACCAGGAAGTGGCGCAGGCCCGGGATTAGAAACTCCACACCGCCCCCCGTGGGAAACTCGAGGTCATACGCGTGCCAAAGCAAACGCATCGCCTCGAGTGCAGACTGAGCCTCATTCTTCTCGGGCGATGACGATGGCGCCGATCAGCGCCACCGTGAGCAAGAGGGAGGCGATCTCGAAGGGCAGCACGTAGCGCGTCAGCAGCAGGCCGCCGATGGATTCGGCGGTGGGCATGTCCAGCAGGCTGTCGCGGATGTGCCACGGGGTGAAGATCACCACCCACACGGAAATGATGCCGACCACCAGGGCGACGGCCAGGGCGCCGAAGCGCTGGGCTCTGCCGACCAGCCCGGGCACGTCGATCTGGCCCGGCGTCATGAAAATGGCAAAGATGATCAGCACCATGATCGCGCCGACGTAGACCACCAGCTGCGCCACCGCCAGGAAGTCGGCGCCCAGCAGGGCGTACATCAGCGCCACCCCGCCGAGCACCGTGGTCAGCGCCAGGGCCGAGCGGATCAGGTTGCGGATGGTGAAGACCATCATGTACGCGGCGGCGATGATGGCGATGGCGGTGACCCAGAAGGCCACCGTCGAGACGAACGTCGTGAACGGGTCAGTGGTGCCTAGCACGCGACGGCGCGCCTTGCTCGGGTGGGCGTCATCGTGGCGCGGGCGGCTGCCAGCCGCTGGCTTTGAGCCTGGCGCGATAGACCCTGGCCCGCTCGGCGGCGGGCAGCTTCTTGAGGTCCTCGTCGCTGATGGTCAGCGGATCGAAGTCGGCCGGCACGGCGGGCGCAGCGTCGGGGGCGGCTGCCGCGGTGGCCGGAGCGGCGGCCGCGGGCGGATTTGGGGTGGCTGCCGCGGCGGCCGGGGCTGGAGCAGCCTCAGTGGTGGCGGCCGCCGCAGGCGCCGGACGAGCAGGCGCGGGTCGGGCCGCCGGGGCGGCCGCCGCTGGCGCGGCTTGCCCGCGCATGCCGCGCTTTACTCCCTGAATGTGCTCCATGCCCGCGTCGATCTCCGTCGTGCCCGGAATGCGCAGGTCGTACATGTCGAAGACCAGGTCGGTCGTGCGGTCGTATGTCGCGGCCATCTCGAAATCCGGCGCCATGGTGATCGCGCGAAAGGGGCAGGCCTCCACGCACAGCGCGCACTCGATGCAGCCGGCCATGTCGATGTCGAAGCGATCGAGCACCTTGCCCTTGATCGGGCTGGGGTGCTGCTCGATCTTGATGACGTCGACCGGACATGCCAGGGCGCAGGCGCCGCAGGCCGTGCAGCGCAATTCGCCAGTGTCGACCTCGTAGATCAGGCGAGGACGGCCGCGCGTCCAGATCGGCATGTCGAGCCGTTCCTCGGGGTACTGAATCGTGACGGGGGGCTTGATCAGGTGGCTGATCGTGGTCAGCATGCCCTTGGCCACCCCCAGGCCGTATGCCATAGTCGCGCCGCTCCTACCTGACTCCCGGCGCCAGCCGGACGATGGGGCCCAGCAGGCTGCTCAGGCTGGCGAACAGCGCCGACAGACTGACCAGGGCGATCGAGACGGGCAGCATGCGCTTCCACGCAAACTGCATCAATTGATCGTAGCGGAAGCGCGGCAAGGTGCCGCGCACCCACACGAAGATCAGGAAAATGATCGCGGCCTTGGTGATCAGCACGCCGGGCAGCAGGATCCAGATCGCGTTGTCGACCGCGTCGCCCAGACCGGTGTGATAGCCGCCCAGAAACAGCGTCGAGGCCAGCAGGCCAACGGCAATGCTGTTGGCGTACTCGGCCAGGAAAAACAGCGCGAACTGCATGCCGCTGTACTCGGTGGTGAAGCCACCGGTCAGCTCGCTGTCGGCCTCCACGTGGTCGAAGGGGGTACGGTTTGTCTCCGCCAGGCCGGCGATCAGGTAGTACACGAAAGCGATCAGGCCGATGATCGGGATCGGAATGGGAATCGGGCCCACGAAGAACACCGGCTGGAAGACGAACCAGTTCCACAACGGGCCTGACTGAGCCTGAACGATGTCCTGGAGCGACATCGACCTGGCGAGCAGGACCGGCACGATCAGCACTACCGCGCCAGGCACCTCGTAGCTCACGTACTGGACCACCGCGCGCATGCCGCCGAACAACGAGTACTTGTTGGTCGAGCCCCAGCCAGCGATGGTCACGCCAAGAGCTGGAATCGCACCGAATGCCAACAGGTACAGCACGGCGACGTTCAGGTCGGTCACGTGCAGACCCGGACCCCACGGAATGACCGCCCAGACCATCAGGCTGGCGCCGAGGATCAGGGCTGGCGCCAGGAAGTGCAGAAATGGGTCGGCCTGCCGGGGTCGGATGATCTCCTTACCCAGCAGTTTGACGGCGTCGGCAACCGATTGAAGCAGGCCGAACTTGCCAACACGGTTGGGACCGAGGCGGTCCTGGAGGCGGGCGATGAAGCGGCGCTCGGCCCAGATGGCAATGATCACGAAGACGGTGATCGCGCCGAGGATTGCCGCGCCGCCGACGGCGACGTAGATGAGCGCGACGAGCCAGTTGGGCACGCCGAGGCCAACCAACCAGTTCTCCAGCGGCTGTCCGATCGACAGCCAGAAGTCATGCTGCGAGTAGAGGTCGCCGATATTCACCGCGCGTCCCGTGGGCTCATCGATCCACTTCGCCCATGACGATGTCGAAGGAGCCGAGGATGACGACGGCATCGGCCAGCTTGTGGCCGACGGCGATCTGCGACAGGCAGGTCAGGTTGACGAAGCTCGGCGGGCGGACGTTGTAGCGATACGGGTTGGGCGTCCCGTCGGAGATCAGGTAGAAGCCGATCTCGCCTTTGGGCCCCTCGATGCGCGCGTACGCCTCGCCCTTAGCCGGTTTGAGGACCTTCGGCATCTTGGCGCGAATGTCGCCCTCGGAAATCGCGTCCAGCGCTTGCTGCAGAATCCGCGTGCTCTGGCGCATCTCCAGGACGCGGATCATGTACCGATCGAAGCAGTCGCCGTTGTAGCGAACCGGGACCTCCCAGTCGAAGCGATCGTAGATCGAGTACGGCTCGGCCCGCCGCACGTCGTAGTCGACGCCACTGGCGCGCAGGATGGGGCCGGTGACCGAGTAGGCGCGCGCGACCTCGGGCGGAATCATCCCGACACCGATCGTTCGATTGCGGAAGACCTCGTTCGAGGTCAGGATCGCCTCGTACTCATCGATCTTGGATGGAAAGATGCGCAGGAACTTCTCGAGCTGTGGAAAGAACTCGGGTGGCGCGTCGCGCGCCACGCCACCGTAGCGGATATACGACGGGTTCATGCGCACGCCCGTAGGCAGCGACAACAGGTCGAGGACCGACTCGCGTTCGCGCAAGGCGTACAGCAGCGGCGTGCCGTACGTGCCCACATCCATGCCAAAGGTGCCCACCGCGATCAGGTGCGACTGAATGCGGCTCAATTCACCGGTGATGACGCGCAGGAACTCGGCACGCTCGGGGACGACCAGGCCAGTCAAACGCTCGATCGCGAGCGCGTACGCCCAGTTGGTGGTGATTGGCGACAGGTAGTCCATGCGGTCCGTCAAGACGGTGCCCTGTACGTAGGTGCGCGCTTCGCCGAGCTTTTCGGTCGAGCGGTGCAGGTAGCCCATGATCGGGGTCGCGCCGATGACCGTCTCGCCCTGGAGCTGCATGATCAGGCGGAAGACGCCATGGGTGCTGGGGTGTTGCGGCCCGAGGTTGAGGGTGAGCAGGTTGTCGTCTTCGACGACGCCCTGGACGCCGAGCGACTCGAACATGGTGTCGCCCAGCTCGGGGTTGAACGTGGATATCCGCTCCGGGATCAGCGTGTCGGCCATGGCGGGTTAGTCGCTTTCGTGGACCAGTTGTTTGACGGTGATGTAGTCCCAGTCAGTCTCGAAGTCGCGGCGCATGGGGAAGCCGACGAAGTCGTCGGGCAGCAGGATGCGCCGCAGGTCCGGGTGACCGAGGAAGGTGATGCCCATCATCTCAAAGGCTTCGCGCTCCATGAACTCGGCGCCCGGCCACACCGAGGTGAGGGAAGCGACCTCGGGCATGCCGTCGCGCGGCAGCTCGCAGCGCAGGATGGCGCCGAGTGGCTGAGAGCGGTAGTCGTAGGCGAAGAGGTGGTAGATGAGCTCGAGGTGCTCGCGCCAGTCCACTTCGGTGATGAACGAGAGGTAGTCGAAGCCGTCGGTCTTGAGCCGGGTGGCGGCGTCCAGGAGCCGCTCGCGCGGGACTTTGATCTCCGCGTAGCCGTGGCGCCACTGGAAGCTCGAACCGTCGATGGCCTGCAGAACGTGCTGAACGAAGGGCGGCTCCGAGGGTTTCTCGGGCTCCTGGGGCGCTGCCGTGGCCGGTGCCGCGGGCTTGGGTGGCGCACTGGCTGCTGGCGACGATTCCGACGGAGCTGCGCCTGATGCGGCTGCCGCCGTCGCGGCCGTTGGCGGCGACTCCGATCGAGCTGTGGTTGATTCGGCTGCCGCCGTCGTGGCCGCTGGCGGCGATACCGAAGTAGAGGAAGATGATGCGGCTGGCGCCGCGGCCGGGGCGTTATCTGCCTGAGAGGTTGTTCCACCAGCCGTGGTCGCGGCCGAGGCCGGGGCGGCGGCACCACCTCCCGCGCGGGCGGCGGCTCGGGCCTTGTACACCTTGGCCCGCTCGGCGGGCGGCAGCGCCTTCAGGTCTTCGTCGCTGATCGTCAGCGGGTCGTACTCAGCCACGAGCGCGCGACTCTCGATAGCTGCGCTGCCAGGCGCGCCACCGCGCGTGGCCCTCATCGATCTCGCGCTCGGTGATCTTCTTCTGCAGCTGCATGATGGCGTACAGCAGCGCATCGGGCCGCGGCGGACAGCCAGCCACGTACACGTCGACCGGCAGGAAGTTGTCCACGCCGGGCACCGTGCTGTACGAGCCCTGGTACGGGCCACCGGCCGTGGCGCACACGCCCATCGAAATGACATATTTGGGCTCGGCCATCTGGTCGTAAATGCGCCGAATCGCGTGAGCCATTTTGACCGTGACCGTGCCGGAGACGATCATGATGTCCGCCTGACGAGGCGAGGCGCGATTGATCTCCATCCCGAATCGCGACAGGTCGAACCGCGAGTTCTGGATGGCCATGTACTCGATCGCGCAGCAAGCCAGGCCGAACGTCACCGGCCACAGCGAGTTTTTGCGCGCCCAGTCGACCAGGCTCTGGAAGGGCACGACCATGACTTGCCCGCGCAGGTCTTCGGGGATTTCCAGACTCTGTTGAATGACCTCATCCGCCGGCCTGGGGCTGGCGAACTGCAAGGCGGTCGGGTCACCGCTTGCTTTTCCATTAACCTCGTGCGGTTCTATTGCCATTCGAAAGCTCGCTTGCGCCAGGCGTAGGCCAGACCGACGAGTAACAAAATGATGAACACGGCCATTTCAGCCGCGGCGATCACCGGTAGCTTGTCGTAGACGAGCGCCCAGGGAAACAGAAAGATAACTTCAACGTCAAAAATAACGAAGATGAGTGCGTACAGGTAGTAGCGAATCGGGAACTGAACGTGCGTCGGACCAATGGTCTCCATACCGCTTTCATACGGCTCGAGCTTGACCGGGTTCGGTCGGCGCGGCGCCAGAAACCGCGAGAGAAACAGCGGAATTACGGGGAAGATGACCGCGACGACCAGAAAGAGGGCAATTGGTCCGAACGTGCCGAGCACTTGCGAGTCAGTATACCCAAGGCGCCCCACGCCACGGGTTGTGCGCCGCGCCGCCAGTTACGAGTTCGTCACTGATGCCGCGGGGCTCGTGTTGTCCGGCGACGGGTCGAGACGGGTCGGTGATACTAGAGCCAACGTGACGTCGGTCCTGCCGCCCGTTGCCGACAAGCCTCGCTTCGTGGCGGCCATGTTTGGTCGCATCGCGCCGCGCTACGACCTGATGAACACGCTCATGACGCTCGGCCAGGACGCTCGCTGGCGGCGCCACGTGGCGGAAGCATTGCCGCCGCCGGCTCAGCACGCGCGGGTCCTGGACGTGGGCACGGGCACCGGCCGCCTCGGGCTTGCCGTCCGCGAGCTCGATCCAGCCTGGCGTGTCGTCGGAGTCGACTTCACGATCGAGATGCTGCGGCAGGCGCCTGGCGACCTCGACGTGGCCGCGGGCGATGCCGAGCGGCTGCCGTTCGCCGACAGTCAGTTCGATGCCGTCGTGAGTGGCTTCGTGGTGCGCAATCTCGCCGACGTCGAGCGCGGCCTGGGCGAGCAGGTGCGCGTCCTGCGACCGGGCGGCGCGCTCGTGGTGCTCGAGACAACACCTGGCCCGAACGGCTGGCTGGGGCCGCTTTACCGCCTCTACTTCCGGCGGGTCGTACCCGTGCTCGGTAACGTGATCGCGGGCGACGCCTCGGCGTACACCTACCTGCCCGAATCGACGCTGGCGTTCGTCCAGCCGGCGCGGCTGGCTTCTCTGCTAAGGAGGTCTGGGCTGCGCGACGTGCGCAGTCGTTATCTGATGCTTGGATGCGTAGCGATTACCGTGGGGTACAAGCCACATATGCTTCCACACGCGAGGAGGACTCTATGAACTTTAGAGCTGGGTATCGTCTTGGTGGGCTGGCGGTCGCGCTGAGCCTCGGGCTGGCGACGATCGGAGTGGCGAATGCGCAACAGGGCCAGCCGCCTGCGGGCACCGGCATACTCGTCGGCGAAGTTGACAAGTGCGTCAACGGCAGCGAGACCCCCATGACGGGCGTCAACGTCGGCGTGGCGGGCGGCAACCCCAATATGGATCGCACTGACAACAACGGCTACTTCTTGCTCACCCTGGCGCCAGGCCAGTACACGATTCAGGCGAGTGCCGACGACGGCACGACGGCGGCTCGACCCTACGTGCCGGTCCAGTCGGGCACCTCGCTGGACATCGGCGTGCTGGAACTGGCGGGTGGATGTGCCGGCAACGACATCGGCTCCGCGGCTGCGCCCGCGCCCGCTCAGGCGACGACACAGCCGACCGCCCAGCCAACGGTCGCGGCGACGCCCACGACAGCGCCTCCGGCGCCAACGCCTACCGTGGCTCAGCCGACTGCGACAGCGGTTCCGGCTCCCGATCAAAGCGCGCCGACGGACCAGAGCTCGCCGTCCGACGAGCCTCCGCCTGACGACAACTCCGACGCTGGCTAAGACACGCTGCCTCTCCCTCTCCCAGGGGGAGAGGTGGAGCCCTCCGTCCTAGACCG
The DNA here is from genome assembly GCA_019247515.1 of Chloroflexota bacterium. Lineage (GTDB taxonomy): Bacteria > Chloroflexota > UBA6077 > UBA6077 > CF-72 > CF-72. The sequence goes on along the minus strand of JAFAOS010000355.1, from coordinate 24,107 downwards.
GCGTCAGCGAGTCCCGAAAAATCGGGAAGTGCTCGAGGGCGCGTCCGGCGCCGATGGCCACGCACGTTAGCGGGTCATCGGCCACGTACGCCGGCACGCCTGTCTCGACGCTGAGCAGCCTATCGAGATTTCTCAGCAGCGCGCCCCCGCCGGTCAGGATCATGCCTTTGTCGGCGACGTCCGCCGCGAGCTCGGGCGGCGTGTCCTCGAGCACCGCCTTGACGCTGGTCACGATCTGCGCCAACGCCTCGGAAATGGCCTCGGTCACCTCGGTGGAATTCATCAGACGTGTCTTGGGCAGCCCATCGATCGTGTCGCGACCGCGTATCTCGACTTCCAGCTCGCGGTCCAGCGGCAGCGCGCTGCCGATCGCCCACTTGATCTCTTCCGCCGTTCGATCGCCGATGATTAGGTTGTACTTGCGGCGCGCGTAGGTGGCGATCATCTCGTCGATCTTGTTGCCGCCAATGCGCAGCGACTTGCTCACGACGATGTCGTTGAGTGAGATGACCGCCGCCTCACACGTGCCGCCGCCGATGTCGACGATCATGTTGCCTGAGGGGCTGGAGATCGGCACGTTGGCGCCGATCGCCGCCGCCAGAGGCTCGGCGATCAGATGCGCTTCTTTCGCGCCCGCCTGAATCGTGGCATCCAGCACCGCTCGTGATTCGACGTTGGTCACTCCAGCGGGGATGCAGACCATGACGATCGGTCGAAACAGCGAGTACTTGCCAACAACTTTGCCGATGAAGTACCGCAGCATCGCCTCGGTCACCAGGTAGTCGGCGATGACGCCGTCGCGCATCGGCCGACTGACGTTGATCCGGCGCGGCGTGCGCCCGAGCATCTGTCGAGCGTGCGACCCGACGGCGACCACGCGGCTGTCCGTCTCCGAGTACGCCACCACCGACGGCTCGTTGAGCACGATGCCGCGGCCCTTCACATAGACGAGCACGTTGGCCGTGCCCAGATCGATGCCGATGTACTTGGAGAACACCGGTCGGGGAGTGTATCCGACGATCGTTCCGGCTCAGCCGCCAGGCTGAGGACGGGCGGGGCCTCGACGACGGCGGGCGACCTGGATGCGCACCTCGGCGCGCCGCAGGGCGACCCGCGCTGCCTCGGCTTGCAGCCGCTGACCGCTGTTGACGGCTTCGGACAGCGTCTCGCGTGCGCGTCGGCGGGCGTCTTCGGCGCGTGCCTGGTCTACCTCGTCGGCGCGCTCGGCGGTGTCGGCGAGGACCAGCACCTGATCGCGGGCGACCTGCAGGAACCCGCCGCCGACCGACATGGCTTCCTCGGAGCCCTCGCGCTTGATGCGAATCACGCCCGGCTGCAGCGTGGTGAGTAGCGGCGCGTGGCGCGGCAGGATGCCGACGACGCCCTCCGAGCCCGGCGCGACGACCATGTCCACACCTTCCTCGGCCAACACTTCGCGCTCGGCGGTGACGATCTGCACCCGAAGTGGCACGTCCACAGGATAGCAATCGCTCAGGAATAGACGGTCTGACGGGGTGGTTACCCTCACCACAGCCAATGCGCGTGCGAGTCCACTACGCGTGGGTCATTGCGTCCATCACCTTCCTGGCGTTGCTCGCCGCGGCCGGGATTCGCGCCACCAGCACGGTCATGGTGCTGCCGCTCGAGCACGACTTCGGCTGGGATCGCGCGACCGTCTCGGTGGCGCTGTCGGTCAGCCTGCTGCTGTACGGGTTGTGCGGACCCTTCGCCGGCGCCCTGGTCTCGAGCTTCGGCGTGCGCAAGGTCATGCTCGCCGGGCTCATCACGCTGGCGCTTGCCACGGGTCTGTCGGTGTTCATGACGCAGTTCTGGCAGATGGTCGGGTTGTGGGGCGTCCTGGTCGGCCTCGGCGCGGGCTCCATGGCCCTGGTCCTGGGCGCCATCGTCGCGACACGCTGGTTCGTGCGGCGGCGCGGACTGGTGACCGGCATCTTCGCCGCCAGCACCGCCACCGGTCAGTTGATCTTTCTGCCTCAGCAGGCGGCCATCGTCGAATCGGCGGGATGGCGGCCGGCGGTGCTGCTCGTCTCGGCAGTCGCGATCGGCGTCGCGGCGCTCGTGGCGCTCTTCATGCGCGACGATCCGCACGACCTGGGCCTGCCGCCCTATGGTGCTCGAGTCGCCGCGCCACCTGTTCCGGCGCAGACGCAGGGCAACCCGTTCACGCTCGCGGTCGACACCCTGTTTCAGAGCGCGCGGGTCAGAGACTTCTGGCTGCTCGCGGGCAGCTTTGCCATCTGCGGCGCGACAACAGTGGGACTGATCTCGGTCCACCTGATCCCCGCGTCGGTCGAACACGGCTTCGACGAGGTGACCGCGGCGGGCATGTTGGCCGCAATGGGCGCCTTCGATCTGGTCGGCACGACACTTTCGGGCTGGTTGACCGATCGCATCGACGCCCGCAAGCTGCTGGTCTGGTACTTCACCTTGAGGGGTATCGCGCTGCTGTTCCTGCCCGCCGCGTACGCCAGCGGCGCGCCCGCGCTGGCCGCCTTCGTCGTCTTTTATGGCCTCGACTGGGTGGCCACGGTGCCGCCGACCGTTCGCCTGGTGGCGGATCGGTTCGGCAAGGAGCGGGTCGGCCCGGTGTTCGGCTGGATCTTCGCGGCGCACCAGCTTGGCGGCTCGTTCGCCGCGGTGGCGGCAGGCGTCGTCCACACCTGGCTGGGCGACTACCTGGTGGCGTTTCTGACCGCGGGCGCGCTGTGCCTGCTCGCCTCCGGGCTCATCCTGAGCCTGACGCGGCGCGCGCCGGGACCGGTGGTACTGCAGCCGATGCCCGCGGATGGTTGAGCAGCGCGCGCAGCATAAATCACCTCTCCCAGAAGGAGAGGGAGCGTAGTGTGAGCCAGCTGTAAGCCGCTGGGGGCGAATCTCGGTCGGTAGACTACTTCCTCGGGTATGGCCACAGCCGTTGTCGGGGACACTCAATCTGACACCCAGCGGCCCGCGGCACGATCCTCATTCAAAGCGTTTCCGCTGCTTATTGTCGCGGCGATCGCCGTCGTCGCCGCCGCGCTGCGCTTCTATCGCATCGACGCGCAGAGCCTCTGGTACGACGAAGGCATCAGCGCCCACCAGCTGACTCGCTCGTTTCCTGAGATCGTCCGCGCGGCGGCCATGGACACGCATCCGCCTGGTTACTACTGGACGTTGAAGGCCTGGGCCGAGGTCTTCGGCGCGTCCGAGCTTGGCTTGCGGTCGCTCTCGGCGGTCTGGGGTGTCGCCATGGTGGCCCTCACTTTCCTGATCGCGCGGCGGCTGTTCGGAACGCTCGCGGCATCCCTCGCGGCGCTGCTGCTCGCCGTGGCGCCGCTCGCCGTGTACTACTCCCAGGAAGTGCGCATGTACGCGCAGGTCACCGCCCTCGGACTCCTGGCGGTCTACGCGTACACACGCCGCGCCGACTGGCTGTACGCCCTGGCGGGCATCGCCACGCTGTATTCGCAGTATCTCGGCATTGCGCTGCTGGCCGCCGTCAACCTCCACGCGCTGATCACCTGGCGCAGCCGCACGCGCCGTGAGTGGATTTCCTGGCTGCTCGCCAACGCGGTCATCGCGCTGGCTTTCCTGCCCTGGCTACCAACTTTCGTCGAGCAGCAGTCGCACGCGCTGAATACCAGTCCGCGCACCGCGATCGGACTGGCCCTGGCGACCCTGACGGCCTACGGTGGAGGCGTTGCCAGCAGCCAGCTGCTGCTGTCGGGCGGCGCATTGCTGGTGTTGCTGGCCCTGGGCGGAATACTCATCACGCTCGTCGCTCGCGACCGCCCCCAGGACAACCTCCTTCTGGCCGCCCTCATCTGGCTCCTGCCCATGGCTCTGGTCATCGGGCTCGGCTTCCGTTCGGGCCTGTTCGAGATCCGCTACCTGGTCGTGGGCCTGCCTGGCTTGTTGATGCTTGCGGGTCTCGGCATCGTGCTTGTTGCGCATTGGCCTGCGCTGGCGCCGGTGCTGCTGGCTATCGCCATCGTGCCGGCCTACTTTGGCTTGTCCGCGCAGTACTTCGACCCTTCCCTGGCCCGCGACGACTATCGCGGCATGGTGGCCGCCATCGAGCGCGACGCACAGCCTGGCGACGCTATCGTGCTGGTAGCGCCCAATCAGACGGAAATTTTCAACTACTACTATCACGGCAACTTGCCGACCATCGGGTTGCCGGCCGAGCGACCTATTGACGCCAACGACACGCTCCAGCGGTTGGACGCCATGCGCTCGCAATACGGCCGCATCTGGCTGGTCTTGTGGGCGGCGGCCGATGCCGATCCCAAGGGCGTGATCGCCGACTGGCTGGCGACAAACGGGTTCCAGGCAACGCACCAGTGGTACGGCTCGGTGCAGCTGGAGCTCGTCGGTTTGCCGTCGGCGGCCATCACGACAGAGAAGGTGGACGCCGCGCTCGACAACGGCATCGTGCTCGACGCGTACCGGATTGGATCGCGCACGCTGCGGCCGGGTGACACGCTCGACCTGCAGTTGGTGTGGCGCGACGCCAATGGACCGACGGCGGCGCGTTGGAAGGTCTTCACGCACCTGCTGGATGCGAAGTCGGTGGTGGTCGCGCAGCGGGACGCCGAACCGTCGGACAACCTGCGGCCGACGACAGGCTGGCAGCGCGGCGAGCAGATCGAGGATAACTACGGGATTGCCATTCCGCAGGACCTACCGGCGGGCAGCTACACGCTCGAGGTTGGCATGTATGTCGGCGACACGCGGTCGATGTTCGATGGCAAAACGGATCACCTGGTGCTGGGGCAGGTGGAGGTAACACCGGCCGAGGGCGGCGTCTCCAGGAGTCATTAGGCGTCCCACCGAGGATGCTGACGAACACGGCTCCGATGGCTGTGTTAGTGCGTCCCCGCGCGCCAGCGGCTGGCGGGCGGCGGGAGGGGCGTGTTGCGCCGGGGGAGCGCGATTTTGAACGTGCTGCCCGCGTTGGGCTGGCTCTCCGCCCAGATGCGACCGCCGTGACGCGTCACGATCTCTTTCGAGATGTACAGGCCGAGCCCCATCCCGCCGCTGCGGCGCGACACCGGGTCCTCGGCTTGATAGAAGAGGCCAAAGATGGCCTCGAGCTGACCTTCGGGAATGCCGGTGCCGCGATCCGAGACGCTCAGCACCACCTCTTCCAGCGTGTCTTGCAAGCCGACGCGGATGGTCTCGCCCGCGGGCGAGAACTTGATGGCGTTGGACACCAGGTTGTCGAGCACCTGCTCGAGATGATCGCGATCGGCCACCACCGGGTCGGTGACGCGGTCCAGGTCGACAACGATGGTGTGCGTCGGGGTGGTCATCTGCAGCCGGTCCGCGACCTCCTGCACGAGCGCCGACAGGTCGACCGGCGCCCAGTGAAAGTCCAGCTTGCCGGATTCGATGCGCGAGACGTCCAGCAGCTCGTCGATCAGTCGCCCAAGCCGCGCGGTTTGCGAGTTGAGCAGCTCAAGACGTTCGACGTGCCCCCGCTGCTCGTCGATCCACTCGCCGCCGGTCGGCGGCCCGACCTCCAGCCGTCGACGCATGCGCCGCAGCAGCACCTGCGAGAGCCCTGAAATCGACGTCAGCGGCGTCTTCAGCTCGTGTGAGGCCATCGACAGAAACCGCGACTTGAGCCGATCCAGGTGCTGGAGCTGTTCGAGGTTCGTCTGCAGCTCGGCGGTCGCCTGATCGATCCGTTCCTGCAGGTTGGCGTTCATGCGCTGGATGGTCGTGTTGGCCTCTTCGAGCTCGGCCAATCGCGCCCTGAGCTGGAGGCCAAGCTGCCGCCGTTCGATGCCGCGCGCGACAACCGCGCGCAGCTCGTCGACGTCGCACGGCTTGATCAGGTAGTCGTAGGCGCCTTCTCGGAGGGCTTTGATCGCGGACTCGAGCGAGGCATAGCCGGTCAGGATGATCGAGACCGTCTCCGGATGCACGCGGCAGACCTCTGCGACGAGGCTCAGGCCGTCCGTGTCATCCAGTCGCAGGTCGGTCAGGACCAGATCGAACTCGGACTCGTGCAGCATGCGGATCGCGGCGGCGCCGCTGGTCGAGATCGCCACCTCGTAGCCGTCCATTTCGAGAATGGCGCCCATCGTGACCGCGACGCTCTCTTCATCGTCGACGACCAGCAGGCTACCCCTCGCCATTGTCGGCCGGGCCTCCGATGGGCAGGGTGACGGTGAAGGTCGTACCCCGCCCTGGTCGACTACGTAGCTTGATCGATCCACCGTGGGCCTGGACGATGCCCTGCGAGACCCACAAACCCAGTCCAGTTCCCTTTTCGTCCTTGGTTGAGAAGAACGGCTCGAATATGTGCGGCAGGTGCTCCTGGGCGATTCCGCCACCCGTGTCGCGAATCTGGATGTGTATCGAGTCCGACATCAGGAACTCGGGGTCTGCGCCGTGCGACACCCGCGTCGACACGAACAGGCTGCCGCCAGTCGGCATGGCCTGCTGCGCATTCAGCATCAGGTTGAGCAGTACCTGCCTGATCTGATCGGCCGAAGCGATAACCGGGGGCAGCGTCGGGTCCAGGTCCTTGTCGAGCTTGATCCCATTCTGTCGCAGGTGTTTTTCGATCAGACTCTCGGAGTCCTCGACCAGGCGGTTGATATCCGCCGGCTCCATCTTGGGCGGGCGATAGAACCCGAGCATCTGACGCAAGATGCGCGACACACGGTCCGTTTCTCGAGTGGCGATCTGCAGAAACTTGGCATTCGGATCGTCGGGCGGGGTCTTGTTGGTGAGGAGATATAGCGAGTTCTTGATGGCTTCGAGCGGATTGTTGATCTCGTGAGCGATCGAGGCGGCCAGACGGCCCGTGGCGGCCAGCTTCTCGGAGTCGAACAGGATCTGCTCGATGCGGCGCCGCTCCAACTCGCGCAGCCGTGAGACGTCCTGCATCACCAACACCGTGGCCACCATGGCGCCAAGCTCGTCGCGCACTTCGGTCGAGGTCACGGACATGGTCAGTTGCTCGCGGCTGTCGGGGTCGTCGACCACAATCTCGCCGCTCATGCCCCGGGCTGGATCGAGTCGCAGCTGCGAGACGAACGCCGTGAACCGGCCTTCGTTGGCGATGGCGATCTGCGCCTGGGGGCCGCGGCGGCTGTCCAGCCTGGAGGCGTCGAACAAACGCAGCGCCTCGTGGTTCATCAGGATTGGCTGATTGTCGACGTCGAGCAGGATGATCGGGTTCGGCACGCTGCGCAGCACCAGGTTCAGACGATCGCGCTCGAGGCCGATCTCCTCCTCGGCCGTCTGCAAGCGGTGGACGCCCTGGGTCACCTGCTCGGTGGCGCGCCGCAGGTCGGTGATGTTGGTGAGAACCGCGACGGTGCCGCGCGCGCCGCTCAGGCAATTGGTCGCCGGCCGCGTGCGCATCTCGAACAGCAGCTCCGTGCCCTCGATGGGATCGACCAGTGTCAGGTCGTGTGTCGAACGGCCCGTGGAGCTCTGTTCCAGGACACCCGCACCGAGTGCCGAGGTAAAGAGGAAGTTGTTCATCCAGATTGCGCGGCGCTTGCCCTCGGTGTCCTCGGGATGGGACTTGAACAGCGACTCGGCGCGCGTGTTCTGCAGGATGATGTCGTTGTTCGCGTCGGCCAGCACGACCGGGTCCGCGAAGCTGTTGATCATCCAGAACAGCCATTCCTCTTCCATGGCGTGCTGTTCGCTCGAGCCGCGCAGGCGCTCGACGTCGCTGGCGCGCACCAGCGCGGCGCCGGCCTGGGTGACGAACGGCATGAGACGCTCGATGTCCGCGTCGGTGATCGGCTCGGTCTTGCTGAGGATGATCACGCCGAGGGACTGGACGTCGCGACCCTGCCACCTCGCGAGACCCAACTGTCCGGAGCTGGCGCGGAGCGGCACCACCGCAAAGCTCGAGAACTCCATTTCCCGCAAGAGCCTGAGGGCATCCTCGCCTGGATGCGTCTGGGTGCCCACGTCATCCACCCGGACTGGTACGTCCTCGCACAAGGCGATCACCATCGGGTTTTCGGCTTCGCTCAGCGGCATCTCGAGCGATTCGACCAGCGCATCGGGCACGTTCAGGCCGACCGTCCCGCGCAGCGCCTGACGGTCCGGGTCGTACAGCGCTACCGCCGCGCGTCGGTAGCCCAGCGCGCCAGAGAGGCCCTCCAGAAGGGGCAGCAGCGTTTCACGCGGGTCGACCAGCTGGACGACCGCGCTCTGGATCGATCGGGCAGCGTGCGGCACTGGTGCAGGTGTTTGGGCCTCTGGAGCCGAGCCGCGGAGCTCAGTCGTGGCCAAGCTGCCTCCTCGATGCCGCAGGTACTCGAGCCTACAGACTCTCCGCTTTTTGCGCCGCCTCCTCGATCGTGCCGACATACATGAACGCCTGCTCGGGCAGGTGGTCCCACTTGCCTTCCAGCAGCTCTTTGAACGACCGCACCGTGTCGGCGACGGAGACGTATTTGCCGGGCACGCCCGTGAACACCTCGGCAACGTTGAAGGGCTGTGAGAAGAAGCGCTCGATGCGTCGCGCGCGCTGCACCGTCAGCTTGTCTTCGTCGGACAGCTCGTCGATGCCGAGGATGGCGATGATGTCCTGCAGGTCCTTGTACTTCTGCAGCACCCGCTGCACTTCGCGGGCGGTGTTGTAGTGCTCTTCCCCGACCACACGCGGCGCCAGAATCGAGCTCACCGAACCGAGCGGGTCGACCGCGGGATAGATGCCGCGTTCAGTGATGGCGCGTTCCAGGGTGATGGTCGCGTCCAGGTGCGCGAATGTCGTGGCTGGCGCGGGGTCGGTGTAGTCGTCGGCAGGCACGTAGATCGCCTGCAAGGAGGTGATCGAGCCGCGCTTGGTCGAGGTGATGCGCTCCTGCAGCTGGCCCATCTCGTTGGCCAGCGTCGGCTGATAGCCGACCGCGCTCGGCAGGCGGCCCAGCAACGCCGAGACTTCGGAGCCAGCCTGGGTGAAACGGAAAATGTTGTCGATGAACAAGAGCACGTCGCGGCCCTCGTCGCGGAAAAACTCGGCGAGCGTGACACCAGTCAGGCCGACGCGCTGCCGCACGCCTGGCGGCTCGTTCATCTGACCGAAAACCAGGGCGACCTTGTCCAGCACGCCGGACTCTTCCATCTCGCGGTACAGGTCGTTCCCCTCACGCGAGCGCTCGCCCACACCGGTGAACACCGAATACCCACCGTGCTCCTGGGCGACGTTGCGGATCAGCTCCTGGATGATGACCGTCTTGCCGACGCCCGCGCCACCGAAAATGCCGATCTTGCCGCCTTTGCGGAACGGGGCGATCAGGTCGATGACCTTGATGCCGGTCTCGAACTGCTCGGGCTGGACCGCCTGGTCGACCAGGGACGGGGCGGGGCGGTGGATCGGGTACCGCTCGGCGCCGTCGACGCCACCTTTGTTGTCGATCGGCTCACCCAGCACGTTGAACAGACGGCCGAGCGTGGGGGGTCCGACCGGCACGCTGATCGGCGCGCCGGTGTTGACCACTTCGAGGCCGCGCCGCAGGCCATCCGTCGGACCCATGGCTACCGCTCGAACGACGTCGTTGCCCAGGTGCTGCTGCACTTCGAGAGTGAGATTGCCGGTCGCCGATTCGACGCCTTTCATGGCCGCGTCCTCGCCGGCTTTGTCCTCGTCACCAGTCGAGACGGTGGCGCTCAAATCCACCTCGAGCGCGTAGTAGATCTCGGGCAGTCGCTCGGGCGGGAACTGCACGTCCACCACCGGACCGATGATTTGAGTGATGCGCCCCGTCGTCGATGGGGCCGCGGTTGCGGGTTGTGGCTCGGCTGTGAGGGTCATGGTTCTCCCCGATTATCTTCTGCTCGCGGCGGCCATGGCTTCGGCCGCCGAAGCGATCTCGGTAACTTCACGCGTAATGTTGGCCTGGCGCACCTTGTTGTACGTCAACGACAGGCTCTGAACGAGGTCATTTGCGTTGTCGGTCGCATTCCGCATGGCGACCATCTGGGCGCTGAAGAACGACGCCGCCGTCTCGAGGATTGCCTGGTAGATCTGGACTTCGATGTAGCGCGGCAGCAGCTCTTCCAGGATGCTCTGCGGATCGGGCTCGAAGATGTAGTCGAGTCTCTGGCGCTGCTCGGTTTCTGTGGCCTGTGGCGGTTCGATCGGCAGCAACTGCACGACTTCGGGTCGCTGGCTGAGCGTCGAGACGAAGCGTGGGTACACCAGTACCGCGCGATCGACGGCGCCGGTCACGAAGCTGTCGATGATGACGCGGGCGATCGGGATCACGTCGTCGTAGGTCACGCGGTCGACGATTCCGGTGAACGTGGCCGTCAGCTCGCGGCCGCGCCTGGCCAGAAAATCCTGACCCTTGCGCCCGACCGTCACCACCTGGACGGCCTGCACGTCGCCGCGCTCGTTCTCGAGGATGATTTCGGTGCCGCGGCGGATGATGTTGGTATTCAGCGCACCCGCCAGTCCCCGGTCCGGGGTGACGAGCAGCACGCCGACGCGGCTGACCTCGCGCTGGACCAGCAACGGGTGCAGCGCCTCGCTGCCCGACGGAGCGATGCCGCCAAGCTCCGCCATGAGCGCCCGCATCGCCTCGGCGTACGGCCGAGCCGCCGTCACCCGCATCTGCGCCCGCCGCAAACGCGAAGCAGCCACCAGCTCCATCGCCTTGGTGATCTTGGCGGTGTTCCGAATCGAACGTATTCTTCTCCGGATATCCCTCAGAGAAGGCATGGACGATCAGTCGCTGCTCCGCCCAATTAACCTTCTCATAGCACGACTTGTTGTTTGAATTCGTCGATCGCGGTTTTGAGCGCGTTGATCGTCTCGTCGGAGAGCGTCTTGTCCTTCATGATCGTCTCGCCGATCTCGGGATGGGCGGTTTCCATGAAGCGGTGGAACTCGTTCTCCCACGTGCGCACCTTGTCCAGCTCGACGTCGTCCAGGTAGCCGTTGGTCAGCGCGTAGATGATCGTGACTTCCTTCGCCAGCGAAAACGGCTCGAACTGGGGTTGCTTGAGGACTTCCTGCGAGCGCAGGCCGCGCTCCAGTTGCGCGCGCGTGGTGCGGTCCAGGTCGGACGCGAACTGGGCAAAGGCGGCCAGCTCGCGGAACGCGGCGAGCTCGAGCTTCATCTTGGCCGCGACCTGCTTCATCGCCCGCGTTTGCGCCGACGAGCCCACCCGCGACACCGAGATGCCGACGTTCAACGCGGGGCGGACGCCCGCGTAAAACAGGTCGGGTTCCAGGTAGATCTGTCCATCGGTGATCGAGATGACGTTGGTCGGAATATAGGCGGAGACGTCGTTGGCCTGCGTCTCGATGATCGGCAGGGCGGTCAGCGAACCACTGCCGTACTCGTCGGACAGCTTCGCCGCTCGCTCGAGCAACCGCGAGTGCAGGTAAAAGACGTCGCCGGGGTACGCCTCGCGACCCGCTGGCCGACGCAGCAACAGCGAGATCTGGCGGTAGGCCCATGCGTGCTTGCTCAGGTCGTCATAGACGATCAGCGCATCCTTGCCTTCCCACATGAAGTACTCGCCCATGGCGCAGCCGGCGAACGGGGCGAGGTACCACAGCGGTGCGGGGTCCTGGGCGGAGACGGCGACGACGATGGTGTGCTCCATCGCGCCTTCCTGCTCGAGGATGTTGACCACCTCGGCGATGGACGACGCCTTCTGGCCCACCGCGACGTAAATGCAGATCAGGTCGCCCCCGCGCTGGTTAATGATCGTATCGAGCGCCACCGCCGTCTTGCCGGTCTGACGATCGCCAATGATCAGCTCGCGCTGTCCGCGGCCAATCGGGATCATGGCGTCGACGGCCTTGATGCCGGTCTGCACCGGCGTGTTGACGGGCGAGCGCAGCACCACGCGCGGCGCGATCACCTCGACCGGGCGGGTGGGCATTGAACTGGGCAGCGGTCCCTTGCCGTCGAGTGGCTCGCCGAGCGGGTTGACCACGCGCCCGATCAGCTCGGGCCCGACGGGCACAGACGCGATGCGGCCGGTGCGGCGGACCTCGTCGCCTTCCTCGATGTCGGTGTACGGGCCGACAACCATGACGCCGACCGACTCTTCTTCCAGGTTCAGGGCGATGCCCATCACGTGCTGCTTGGTGAACTCGACGAGCTCCAGGGCGCCGACGTTGCCGAGACCGTAGACGCGGGCGATACCGTCGCCCACCTGGACGACGGAGCCGACCTCGCGGGTTTCGACGGCCGAACCGAAGTTCGAGATCTGCTGGACGAGGATGGAGTTGATTTCTTCGGTTGGGGCAGCCATGGTGGTCGCGTTGCTCCGTTCTGAGTTCTAGCCTGCCAGCGTGCGTCTCAAGCGCTCGATCCGGCCTCGCACGCTGTCGTCGATGACCTGGTCGCCCACGCGCGCGACGACGCCGCCGATGATGGCCGGGTCGACCCGCGCGCGGATCGTCACTTGCCGCGGCTCGCGTCCGAGATGCGCCGCCAGACGCTGCGCGACTACCTGCTCCATCGCGGAGTCGAGCGGCACCGCGGTCGTGACTTCGGCGGTGACGATGCCGCGCTGGATGTTGATCAGCTCGCGCAACGCCTCGACGATGCCCGGCACCTGGTCGAGTCGATCGCGGTCGACCAGGATGTGCAGAAAGTTGCGCACGACTCGCGGCGCATCGGGAATGATGCGATCCAGCGCGGCGGCTTTCTGCGCGGCGGGCACCGCCGGACTGAGGAAGACCGCCCGCGCGCTCGGCATTCGCAACACGCGCGCGACCTCCCCGAGTACCGACAGCCACGTGTCGTACTCGTTGGTCCTCCCCGCGACGGTGAACGCGGCGCTGGCGTAGCGGCGCTCGCTCGCGCTAGCGGGCACGATCTCCGCTGGTCGTCAGGAACTGCTGGACGAGCCCGCGTTGGGCATTGGCATCGAGCGCGCCGCGCGTCACGCGGTCCACCCCGGTCACGACCAGGTCGGCCAGTTGGGCCCGAACCTGGGCCATGACGCGCTCCTCGATCTGGCGCGCCGAAGCTTCGGCCTGGTCTTCGATCTGCTGCTGGCGCTCGTGTGCGCGCGATTCCGCGTCGGCCAGGATGCGCTTGGCCTGTTCGTCGGCCCGCGCGCGGATCTGTTCAGCTTCGCGTCGGGTCTCGGCGAGCAGGCTCTGTCGATCGGCCTCGGCCTGCTCGGCCGCGCGACGCGCCTGATCGGACTGCGCCATGCTGTCGCGCACGCGCTGAGCGCGCGCATCCAGCATGCCCATCACTGGCTTGAACAGGAACAGGCGCAGCAAGAACAACAGGACCAGGAAGTTGGCCGTCTGCCAAAGCAGACCGTTCCAGTTCAGCCCGAGCGTGCCGGTGACAGCTTCCATGCGCGACCTCGAAAGCGATCTATCAGACTTTGCCGACCAGGATGAACGCGATGACCAGCGCGTAAATAGCGATGGCTTCGACGAAGCCGAGACCGATCAGCAACGGCACCAGGATCGGCCCGATGACCTCGGGGTTGCGACCAATGGCTTCCATGGCTTTACCGACACCGTAACCCGCGCCAATGCCTGGTCCGATAGCCCCGAGGCCGATGGCCAGGGCAGGTGCCCACACATTGGGTGCGGTGCTGGTCGCAGCCTGTGCGAAGAAACCGAGATCGACAAACACGCTTGTTAGTACCTCCAGTTCGGGGGCGTAAGTTTAGCTTTAGACAGGCGCACCATGTGTAACCTGCTCGAATTCGCCTTCGTCTTCGTTGTGCCCACCGTGGGCGTCTTCGTGAAGGGTAGCGATACTCAAGAACACGAGCGACAACATCGAGAAGATCAACGCCTGGATAATCCCGACGAACAACTCCAGGCCGATGAACACGAACATGACGTACGGCGCAACGACCAGGATGGTGGCCAACAATACTTCACCGGCGAAGATGTTGCCAAAGAGCCGAAAAGCCAGCGACAGGGGCCGAGTGAAAATCTCCAGCCAGCGCATCGGGTTCGGGATTAACAGGCCCTTCAAGTAACCGCCGACCCCCAGTGATCGGAACTCGAAGACCTCGCACAGCACGATCATCAAGATGGCCATCGCCGCCGTGACGTTCAGGTCGCTGTTCGGGGAACGCAGGATCGGCACCTGCTCGCCCTCGGGCGTTTGGATGTACAGGTAGCTGATGGGCAGCGTGCCGAACCAGTTCGAAAAAAGGATGAACAGGAACGCGGTCGCCACCAGCGGCATCAAACGCCGCGCGCGGCGGTGGCCCATCGTCCGCTCGCTCACGCCGACCCACAGTTCGACGATCAGCTCCCAGAAGTTCTGCGCGCCCGATGGGACATCACGCATACGCCGCACTGAAAAGTAGACGAACAACACCAGGATGATGATGACGATCCAGGCGGTGAAGATGGTGTTGGTGACCGCCACCGGGCCAATATGCAGCAACACCTCCGGTGGCGGGGACGGCGCCGCGGTGGTTGCCTCGCGGTTCTGCACACCCGCGGGTTGCGCGAACAAGCCAGCGCCTGAGAGCAGGTGCTCCATCAGCGGCTAGCTTTGGGGCTGTATATGGGGGTGATCGGGTTAGTCAGCTTCTTCATCCAAGGGGTTGCCATCATTGGCTCCTGGCGCGGACTTCGTTGTCTGCGCATGCTTGTCGAACTCAACCTTGCCCAGGAGGGCGCGGTACAGTCGAACGGTATTGAGTACGGCTGCCACGAGGCCGAGCAGGACGCCTATGAGGGTGAAGATGATGGCCGTATTGAGGCGGTCGTCAAGCCAGTGTCCCGCGAAGTATCCCAGCACGACGCAGACAGCCAGTGTGATGCCGAACTGGGACGCCACGGCCAACGCCTGGAACGTCGTAACAGGAGGCGTTGTGCGGTTCGCCATGCCCTTCCGCGCCGCGCACGCTCAGTTTAGCAGAACCACTCACAGGCACATCACGGCTCTGAGCATGCTCAGAGCCTGTTTTTACCCGGTGCCGAACTGGCGATCTCCCGCGTCGCCGAGGCCGGGAACGATGTAGCCGATGTCGTTGAGTTTGTCGTCCACGGCGGCGACGTGGATTGGCACGTCGGGGTGGGCTCGGCTCAGGCGGCTGATTCCTTCGGGGGCGGCGATCAGGCCGAGGTATTTGATCCGCTCGCAGCCCCAGCGCTTGAGAATGTCGACGCTCGCCACGGCCGTCCCACCCGTGGCCAACATCGGATCGAGCACCAGCGACAGTTGCACGCGATTGGGCGTTGGCAGTCGGTTGTAGTACTCGACCGGGTGCAGCGTGCGTTCGTCGCGGTACAGGCCGATGTGCCACACCTCGGCGGTCGGGATCATCTCCAGGACGCCCTCGACCATGCCCAGCCCCGCGCGCAGGATCGGGATCAGCCCGATCTTGGTGCGCAGCCGCTGGCCAGCGGCGCTGCCCATCGGCGTGGGGACGACCTCGTCGATCAGCGCGAGGTCGCGCGTGGCCTCGTAGCACAGCAGCATCGACAGCTCGCGGACGAGCTCGCGAAACTTCTTGGGCTGCGTGTCCACGTGGCGGAGCAGGGCCACCTTGTGGCGGACGAGTGGATGCTCGGAAGCAAACAACATCGAAGAGCTACAAATCCCGCGCGAAGGCGAGCACGCGTACGCTGCCCGCGCCGGCACGGGCCAGTGTATCCGCGCAGGTTGAGACCGTCGCGCCGGTGGTGACGACGTCGTCGACCAGCAGCACGCGCTTGCCCGCGAGCTCCAGGCCCCGCGCGCAGGCGAAGGCGCCCTCCAGATTGGACCGCCGTTGCGCCGCGGTGAGCGTTCGCTGCGCCGGCCGGTCGGCGCGCGACAGGACGTCTTCGGCGAGCACCCCACGAACGGCGGGCGCCACGCATCCTGCCAGCAGCGCAGCCTGGTTGAAGCCGCGCGAGCGCAGCCGCGCGCCCGACAGCGGCACCGGGACCACGAGGTCCGCAACGAGAGGGCGGACCGCGAGGCTCTCGCGAAGCAGCTCACCCATGAGCGGCACCAGGTAGCGACCCGATCTGAACTTCAAGGTCACCACCGCGTTGCGCGCGGCACCCTCATAGGCGAAAGCGGCGTGGATCGCGCTGAGCGCCGACGACAGGTGCCCGCAGCCGCGACACGCGGCGGCGCCGCGGCGTGTGGCACAGCGTGGACACAGCCCGCGCGGCAAGTACGGCAGCGCCGTGCGGCAGCCGGCGCACAATGCCGTGCCCCGCCGCTGGCAGCCGATGCACCGCGAGGGAAACAGCGCCTCGCCGAGTACGCGGCGGATGGCATCGAGCATGGCTCACTTTATGTTCGAGTCCGTCACCTCGAGCGGTTCAATTTCAATCTCGTCGCCGACCTGCGTGCCGTCGGCCGCGCCGACCGGTAGCTCGAACGCCAGCTTGTTGCCCACGAACAGCGGTCCAAAGCGCCAGGGCTTGATGCCGCGCAGCACGTGCGTCACCCGGTCGCGCTTGTCGACGTGCACGACGTCGAGCGGGATGCGCATGAACCACATGTGGATGCCGCCGCCAGGTTTCAGGACCAGGCCCGTGCCGGCGGGCAGCTCGCGGCGACCCATCAGGCCGACGAAGCGGGTCCAGGGGTTGTCGGCGAGCTCCGCCTGCTCGGCCAGGAGCGCGTCTCGCGTGCGATTGACGACTCGAACGCGGCGCATCACCCCACCCGGTACACCCGCACCGCTCCCGATTGGAACACGGGATCGGGTGGGCTGGACAGGTCGGCCTCGTCCGGGCCATACACGAGCCACTGTGCGCCCAGCTGACGGGCAATGAGCAGGCTGCTTGGATGGGCAAATACGGTGGCCATGGCGAACCGCTTCTGGTCAGGGTGCAGTGTCGCCACGGTGTGGCCGCCGTAGACGCGCGCCGGCGTCCGCGGGGCCAGGTAGTTCGACGCGTCCCAGTCAGCCAGGATGACGTCGCTCGGGGTTGCCTGGGTGTTCAGCCACAACGCGGCGGCGTCCAGGTCGGTGGTCGAGCGGTACATCGGCAGCGGGGTGTTGTGCAGGCCGGCAGACACCAGGCTGGCCAGCACGAGCACGGTGCTACTCGCCGCGAGTGCCAGCGTCGCCAGGCGGACCCCAACCGACCATCGCGGATGGAGCCGCGTGGTCCCGACAACCAGCGTGTTCGCCGCGAGCACGGCGAGCATGGGCACGATGCCAAAGCTCAGCCGTCGCTGGTATGGCACTGGCAGGTACATCGCGATGAGCGCCAGCAGCAGCCACAGCACGAGACCGAACGGCGCGACACGCCCGCGCAGCGCGTAGGCGCCGAGCAGCGCCAGGACCAGCGTCGCCCCGAGGTCGATCAGCAGCTCGTGCGGGGCGGGACTCGGCAACAGGCTCTGGAGGCTATAGGTGTTGGCCCAGAATGGCTCGAGACTGAAAGTCGCCACGTTCCCCAGGAGGACGGGCAGCGCCGCGCCGATCGCGACGAGTGCGGCCACCAGGTTCGTGAGGCCGCGGCGACTCAGCCAGAAGCTCAGCGCGCTGACGACCGCCGCCGCCAGCAGGACCGGCAGGTGAAATGGCTGGAGAAGCGACACCGCCATCGACAGAAGCCCGATCTTGACAAGCCACCACGCCGCGAGCCCGGCCTTTGGCCGCAGTACCTCGCGCGCCAGCTCCAGGGTCGCGGCCATCGCCAGCGGCACGTGCGGCGCGGCCAGCAACAATCCCAGACCGTTCATCTCGTACGACCAGCTGCCCTGGTAGCCGCCCACCAGGAGCGCGAGCAGCTCGAAGCCGCTGGCGAAGAGGGCCAGGCCAAACGCCCAGCGAGCCGCGGCCTTGCCGCGCGCGAACGCTCGGCAGAATCGCCACAGGGCCAGCACCAGCAGGGCGCGCGCGAGGACTTCGACGAGCTGCTCGACGGCCATTGGCAGCAGGTTCAGGCTGGCTGCCAGCTTGCCGATGCCCACGTACAGCGGGAACATGAACGCCGGCGGGTGGGGCTCAGCGGTGAACGGATCGTGGATCAGCCAGCCGGGCTGCTCGGCGCCCTGACGCATCGCCGACTCGTACTGGGCGAAGTCGGTGACGAACCAGGCGGTGCCCAGGCCCGTCGCGCCCGCCGGGGCGCAGCACGCGGCGAGCAGGTGCGGCAGCTCGCCGACGAGCAGCGCCAGCGCGAGGAAGCCGAGCAGCCAGCAGTGCCGCCAGAGCCAGTTTCGGCGCCTGGACCGTGGATGCGCCGATGCCGCCAGCGACTCAGGCTCGGACCCGACCGGCGATCCAACCATCATGGGGACGCCAGATAATGGCGAACCCGGAACTCACGGGCCACTAACCCGTTTCAGAGGACACCTGGAATCAGCCGCGCGACGTGGCGGGCATAGACGGGGTAGTCGTTCGGGAAGGCGTTGCACAGGGCGCGCTCCTCGTAGACGGTGCGCCAGTACTGCAGGCCCACGAACGCCACGAACAGCAGCACGAGCACCACGTGCGGTCTGGCCAGCATCAGGCCAACGGCCGAGACGATCTCGCCCAGGTACACCGGGTGGCGCACCAGCCGATATGGGCCGCGCGTGACCAGCCCGCGCACCTCGGGAAACAGGCCGAAGCAGCGGCCCAGTGTCGCCACGCTCCAGGTGGCCCACAGGGTACCCACGATCACCGCGACGCTGGAGGCCAGCAGCAGGTCGATGCTGCGCGTGGCGTCGATCGGGAGGTAGCCGACCACGTTCAACAGGAACGTGCCGAGCAGCGCCACCAGGCCAGGCACGAAGGTGGTGTGCGCGCCTCTGAGGCTGCGTTGACGGATCGCAAACAGGACGACCACCAGCGACAGAAACACGACGGTCACGGTTTCCTGGAGGAAGACGGCCTGCGCGTACAGCGAGCCGCCGCGCTGCATGTGCGCCAGGCCCCAGGCCCGCACCCCGAGCGGCAGCGCGAACACGTACACCGGCCAGACGTGGCCGAGCAGGATGGCGCCCTTCGGCGTGGTCTCGACGGCGCGGAACGAGCCGACCACGGACTGCCACGCGCGGCGACCGGGAGCGTAGGGCGGGGAATAGTGGGCGATCTTCGACGGCTCCCGCGCTAGCCGGACCCGCCCAGCCTGGCCGCGAAGCTGCTGACGGCGGGGCCGAAAATGATCAGAGCGGCGATGGCCAGCACGGCGACGAGAGCGATGATCAGGCCGTATTCGACCAGACCCTGGGCTGCATCATGCTGCCGCGTACCCACGAGATCACTTTAGCCCCTAGCGCCTGTCGGCCGATCGCGTGTCACGCCTGTGAAAGGAAGTCGGTTTAGAACATACCGACACGAGATCGGGTGTCAGCGTCGTAACCCCCTCGCATCGGAGAGATTGGCTATTCTCACGCACAGCATGCTTGGCGAACGCTCGGCGCCGGTGATTCAGCGCGTGCGCGGCACGACCGACGTTCTGCCGCCGGAGGACGCGCGTCTGCGCCGCCTCGAGTCGCGGCTGCGCGACGAGTTGGAGCGCTTCGGCTACCAGGGTATGCAGACGCCGATCATCGAGCCGCTCGAGTTGTTCCTGCGCAAGTCGGGCGACGAGATCGTGGCGCGCATGTACTCGTTCTCGCACTGGAATCGCCGTCTCTGCCTGCGACCCGAGGTGACCGCCAGCGTGATCCGCGCCTACGTCGACCAGCTTCAGGGCCACGGGCTGCCGCTGCGCGTGCAGTACTCCGGGCCGATCTTCCGCTACGAGCGACCCTCGCGCGGTCGCTCACGCCAGTTCACGGTCCTCGGCCTGGAGCTGATCGGCGCATCCGGCGCGGCCGCGGACGCGGAGGTCCTCCACCTGGCCTGCGCGGGCCTGGAGGCGGTGGGCATCACGCGCTATCGACTCGTCGTCGGACACCTCGGCGCCACGCTCCAGCTGCTCGGCGCGCTCGGCATGACCGACCACGCCCAGAGCCTGGTGCTCGACCAGATGGAACCCATCGCGAGGGGCCGCGTCGACCTGGACGCGGCCATCGCCCGCGTCGCAGGGCTGCTCGGCGCCGACGCGGGCCACGCGAACGGCGCGGTCAGCGAGCTACCACCGGGCCTGGCCAGCCTGCCTCAGGACCAGGCGACCGCCATCGCGGCCGATATCCTGAGCCGCGCGAGCCTGCCCGTGGAGGGCGGCGCGCGTCAGCCGAGCGCCATCATCCAGCGCCTGCTCGCCAGAGCCCGCCGACCCGACCCCACCGACCAGGTGCGCACGGCGTTCGAGTTCGTCGCCGCGCTGCACGCCGCCGCTGGACCGCCCGAGCGCCTGCAGACCGACTTGCGGTCGGTTCTGGAAAAGCACGGCTTGAGCACCGAACCCGCTGACGAGGTGCTCGGCGCACTCGACCTGCTGCGGGCCTACGGCCCACTCGGACCCGAAGTCGAGGTCGAAGTCGACCTGAGCCTCGCCCGCGGGTTGCGCTACTACACCGGCCTGGTGTTCGAGATCTACGCGGATTCGAACGAAGGTCCGCTTCAGTTGTGTGGCGGCGGCCGCTACGACGACCTGGCCCGCGCGCTCGGCGGCCGAGAAGCCGTGCCGGCGTGCGGTTTCCAGTACGGCCTCGAACGACTCGACCTGATCGCGCCGCGCGATGACGTCGGCAGCCGTCGGCGCGTCCTGGTCGCGGGTGTCACCAGCGCGGATCACCCCAGCGCGTTGAGCGTGGCCCGCGAGCTTCGCACACTCGAGAATCTGGCGGTCGAGCAGGACGTGCGTTTGCGGGGAGTGCGGTCGGCGCTGCGCTACGCCGACCGGGCGGGCATCGACCTGGTGGTGATCGTCGGCGAGCGCGAACGGCAGGAGGGGGCCGTCGTCGTGCGCGACCTGCGCCGCCGAGAGGAGACGCGCGTGCCGCTGACGGGTCTGGTCGACGCCGTTCGGAGCGCGGTGGCATGAGCGTCCTGCGCATTGCGCTGCCGTCCAAAGGTTGGGAGGAAGACACGCTGGGCTTTCTGGGTCAGTGTGGACTGCGCATCGACCGCAGCAACCCGCGCCAGTATCGCGCGCGTATGCGCGGGTTGCCCGGCGGCGCGGCGGAAGTCGTCTTCCAGCGGGCGACCGACATCTTCGACGAAGTCAACGCCGGCTCGGTCGACCTGGGTATCACCGGCTATGACATCGTCGCCGAGCACCGCTCTGAGGAAGATGAAATCGTCGTGGTGTACGGCGAGCTTGGCTTTCGACGATGTTCGCTGGTGGTCGCCGTACCCGAAGGCTGGGTCGACGTGACCTCCGTCTCCGACCTGGCCGAGGTAGCGGTCGAACTGCGTGCGGCGGGGCGCGAGTTGCGCGTGGCGACCAAGTACGCCAACCTGGTGCGCCAGTTCCTGTTCGATCGCGGGATCACCTACTTCACCCTGGTCGAGGTCAGTGGTGCGATCGAAGCCGCGCCCGCGCTCGAGACCGCCGACATCATCTGCGACATCACCTCGAGCGGCGTGACCTTACGCGAGAACCGCCTCAAACCGATCGTCGGCGGCGTGGTCGTCGAGTCGCAGGCGTGCCTGATTGGCAATCGGCGCGAGCTCCAGGCCGACCCCGAACGCCTGGAGGCGACGCGCGGGCTGCTCGAGCTCATGGAGGCGTACTTGCGCTCTCGCCAGCACGTGTCGATCACGGCCAATATCCAGGGCGAGAGTGCCGAGGACGTCGCGCGCCGTGTCCTCGCCAGCGGCGGCGTCGCCGGCCTGCGCGGACCAACCATCGCGCGCGTCTTTCCCCAGCAGCCGACCGAAGGCAGCTGGTTCGCGCTGACGGTGGTGGTCGGCGAAGACGTGCTGTTGCGCACGGTCGAGGCGTTGCGGCGCGCGGGCGCGGGAGAGGTGTCGGCGACCCAGGTGCGCTATGTCTTCGAGCATCGATCGTGGACATTCGAGGCGCTCAAGCGCCAGTTGGGTGTGGCGAGCCCCGAGCCGCGAGTAAGCGCTCCTCTACCATCCGCGTAGCCATGCCTCGCACCGGACACGTCCGCCGCGAGACGCGCGAGAGCCGCGTCGAGGTCATCCTGGACCTGGATGGCTCGGGGCGCGCGGACATCGCCACGGGCATCGGCTTTCTCGACCACATGCTCGACAGCCTCGCCCGCCACTCGCGCTTCGACCTGACGGTGAAGGCCGAGGGCGACCTGCACGTCGACCAGCACCACACGGCCGAGGACGTCGGCCTCACGCTCGGCCAGGCGCTGGACAAGGCTCTCGGCGCTCGGCGCGCGATTCGACGCTTTGGCGACGCGCTCGTGCCTCTCGACGAAGCCCTGGCCCAGGTCGCGATCGACCTCGGCGGCCGACCGTGGGCAAGCATCGACCTGCCCTTTCGAGGTCCGATGATCGGTGGGTTGAGCAGCGAGATGATCCCGCACCTGCTGCATTCGCTGGCCATGGACGGTCGGTTCGCGTTGCACGTGCGCTTGCTGGCGGGCGACAACGACCACCACCGCGCCGAGGCCGCCTTCAAAGCCCTGGCGCGCGCGCTCGACGACGCCACCCGACCCGACCCGCGCCTCGGCGACGCGGTGCCTTCAACCAAAGGCGTGATCTGAGCTGATCGATCTCCACGTCCACACGACGGCCTCGGACGGACGCCTGGCGCCGCGCGACGTGGTGGCCGCGGCAGCGGAGCGCAACCTGAGCGCGATCGCCATCACCGATCACGACGTGCTGTCCGGCATCGACGAGGCGCGTGCCGCGGCCCCCAGGAGCCTGGAGATCGTGCCCGGTATCGAGATGACGGCGGCCTGGGAGGGGCCGCGCGCCGTCCACATCCTCGGGTACTTCCTCGACGTGACGAATCCGGGGTTGTTGGCGGCGTTGAAGCGAGCGCAGGAACTGATGGCGGCTCACGTGGACCTGGTCCTCGAGGCAATTCGACGGGTAGGCGGCCGCCTCGAACGCGACAACCTGGACCGCTACCGGCACCGATACGCGGGTGGCGCGGCCCTGGTGCTGGGCATGCTGGAGGGCGGCGTGCTGCGCGGCGCGCCGCCTGGAACGGGCATGCGTCTGTTGCGGATGGCCGCCGCCGAGCCGCGCGCGTATTCGGTGCGCGAGGCGGTCGAGTTGATCCATGGCGCGGGCGGAGTCGCCTCGCTGGCGCATCCCTCCAGGCTTAGACGCGGCCAGCCGCTGCTGGATGCCGACGCGCTCGCGGCGTTTGTCGGCGCTGGGGTGGATGCGATCGAAGCTTGGCAGTGGATTCCTGGGGGCTGGGGCAGCCGCCACTACCTGGAGGTCGCTCAGGCGCTCGAGGTGCTGGTTTCGGGTGGGTCCGATGACCATGGCAAGCGTACGGCCGATGGGCACATGCGGCTGGGCGCCCAGGCGGTGCCGAACGAAGTGCTCGAGGCCCTCAGGCGGCGGAGCGCGGAATCGCGCCCGCTTCGCGCAAGCTGACCTCGAACGTCTCGATCACGGGGTTGGCCAGCAGTTTGTCCGACATGGCGGTGACTTGCGCTTCGGCGGCAGCAGCGTCGGATGCTTCCACGGTCACCGCGATGAGCTTGCCGGCGCGGACGTCCGCGACAGACTCGAACCCCAGCGTGTGCAACGCGTTCCGAATCGACAATCCCTGCGGATCGTTGACGGAGGGTTTGAGCATAACGCGCACTTCGGCGACGAACGTCGTCACGCGGCCAACCGTTTGAGGGCCGCCTGGTACCGGGCGGCCGTCCCGTCGACGACCTCCGGCGGCAGGGATGGCGGCGGCGGCTGCTTGTTCCAGCCGCTCTGTTCGAGGAAATCGCGCAGGAATTGCTTGTCGAAGCTGGCTTGCGGTCGACCCGGCTGGTAGTCGTCGGCTGGCCAGTAGCGCGACGAATCCGGGGTGAGGGCCTCGTCGATGAGGATCAACTCGCCGTCGAGGTGGCCGAACTCGAATTTGGTGTCGGCCAGAATCAGGCCACGTCGGGCGGCGTAGTCCGCGCCTGCCGCGTACAGCGCGAGGCTCAGGTGTTCGAGACGCTTCGCCAGGTCTTCGCCGATCATGGACGCGAGCCGCGCGCGTGAGATGTTCTCGTCGTGGCCCGTGTCGGCCTTGATCGCCGGGGTGAACACGGGTTGGGCGAGCCGCTCGGATTCGCGCAGGCCCGGTGGGAGTGGCTCGCCGGCCAGGGTGCCGTCGCGCCGGTACTCTGCCCAGCCGCTGCCGGCGAGGTAACCGCGCACGACGCACTCGATGTCGATGCGCTGGG